>CAYMWP010000042.1:0-30969 GCA_964393895.1 uncultured Anaerolineales bacterium | reverse complement strand
TCAGGTTACATCCTGACACTCGAAATGTCAATGTTAAAAGTGTTAGTCCATGAGGTGTGAGGAGCACAGAAATGTTGGCTCGAATTGTTCCCGTAACCGAGTTCCGCAACCGGGCTAGAGAATTGCTCGCTTCTCTGGAGAGCCGCCCCCTAGTTCTCACCCAGCGCGGTCGCCCTGCTGCTGTCGTCATGCGCTACGAGGAGTATGAGGCCCGCGAGGAGCGCCTCCGCCGCCTGGAAATGGAGCGCGACCGGCAATTGCTGCTGGAAGCCAAGTCTATGGCGACAGAGTTTATCTCCTTGGATGAACTGGTCGAGGATTACGAACAGGCGACTGGCTACAACTTGGATGACCATGACGCCGGCCTTTCAACTGAGGATTGACAATGCTGTCCGCAAACGGTTTCGGCGTATTCACCCGAAACACGCGGCCCAGATCGCGCGCCGCCTGCGGATGTTGGAGATTGAGCCCCGTCCGCACGACAGCATCAAGTTGAAGGGGACGAAATTCGCCTATCGCCTGACGGCGGGCGAGTATCGCATCCTCTACGAGATTGACTGTGATGCTTGTGTCGTGACAGTGTTCCGCATTATGCACCGTGGCGAGGGCTAATGAATTTCCACTATTACATTCAGCAATGAGCGACTAGTTGCCAAATCTTGCAACTCGTTGTATCATACTCCTCTAATGACCCGGCCAATTAAAATCGCCCCCTCCATACTTGCCGCCGACTTTGCCTGTCTGTCTGAGGCAATCCAAAGCGCTCAAGCTGCCGGCGCGGATTATATTCACCTCGACGTGATGGACGGTCACTTTGTGCCCAACATCACCATCGGCCCCTCCGTCGTGCGGGCGCTGCGTCGTGTCACCACCTTACCCCTCGACGTGCATTTGATGATCAGCGACCCCGCCCGCTACGTGCCGCGCTTTGCCGAGGCCGGCGCCGACGTGCTCACCGTTCACGCCGAGGCCACGCCGCATCTGCATCGCGTTCTGCAACAGGTTCGAGCGTTGGACGTGCAGCCTGGCGTTTCCCTGAATCCGGCCACGCCGCCAGCGGTCATCGGCGAGGTTCTTGAGGACGTGGCCCTGGTGCTGGTGATGACGGTCAACCCTGGTTTTGGCGGGCAGGCTTTTATCGAGAGTATGTTGCGCAAAATCGCGCGGGTGCGGGAGATGTTGGATAGCGCCGGGAGCGAGGCCGAGCTAGAGGTGGACGGCGGTATTGGGCCGCAGACGGCCGGCCCGGTCGTGGCTGCCGGCGCGACGGTGCTGGTGGCCGGGGAGGCCATATTCGGCGCGCCGGAAGGGGTTTCTGCGGCGCTCGCCGCCATTCGCGAGGCGGCTCGCGCGGGAGGAGGGCGCAAAAGCCCCCGGTCGTAAGGGGGCAATTGGGTTTCTAGTTGCTCTTGTTGAGCGTCCTTAGGCAACGGGTGCAGAGGTACATCCGGCGTGTTTTACCCTCGAACTCTACCTTGACGCGCTGGATGTTGGGTTTGAATTGACGGTTGGTCGCTTTCTTGGAGTGACTGACGTTGTGCCCAAACTGAGGGCCTTTGCCGCACATTTCACATTTTGCCATTATTGATCACCTCAAAATTTCTTTGACGGACGCTAGACCTCCGAGGTCTTGGACAGCCATTTCACCCACCGTCGCTGCCGAAAATGGTTGGTGTTTCACACTTGAAATAGCTCAATCAAGACCTCGGAGGTCTGAATTGGTGTTAGGCTGAGTAGTTATATGGAGCGTATCATACCACGAGACAGCCTTTCGCGCAACCCGCCGTGATCGGGGATTGGAGGAGCTTGTGCCAGAACAAGAGCATAGTCTAGGGCGTGTCGAAGTTTCACCCGCCGCCATCGCCAGCATCGCCAGCGAGGCGGTTTCGAGCTGTTACGGTGTCGTGGGTACCGCGGACAAGGACCTGGCCACCGGTATTGCCACCGCTATTTCTAGCACCAGGAAACGCGGGATCGAGGTGCGTATCGAAGAAGGCCGGATCATTATCAACGTTTACGTGATCGTCGAGTATGGCGTCCGCATCGTCGCCGTAGCTCGTAGCGTTATGAACGTTGTCAAATTCAGCGTCGAACGGGCGCTGGGCATACCCGTCGCCGAAGTGAACGTACACGTCGAGGGGTTGCGTGTCAGCGACGTTGATTGAGATGGGGGGGAGCAGGTTGACAGACGAAAAATCAGCGATGGTTGCACGACGACATGCGCGCCTATCCACGGACGGCCAGGGCTTTAAGCGATTGGTCAAGGCGGGGCTGGCCTGGTTGCAGTACCATCAGGATGCGATCAATGTGCTCAATGTCTATCCGGTCCCCGACGGCGATACCGGAACCAATATGGTATTGACGATGCGGTCTGCCTGGGACGAGATCAAGGACACGCCGGAGCGCAACGTGGGGCGGGTGGCCCACCAGATGGCTCACGGCGCACTGATGGGCGCTCGAGGTAACTCTGGCGTTATCCTTTCCCAGATCTGGCGTGGTTTCGCGCGTAGCCTGGAGAAGAAGGAGGTTTATCGCGCTCAGGACCTGGTCGCCGCCTGCCGGGAGGCGGAGGTGACGGCCTACAAGGGCGTGGTCAAGCCGGTCGAGGGTACGATCCTCACCGTCGCCCGCGCTGTCGCCGACGCCGCGACTCGGGGGGCGGAGGATACAAAAGACCTGGTGCGTATCCTGGAGCACATGGTATTCGCTGCCCACGAGGCAGTCTTACTTACGCCTTCGCTGCTGCCGGTGCTCAAAGAGGCCGGCGTGGTGGACGCCGGCGGCCAGGGGTTGTTCATCATCCTGGAGGGAATGTTGCGCCAGATGCGAGGAGAACCCGTGGCCGAGGACTTGGAGATGACAGGGGCGGTGGACCTCATTGCCACCGAATTTGCCCCCGGTGAAGTCGGCTATGGCTACGACGTGCAGTTCCTCATCGTCGGGCAAGACCTACCAGTGGACGACATCCGGCAGAGGATCGCAGAGATGGGCGAGTGCCCGCTCGTCGTGGGCGACCCCGCGACGATCAAAGTGCACGTGCACGTACCTGATCCGGGTATCCCCATCAGCTATGGGGCCAGTCTGGGGTCGCTGCGCGATGTGGTGGTGGAGGATATGCAGGCCCAATACCAGGATTTCATCGCCGGGCGCGAGTTGCCGCCTGAACCAACGCATCAGGTTTCCGACGAGATCGGCGTCGTGGCCGTCGTGGCGGGAGATGGACTGGCCCACGTCTTTCAAAGCCTGGGCGTGGGCGGTATCGTGCGCGGGGGACAGACGATGAATCCCAGTACCCAGGACTTGTTGGAGGCGGCGGAGAGCCTGCCGGCCAAGCAGGTGGTTCTGTTGCCTAACAACGGCAACGTCATCCTGGCCTCCGAGCAGGCTTGCGGCCTCAGCGACAAGCCCATCGCCGTCGTTCCCAGCCGCTCCATTCCGCAGGGCCTCACGGCGCTCATGGCGCTCAACTACCAGGCCGATTTTGAGACCAACGTGGCCGTGATGACGAGCGCGATGGAAGAGGTGGAAACGGGTGAAGTAACCACTGCAACCCGTTCCGCAAAGATCAACGGCGTGGAGGTTGTCAAGGGACAGGTCATTGGCTTGCACGACGGAGATCTCAAAGTGACCGGTGACGCGATCCAAGATGTCGTGGCGGCTTTGTTGAAAGAGATGGGAACGTCCGAGTGTGAGATCATCACTTTGTACCGCGGCGAGGGAGTCGGAGAAGAGGATGCGTCCTCGCTGGCCGACCTCTTGCAGCAGGATTGGCCTGACCACGAGATCGAAGTCATTTTTGGCGGACAGCCGCATTATCATTATATTCTTTCAGTGGAGTAGAGAGCGTGACCAGAGTTCACATTGTTACTGACAGTGCAGCAACTATTGAGCCGGGTGTCGTCGAACAACTAGGGATCACCGT
The DNA here is from genome assembly GCA_964393895.1 of uncultured Anaerolineales bacterium. Classification (GTDB taxonomy): domain Bacteria; phylum Chloroflexota; class Anaerolineae; order B4-G1; family B4-G1; genus B4-G1. The sequence continues at coordinate 27,047 of CAYMWP010000042.1, read as the reverse complement.
TGTACCGCTGACCGTCCGTATCGGTGATAAAACCTACCAGGATGGCGCTGATTTGGACCACGAGGAGTTGTTGCTTCGTATGGGGCGCGATCGCGTCCACCCGGAGATCGTCGGCCCGACCGCCGAGCAATTTAGGCGCGTGTACGATCACCTGTTGCTCAAGACCGACCAGATCCTCTCGATTCACTCGTCGGACAGCCTCAGTCTCATCTGCCGCGAGGCGCAGGCGGCGGCCCGCGAGTTCCTGGGGCGTTGCGACGTCATAGTTCTGGATTCCGAGACGCTTTCCCTGGGGTTGAGCATCCTGGTGCAGGCAGCGGCCCAACTGGCCCGGGATTCCGTTACCCTGGACGAGATCGTGCGCCGGATCCGGGGAATGGTTCGGCGCATCTATATCGTTTTCGTCACCGATACCCTGGACTATTTGGAGCATAGCGGGCGCATCAGTCCGGCTCAGGCCGTGTTGGGCACCATGTTGGACATCAGACCCTTCCTGGCGATGGAGGAGGGCGAGATCATTCCGATGGAAAAGGTGCGCAGCCGTGATCGGGCGATGGACAAGTTGATCGAGTTCGCCAGCGAGTTCTCCGACATCGAACGGATAGCCATTTTGCAGAGCACTCCCTATCCTACCCAGAAAACAAAGATATTGCGAGACCGGCTGGAATCCATCGCGCCAGGCCACGAGTTCCCCATCTTGCTTTATGGGCCGTTGCCGGCTTCGCACATCGGGCCGGATGGGACCGGCCTGATAGTGTACGAGGGCCCAGGCCGGGAGGTGTTGCCTCGGTGAGTCGAGTACGCATCGTCACCGATAGCACGTCCGACGTGCCCCCGGAGCTGGCGGAGCGGCTGCACATCACTGTCGTGCCGGCCTACGTCCAGATCGCCAACCATAGTTACCGGGACGCGCCTTCCGAGGATTTTAGCAGGGAGGAGTTCTACGCTCGCTTGCCCGAGATGTCGTCCATACCGACCACCGCCGTGCCGCCGGCCTACGAGTTCACCGCCGCCTACCGCAACCTGGTGGATGAAGCGGACGAGGTGATCGCCATCGTGGTTTCGACCAGTCTGAGCGGGATGCACAACGTTGCCCGGTTGGGGGCGCAGGACGCGCCAGAGTTGAAGGTGCACGTCGTGGACTCGGGGCAGCTCTCGATGGGCCTCGGATGGATGGTCGTTGCGGCGGCGGAGGCTGCCGCGGCCGGTCAGAGCGGTCGTGAAATCGTGGCCCTGATCGAGGATCTAAAGCCCCGCGTGCGGGTCTATGCCATGCTCGACACTTTGGAGTATATGCGCCGCAGTGGACGGGTGAGTTGGGCGCGGGCGAAAGCGGCTCAAATTCTGCGTCTCAAGCCGATCGTGGAGGTGTTTCTGGGCAAGGTCAGTGACGTGGGAAGAACGCGGACGAGGCGCCGCGCCATCGAGCGGCTGGTCGAACTGGTGCGTGGCCGCGCCCCGTTGGAGCGACTGGCGTTCCTCCATACCTATGCCCCCGAGTTGCCAGACCTGCGCGACCGCTTGCTCGACCTTTGTCCGTCCAGCCAGACATTGACCGTGGCAGCCACTACCATAATAGGCGCTCACGTCGGGCCGCGAGGTCTGGGCGTGGCTATGGTGGTCGCCACGTGAGATCATTATGCCCATCAACAAACTGATCAAGATTCTAAAACTGGAAGCAGAAAAGTGCCAGGACCGCGCTGTCTTTGGCGGCTTGGCCCGCTACGCCGACACCTGGTTGCAGGAAGCGGGAGATGAACTGGGGCCCGAAGCGGACGAGTGGGTGCAGGAGGTGACCGGTCGGCTGCGCGCCTACAGCGATCTTGCCGACGAGGGCGCGCGCCGAACAATGCTGGCCGGGTTGCGAGAAATGCTCCACTCCCCACCTTCTTCCCAATCGCGCGCGCAACCTGTTGCGACGGAACCCGCGCCCACGGGTGTGGCTTTGGAACAGGAGCAAGCGGCTCCATCCACGTCTCTTCGGAGCGAACCAGCGCCTACTTATGCGCGCACCGACCTCGATTCTCCGGTCTCCGTTCTGCGAGGAGTGGGCGTCCGCCAGACCGAGCGACTGGCCCGGCTGGGTGTTCAAACCATCCGCGATATGCTCTACCTGTTTCCCCATCGCTACGACGATTACTCGCAACTCAAGCCCATCAGCCGGCTCGAGTACGGCGAAGAGGTTACCCTCATCGCCCAAGTGTGGGAATCCGGCGTGCACAAGACGCGGGGAGGCGCTTCTCTCTTCAAAGCTATCCTCTCCGACGACACCGGCTCCATCGAGGCTACCTGGTTCAATCAGCCCTACTTGGCCGACAGGATCAGGCGGGGCAAGCAGATCGTCGTCAGCGGGCGGGTGGACGAGTACCTCGGCCGGCCGTGCTTTACTTCTCCCGAGTGGGAATTTATGCGAGACGAATTGCTTCACACCGCGCGCATCGTGCCGGTCTATCCTCTCACGAAGGGTATCGGCGCCAAATGGCTGCGCGGTCTGATGAAGCGCACGGTGGATTATTGGCCCAAGCGGTTGCCCGACCACTTGCCGGGGTCGGTGGTGCGTGAGGCGGGGCTGATGGATCTGGAGACTGCCATTACCCAGATCCACTTTCCGGACGACTTGGGATCGTTGGAACGCGCCCGCCACCGCCTGGCCTTTGACGAGTTGTTCGTGTTACAGATCGGCCTGTTGCGCCGCCGCCACCTGTGGCGCTCTGAACCGGGCAAGCCGCTGCCGGCGGACGATCGCGCCCTTGATGATTTTCTCGCCAGTCTACCGTTCGAGTTGACCGGCTCCCAGCAGCGCGCGCTGCGCCAGATCGTCGCCGACCTGCGCTCAGAGCGCCCGATGAACCGGCTGCTCCAGGGGGACGTAGGTTCCGGCAAGACGATCGTGGCGGCGGCGGCTATGGCGCTGACGGTGGCTGCCGGCGCTCAAGCGGCGCTGATGGTCCCCACCGAAGTTCTGGCCGAGCAGCATTTCTCCAACCTCAGATCTCGGATCCCCAATCTCGGGTTGCTCACCAGCAGCGTCACCGGGCAGGAGCGGGAGAGGGTTTACGCCGGGCTGGCCGATGGCAGCGTGGAAGCCGTCGTTGGCACTCACGCGCTGATTCAGGAAAGCGTCCAATTCCAGGAATTGGCCCTGGCGGTGATTGACGAGCAGCATCGCTTTGGCGTGGGGCAGCGGGCCGCGCTGCGGCAGAAGGGGTACAACCCCCACCTGCTGGTGATGACGGCCACTCCCATCCCCCGCTCGCTCGAATTGACCCTGTGGGGGCACCTGGACGTCTCGGTCATTGACGAGATGCCGCCGGGGCGCAAGCCGATCGTCACCCGCCTGATTCTGCCCACCGAGCGGGAACGGGCTTACAGTTTCTTGCGCAGCCAGGTCGAAAATGGTCGCCAGGCGTTCATCATCTGCCCGCTAGTCGAAGAGTCGGACAAGATCGAGGCTAAAGCGGCCGTCGAAGAGCACGGGCGGCTACAGAAACATATCTTTCCCGACCTGCGGCTGGGACTGTTGCACGGCCGGATGAAGGGGGAGGAGAAAGAGGAGGCAATGGCCCGCTTTGCCCGTGGAGAGTTGGACATTCTGGTCTCCACGTCCGTCGTCGAGGTGGGGATTGACGTGCCCAACGCCAGCGCGATGCTCGTCGAGGGGGCTGATCGCTTTGGATTGGCGCAACTTCACCAGTTCCGGGGCCGCGTGGGCCGGGGCGAGCACGATTCTTACTGCCTTTTGGTCTCTGGCTCCTCGTCTCCAGAGGCGCATGAGCGGTTGCAGGCGGTCGAGAGCACCAACGATGGTTTTGAGCTGGCGCAAAAGGATTTAGAGATGCGTGGGCCGGGCGAGTTCCTCGGCACTCGTCAGTCGGGCTTTCCCGACCTCAAGCTGGCCAGCGTGGCCGATTTGCAGCTCGTCGAGGCCGCCCGCGAGGCCGCTCGCGACTTTTTTGAAACCGATCCAGAACTGGCCCATCCGGACAACCGTCTGCTTGCCCGGCAGGTGACGCGATTTTGGAAAGGTGAAGGGGAGGTCAGTTGAATCACATCGCACTCTATCCCGGCACTTTTGACCCAATTCACCTGGGACACGTGGATATTGCCACCCGCGCGGCCATCATCTTTGACGAGTTGGTGGTCGCCGTCTACGACCGGCCGGCAAAGCACTTGATGTTCACCGTCGAGGAGCGGGTGGAGCTGGCGCGCCAGGCTCTATCCGGTTTTCCCAACGTGCGCGTGACATCTTATGGCGGCTTGACGGTCGAGTTTGCCCGTCAGGTCGGGGCGCAGGCCATAGTGCGCGGGTTGCGCGTCATCTCTGACTTTGAGTTAGAGTACCAGATGGCGCTCACCAACCGTCAACTAGCGCCGGAGGTCGAATCTGTGTGTCTGATGACGCGCCAGGCTCACGCTTTCCTGAGTTCCAGTATCGTCAAGGAGATTGCGCTGCTGGGGGGTGACGTAAGTGGAATGGCGACTCCGCGCGTCGCGGCCGCATTGGAGGCAAAATGGCGCGAGCGGGAAAAGACCCAAGAGCCGGTGCCGCTCGTTTCGCTGCGTGATTGAACGTGGGAGGCCAATATGGACATCTTGCACCTGATTGACCGTCTGGAAGAAGTCATCAAAAAGAGCAAGCGGTTGCCCTTCAGCGGTTTGCGGCTGGTGGACGAGCGCAATATCTGGCCCCTGCTCGACCAGATGCGCATTTCCATCCCCGATGAGGTGCGCCGCGCCGAGCGGACTATGCGCGACAAAGATCGTACTCTGGCCCAGGCTCAGGAAGAGGCGGAGCGCGTCATCTCACTGGCGCGGAGCGAAGCGATGCAACTGACGACCGAGCACGTCCTCGTCAAGACCGCCGAGGAGCGGGCCGCTGCTATCCGCGAACAGGCCGAGCGGGAGGCGGAAGACGTGCGCGCCGGGGCCGATAACTATGCTTTCGACGTGCTGTGCCAACTGGAGCAGGATCTAAAGCAGGCGCTGACAGTGATTGTGAACGGTATTCGCGCTATCCAGGTTGAGCGAGAAGGGCGAGAGAGCCGCTCGCTCGCCGCAGGCGAGGTCGAAGGGGGCGGCGATTCACCTTGACAGGTTCACTGCTCGCTCCTATAATACGTCCCTTGTGATTTCAGAGTTTGGATGGATGGAGCGGATCAATCGGAAATGGTGACTGCTCAGGCTGGTTCGAGGGCGGATTGAGTCCGAGCAGTTATCGGAAAGGAATGTGTAAGGAAAATGGGAGCATTACCAAAGCGCAAGATATCCAAGACCCGGGGGAGAAAACGGCGAGCTAACTGGACGCTCAAGGCGAAGCAAACGGTGCCCTGCCCGCAATGCGGTGAACCGGTGCTGCCTCACCACGTTTGCCTCGCCTGCGGCACCTACCGTGGCGCTCAGGTTATCGAAATCGAAGAAGAGTAAAACGTCGAACGTTAAGCGTGAAACGTCAATCGAACAGGGGGTGTCTATTGACGGACGGGTGCGCCTATCTGTTTCCGGGCCAGGGTTCTCAATACGTAGGAATGGGGCGCGAGTTTTACGATGCTTCCCCGGCGGCCCGCGCCTTGTTTGAGCGAGCGGATGATATTCTGGATATCCCCCTGTCCCGCTTGTGCTTCGAGGGGCCGGCTGAGCGATTGAACGACACGTCGAACACGCAGCCGGCCATTTTCGTCGCCAGCGTGGCTGCGTTGCGAGCGTTGGAGGAGCGGGGATGGGATGTTCCCACCTACGTCGCCGGGCACAGCATGGGCGAGTTCAGCGCGCTGGCGGCGGGGGGCGCTCTTTCCTTCGAAGATGGGCTGCGGCTGGTGCGCGAGCGCGGCCGGTTGATGAAGGAGGCTGGCGAGCGCAGCCCCGGCGGAATGGCGGCCGTGATCGGGCTGGAGCGGGAGCCGCTGGAGACGCTCTGCGTCCAGGTGCGGGAATTGAGTGGGGAGTACGTCGGCGTCGCCAACGACAACTGCCCCGGTCAGGTCGTCATCTCTGGCGCGTTCGGCCCGCTGGAACGGGCGCTGGAGCGGGCTGGGGAACAGGGAGCCAGAAAGGTGGTGCGGCTGGCCGTGAGCATCGCGGCCCACTCTCCCTTGATGGCCGAGGTCGCCGCCGAGTTCCGTGACGCCCTCGCTGCGACCACGTTCCACGAACCTGCTGTCCCTATCGTGGCGAACGCTGCCGCCGCTCCCCTCACCGACCCCGCCGACATCCGTGACGCCCTGGGCCGGCAGCTCACTTCCCCCGTGCGCTGGGCCGAATCAGTGCGCTGGATGATCGGGCAGGGGGTGGGCTGCTTCGTCGAGGTGGGGCCGCAGGAGGTGCTGACCGGCCTGGTGAAACGCATTGATCGCGGGGTGCAGAGGCTGACCACCGCGCAGGCTCTGGCTCGGGATGGGTGAGCTTGTCGAAGGAATTTGTGTGGGGGCTGTTGGGTAATTGTCAGTGATACCGCGATGGGCGCCCCGTCGCTTTCGGCTGATGTACTTGGAATCTTGTATTACGTGCGATAAAGCGGTACAATGGGGTCAGGAGGTGTGATTATGGTGCATCAGGAGATGACTTTGCAGGACATTATCATTGATATTCACGCTCTCAACGAGGATATAGAAGCCTACGAGCGAAAGTATGGTGTCCTTTCAGAGACATTCTACGAATCATACATCGCTGGCGAGGAACCCGAAGATGACTCCTGGATACTCGACTGGGCTGACTGGGCTGGCGCATGGAAAATCTTGCTCCGTCGTCGTGAACAGTATCGCCGTACCATCCAGGCCCTGCGAGAACGAACGCCAACTCTGGTGAGTGTGATCGAGAGGACTGTACAGCGTGAACCCATTCCAGTCGCTTCGTGACTACGAGGAATACATCTATACTCTAAAGCAGCGCTTTTCCTCCATCCAACGCTCGACACTGGTAATCGTTCAACGCGGTAGGCGGGTGGCGGTGCTACAAGGTGAGTTGAATTTCGCTCAAGGGTATCGAATCACCATCAAGGAACGTCTGTCCTTTGACACTGGCACTGTAGAGATCGAGTTCTATGGATACGAGCTGTGGTGTGGAGCAGATAAATTCGCCTGGTATGACGCCCAGCCTCACACAAACGACCCAACACTTGTCAGCACGCACCCACACCACAAGCATATTTCCCCGAACATCAAGTGTAATCGTATCCCTGCGCCGAGTATGAGCTTTACACGCCCTAATCTACCGGCGCTTGTTCTTGAGATTGAAGAACTGTTGAAGGCATAGAGGTGTAGCCGAGGCAAAAAGGATGATCGGGCAGGGGGTGGAGAGGCTGACCACCGAGCAGGCTCTGGCTCGGGAGGGGTGAGCTTGTCGAAGGAATCTGTGCGCGGTTGTTGGGTAATTGGTAGTTCTAACGTGATGGTGAGGCAGGAAAGCAGCGACTTGGCCGTACCGCGGCAAGAAATCAGTAAGAAGGCAAAATGGTAAGAATTCTGGTTGGTCTATTCCTGATCGCTCACGGCCTGGTTCACGCGCTCTACTTTGTGCCCCCCGAACCGGATTTCCCGATGACGGCCGGGAAATCGTGGCTGGTGACGCGGGTGGGGTTGAGCCTTTCGGTAGTGAAACCAGTAGTGGTTGCTCTGGTAGTCGTCGCCATGATCGGGTTCATACTTCTTGCTCTCAGCCATTGGGGATTGTTGGTTCCCGCCAGTTGGTTCAAGACTTTGGCGCTCATCTCGGCTGTGGCCTCGCTGCTACTGATCGCTCTGACGTGGGACAAGTGGTTCGTTTTCGCCGTCCTGATCAACGTCGGCATTCTGTACTGGGCGCTGCGATAGGGCAAGTTGGCAGGCGCAGGAGCAGGCTGTGGATAGATCACTGGAGAACAAAGTCGCCGTCGTGACCGGTGCGTCGCGCGGCATCGGGCGGGCTATTGATTGCAAGATTTGTCGGTCAACCAGGAGGTAATCCAATGACTATGACGTTTGAGCAAGTGGTAGAGACGGTCAGGCAATTTCCAGATGAACAGCGAGAGATGCTCGTTGATCTGATTCGTGGTTGGCGTACTGAAGCTCGGCGTCGTGAAATTGCCCGTGATGCCCAGGAATCTTTGGCGGCCTTTCGCAGTGGACAACTCGATCCACAATCAGCACAAGCGGTGATTACTGAGCTTCAGCAATCATTGGAAGACCAGGAATGAGACGAGAACTGGTTTTGACATCAAAGTTCAAGCGGGCCTTCTACAAGTTCGTTCGGCGTAATGCAAAGTTGCAGAAGCGTATTGAGAATGCCTTGATGCAAATGCAGGAAGACGTTTTTGTAGCATCACTGGGTACACACAAGTTGAGCGGGACGCTCGAAGGCTTACGCGCATGTAGCTGTGGCTACGATTGCCGGATCTTGTTTTCGATTGAACAGAATCCCACCGGTGGCGGCGAAGTTATTGTGTTGCTTGACATTGGTACGCACGATGAGGTTTATTAGGCGCACTGGCGATGATAGACGAGGTGTATCGGAAGTTGGCAGGCGCAGGAGCAGGCTGTGGATAGATCGTTAGAGAACAAAGTCGCCGTCGTGACCGGCGCGTCGCGCGGCATCGGGCGGGCCATCACGCTGGAAACGGCGCGGCGCGGGGCCAACTGCGATGTATTGTGATGGGCTGGCAGTGTCAGAGGAGGGAGTATTGGCAAGCCAAACTGTTGCACACAATTGGCAAGCAGAAAGCATAGAAGCTAAAGCTCGTTGGTTTCAGAGTTTGTCGTTGCAAGAACGGATGGATATGTTGTGTTGGTTTACCGATCTGCTGCTGACAGCTAATCCCAAGATAGTGGAGCGAAAAGATGCTCAACCGCTTGCAGGGCGTATTCGCGTCCTTACACCGGCATAACGTCAAGTACGTGGTCATTGGCGGTATAGCGGCGGTGTTGCATGGTGTGCCACGCGCCACGTTTGATCTGGATATTCTGATTGAGGCGACGCGCGAGAACGCGCAATGTTTACTGGCGGCATTGCTGGAAGCCCAGTTCGGGACCGCCACGTTGACCACCGTTGAAGACTTGTTGGCGCACGAGATTACCATTTTCAGAGATTGGGTACAGCTTGATGTGCAGACACAGACGCCGGGTATTGCGTTTGCCGCTGTGTGGGAGCGACGAGAAACTATGAGTTACCAGGGGCAAGAATTCTATGTTGTATCCAAGCTGGATTTGATAGCTTCAAAACGTGCTGCTGGTCGTGCAAAAGACCTTGAAGATGTACGTTTATTGGATGGACACCACTGATGCGTGAAGCAAGCTATCAATGAGTTAGAGCCAACCAGCCCATGAGGGTCGCTGAACTTGAACCGAGGAAACTATGGATAAATCGTTAGAGAACAAAGTCGCCGTCGTGACCGGCGCGTCGCGCGGCATCGGGCGGGCCATCGCGCTGGAACTGGCGCGGCGCGGGGCCAGCGTCGTGGTCAACTACAACCGCAACGCGCAGGCTGGCGCTGAGGTCGTGGAAACCATCGAGGCTGCCGGCGGGCAGGCCGTGGCGGTGCAGGCGGACGTGGGCGATTTCGAGCAGGCGGCGGGGCTGATCCAGGCGGCGCTGGACAGATTTGGCCGGATTGACGTGCTGGTCAACAACGCCGGCACCACCCGCGATCAATTGTTGATGTTGATGAAAGAGGGGGATTGGGACGACGTCCTGCGCACCAATCTCAAGAGCGTGTTCAATTGCTGCAAGGCCGCCGCCCGACCGATGGTGCGCCAGCGGCAGGGCCGCATCATCAACGTCAGCTCCGTCTCTGGCATCGCGGGCCAGGGAGGGCAGACCAACTATGCCGCCTCCAAGGCCGGCATCATCGGTTTCACCAAGAGCCTGGCGAAAGAGTTGGGGCCGCGCAGCATCACCGTGAACGCCGTCGCGCCAGGGTTCATCCCCACCGATCTGACCGCCGACCTGCCGGAGGAGCTGAGACAGAAAGCGATCGAGTTGACGCCGCTGAGGCGTATGGGGCAGCCCGAGGAAATAGCCTACGCCGTCGCGTTTCTGGCGTCCGACAAAGCCTCGTTCATTACCGGCGAAATTCTGACGGTGGACGGCGGGCTGGTGATGTAGCGCATGGCGCAGCATTAGGGGGAGAGTGGAATGGAAGATCAACCTCAAATTGGCAGGATTACAGTCGCACCGCAGGTGTTGGAGACTATTGCCCGGCTCACGACTTTGGCCGTGCCTGGGGTGGCCCGTATGGTTTCACCCCAGGGCGTGCGGCGACTCTTGCGCCACGACGGCGTAAAGCTCGAGATCGCCGGAAACAGTGTGCGCGTAGAACTGCACATCGCGACCGAGCCGGACGTCAATATGCTCGGCGTCAGCCACCGGATTCAGGCTGAAGTTACGCGGGCGATCCAGGACATGGTCGGTATGGATGTCCGGTCGGTTGACGTGCGTATCGAGGACGTGCTCCGTCTCTCTGGGGCGGCGTGATCGGGAGGTAAAAGTGTGAAGGTACGCCATCGTGCTCGTATCCTGGCGCTACAGGCGCTATACGAGATTGATTGTGCGCATCACGCCCCTCCCATCGTGCTGGAGCGCCGGTTGGCCGAGGACAGATTGCCAGAGGGGGGCGCGAATTTTGTTCGTCATTTGGTAAGGGGCGTGCTCAGGCACCAGGCAGTGCTCGATACCTTTATCCACGACCATGCCCCAGAGTGGCCTTTGGAGCAGATGGCCTACGTGGATCGTAACATTCTGCGCATAGCAATTTTCGAGTTCGCCGTAGATGGCGGGACGCCGGTCAAGGTCGCCATCAACGAGGCCGTCGAATTGGCCAAGACCTTTGGTTCCGATAGCGCGCCGCGCTTTGTTAATGGCGTACTGGGCACCTTGGTCGAGCATAAAGCATCCATCGCGCACGCGGTCAGAGGCGCGGCAGAGCAGGAGTGATGAATTTTCTAAACGTAGGCCCTTGGGAATTATCCGTTATTTTGATTATTGCCATTCTGATGATCGGCCCCAAGCGCATGGTGGAGATCATCCGCGCGATCGGGCGCATCACTGCCCAGATGCGCAAACTCTCGGCCGAGTTCATGGGGGCCATTCAGGCTGAACTCAGGGCCGTCGAGCAGGATGCGCGCCAGGTGGTGGACGAGGTGGGGGGAGGGAAGGAGATCGCCAGCCTCCCGGCCGAACTCGATGCTTTGGGGCGCGAGACGCGCCAGGCCGTAAGCGGGATCGTCGCGGGTACGGAGGGCATAGTCAAGGGAGAGCGGGAGGAAGAGCGGGATGGATGAGACCGGAATGTCGTTCCTCGATCACCTGGAGGAGCTACGTCAGCGGCTCATCAGGGTCGTCGTCGCGCTGCTCATCGGCGTGGTCGCTGGCATGGCCGCCGCCGAGCCTGTGCTCAAATTGCTGATCGCTCCACTAGAAGGTAATTTGCCCCAGGCCCTTTCGCCCACCGAAGGCCCGGCCGTTTACTTCAAGGTCGCCGTCGTGATCGGCGTCGTGGTCGCTATGCCGGTCATTATGTACCAGATATTCCAGTTCGTAGCGCCTGGGTTGCAGTCCAACGAGAAGCGGTACGTGATCGTTGGCGCGCCGGTTGCCTCGCTCTGTTTTGCCCTGGGCGTGGCTTTTGCCGCCACGGTCCTGCTCCCGGCCGCGATCCCTTTCCTCAACGGTTTTCTGGGTAATATCGTCGAACACAATTACTCGATTGACTACTACATGTCCTTTGTCAGTAACATATTGCTCTGGGCCGGCCTGGTCTTTGAGACGCCGCTGGTGATGTTTTTCCTGGCCAAGCTGGGCGTCGTCACTCCCCAGGGGTTCGCCCAGGCGCGGCGCATCGTCATCGTCGGCGCTGCCGCGGGAGCTGCCATCATCACCCCCACCGTTGATCCGATCAACATGCTCCTGGTCATGGGGCCTTTCCTGCTGTTGTACGAGCTGGGCATCCTGCTGGCTCGACTGGCGTGACAAATTTGCATAAAAAGGAGAAAACTTGAGTAAGAAACGTATCATCATAATGGGCGCGGCCGGGCGCGACTTTCACAACTTTAACGCCTATTTTCGCGATAACGCGGATTACGAGGTCGTCGCCTTTACCGCTACCCAGATTCCCAATATCGAGGGCCGCCGTTACCCGCCAGAGTTGGCCGGCGGCCTGTACCCCGAGGGGATTCCCATTCATCCCGAGGAGGAACTGGATGACCTGATCCATCGCCACGAGGTAGATCAGGTCGTTTTTGCTTATTCTGACGTGCCCCACGAGTACGTGATGCACAGGGCCTCCCAGGTACTGGTGGCCGGGGCGGACTGGCGATTGATGGGGACCGGCTCGACGACGTTGGAGAGCAAAAAGCCGCTGGTGGCGGTCTGCGCCGTGCGCACCGGCTGTGGCAAGAGCCAGACCACGCGCCACGTGTGCGACTTGCTCCAGCGGATGGGCAAGCGTGTGGTCGTGATCCGCCACCCGATGCCCTACGGCGACCTAGTCGCCCAGGCGGTGCAGCGCTTTGCCGACTATGACGACTTGGATCGTCACAAGTGCACCATCGAGGAGCGGGAGGAATACGAGCCGCACATTGACCGGGGTGTGGTCGTCTACGCCGGCGTGGATTACGAGGCCATTATCCGTCAGGCGGAGCAGGAGGCGGACGTGGTGGTGTGGGATGGGGGGAACAACGATCTGCCCTTTTTCGAACCTGACCTGTTCATCACAGTGGCCGACCCCCACCGGGCTGGACACGAGCTCCACTACCATCCTGGGGAGGCCAATCTGCGCGCGGCCGACGTAGTGCTCATCAACAAATTGGACACCGCCGGCCCTGAGGGAATCGCCGAGGTGCGTGAGAGTATCCGCAAACTCAACCCCCAGGCCATCGTGGTGGATGCTGCCTCCCCCATCTTTGTCGAGGATCCAGGCGCGATTCGGGGCCGGCGAGTGTTGGTCGTCGAGGATGGCCCCACGCTGACCCACGGCGAGATGACCTACGGCGCGGGCGTGGTCGCTGCTCGCAAGTTCGGCGCGGCCGAGTTGGTTGATCCCCGCCCCTACGCGGTACGCTCCATCGCCGCCACTTTTGCCAAGTACTCGCACCTCGATTCGATTCTCCCCGCCATGGGGTACGGGGATCAGCAGGTGCGCGATCTGGAGGAGACGATCAACGCCGTCGAGTGCGACCTGGTGCTTTCGGCCACGCCCATTGACCTGCGGAGAATTCTTCAGGTCCGCCATCCGATGGACCGGGTGCGGTACGAACTACAGGTCATCGGCCAGCCAACGCTGGAAGAGGTCCTGGCGCAGCGATTTGGTTAGAAGAGAACTCGGTAGAATTGCCCAGGATGGGCGCGAGAGACGCAGTTGATACTGCGTCTCTTTTCAAAACGATGGCACCAGGCGTGCCTGGCAGCGGTAGATAGCAGGAGAGGAGCGTGATGAAACCCAGAGTTTACGTCACACGAAAAGTGCCCCAGGAGGGCCTAGATCTATTGAGACAGGCGTGCGCGGTAGAGGTGTGGGAAGGGGAACTCCCCATCCCGCGCGACGTCTTGCTGGACAAGGTGCGCGACATTGACGGTCTCTACTGCTTGCTCAGCGAGCGCGTTGACTCCGAGCTGTTGGCCGCGGCCCCGCGCTTGCGGGTCGTCAGCAATATGGCCGTCGGCTATGACAACGTTGACGTGACCGCTTGCACCGCCCGGTCTATCGCCGTGGGCAACACGCCCGGCGTCCTGACCGACACCACTGCCGATTGCGCGTTTGCCCTGCTGATGGCGGCCGCTCGCCGCATCGTCGAGGGGGCCGATTACGTCCGCGCCGGCCGGTGGAAGACGTGGGGGCCGATGTTGTTGATGGGGCAGGACGTCCACGGGGCGACACTGGGCATAGTCGGCTTTGGCCGCATCGGGCAAGCGGTGGCCCGCCGCGCTCGTGGGTTCGATATGCGCGTTTTGTATCACGACGCTTACGTCTCTGACGTTGATCCCGCCTTGAGCGCCGCTGGGGTGGGCCTGGATACCCTGCTGTCCGAATCCGACTTTGTATCGCTACACGTCCCGCTGACGGAGGAAACCTATCACATGATCGGCGCGGCAGAGTTGCGCCAGTGCAAGCCGACGGCCATATTGGTCAACACCTCCCGGGGCGGCGTCGTGGATGCGGACGCTTTGCGCCGGGCGCTGCTGGATGGAGAGATCGCCTACGCCGCCCTGGACGTCACAGAGCCGGAGCCTCTCCCGGCTGACCATCCGCTGTTGAGTTTGCCGAACTGTATCGTGACGCCGCACATTGCCAGCGCCAGCGTCGCCACGCGCACCAAGATGGCGCTGATAGCGGCCGAGAACTTGTTGGCGGGGTTGCGGGGAGAACCGCTCCCCCACGGCGTGAATCAATTGCTCTAGGTAACTGCCTAACGAAGCTGCGTTTCAAACCGACAGGCGCAGCACAATGATGCCCTGGGTGCTCGGCAGAGTCCTTGCTACGACCGCCAACCAACCGGGCATCATTCCAACAGGGACGATGGAGCCGTTGAGGAATAACAGCGTGTATCTGTTTACCGCAGAGGCGCAGAGAACGCCGAGATTCTGTTCACTCTTCCTCCGGCCCCAGGACGCGTCTGCGAATGCCTTGCTTCAGGACAGGTACGTTAAAGCTGATGAACAACCCAACCCCAGTTCCCGACACAGACATTCCTCATAGCCTGAATCTGATTCTGGTCCCAGGGTGCGATGTACCTCACAATCGCCGCACGATGATTGTCCTGGTAACTCGATTTCTCTGCGCTCTCCGCGTCTCTGCGGCGCACTCCAAATGCGGTAAACGGGCACGAACAGCGTATTCTGTATCAGAAATGGCTCCGGTCGCCATTGCTGGCCGTTCAAGTGTCAGTCCCCAGAAAAGTGCGGATGACAAAGCCAACCAGGAAACTCAACGCCGCCACTCCCAGGCTCAACCCGGTCATCTCGAAGAAGCGGCTCTTGAACGGCAGATCTCTGGCGACGGAGATGTAATAGTTGAAAAAGGCAATGATCGCGACCGCAGCGGTCAGCGTGCAACCCAGGCAGACGTAGAAATTGTCCAGGATCAGATACGGCAGGATGAGGATGAGCACCGTCACAATGTACGCGCCTCCCGTATAGATGGCGGCCCTCACCGGATTCTGACCGGTCCCTTCAGACTTTGTGGAGAGATACTCCGACGCTCCCATTGACAAGGCCGCAGCGATACCCGTAATCGAGCCAGTCAGCGCGATCAGCTTTGTGTCTTGCAGCGCCAGTGTGAGACCGGCCAGAGCGCCGGTCAGTTCCACCAGCGCGTCGCTTATTCCCAACACGATAGAACCCACGTAGCGCAGCAGTTCCTCGTCCAGAAGCTGGGTCAAGGCGTCCTCGTGTTCTTCCTCGTCGTGAATGATGGTCTCGGCCTCCGGGATCACTTCACGCAGTCGTTCGTAATTCTCCTGGGCGCTTTCCTCGCCTCCCTCCATCAATTTGATGCCAAAGGTAAAGCCAAAGATGCGGCTGATCAGGTAATACTTCCAGATCGCCAGGCGGTCAGGCTTGACGTCCTGCTGAGTATAACTGCGCCAGGTGTGATAGTGGTCGAGTTCATCGCCGGCAATCCTCTCCAGGATCAGCCTGTCTTTGGGAGATTTGACCGTTCTAGCCAATCTCGCGTAGATGTGATGCTCGGTGACCTCGTTCTTCTGGTAAGCCAGCAGTTGCTCTCGCAACTCCCCATTGATGCCCATTCTGCTGCTTCTTCTTTCATCAAAACCTCGGAGGTCTCATAACGGCGCAGAAACCTCCGAGGCTTGCTTTCCCCTGCTTTTCAGCTTGCGCCGATCTCTTTACTGCTCTCCCACAGCCCGTGGATGTTGCAGAAGGACAGCGCGTGCAGCGTGCCAGGCTTGTCAATCTTTAGCGATGCGGTCGCCATAGGGGTCGTGAACGCGGTTCCCTCACCGTGGGCGTTGAACTCAAAGTGACCCACCTCGTAGGTGAATTTGTCTCCTTCCGGCTGGAAGTAGAGCGATATCCAGCGGATATGATGCTCGGCGGTGTTGGGGTGGGCGATCTCTTTCCCCACGCTCACCTTTACCTCAAAAACCTCGCCCGCCTTCACCGCGTCAGGGCACTCGATGACCGGGGTGTGCTTTTCCTTTTTCCAATCCGCGGTCTGAATCGTGCTCGCTAATGTCATTTTCTATCTCCTCTCCTTCATCAACTTGATGTCTTCCTCCAGCGCCTGCAAATCCTCCTCGTGCATGATTTCATCCGTCATGATTTGCAGAACCATCTCGTACGTCACCGGGTCGCTATCCTTGGTGAAATCCACCAACTCTTTGTAGACCTCGATGGCGCACTGCTCCCCCTTGATGTTCTGCTCCAGCAGTGCCTCCACGTAGGGATCCTCGGGGAGTTCGTATCCGCAATTGGTCATGTCGTACCAGTCTTTGGGCGCCAGGAGCGGCGTGCCGCCAAGCTGGAGAATCCGTTCCACGAGCATCAGCGCATGGCCCAGTTCCTCGGTGGCGTGCTCTTCTAGCTCCAGCACGACCGCACCCCTCATCGGCCCTTTGGCTACCTTGGCTCCGATCCAGTACTGGTAATAGGCCAGCCATTCGTCTGCCAGAGCCTTGTTGAGCTTTTCGATGAGATCATCTACGTCTATGCCTACGATTGATCTTCCTTTTGTACCCATTTTTGTACCTCCTCTGTATACCTCCTCACGATGCCTTCAGTCTGCTGATTTCGTACTCCAAGAGGTCAATGTGTACCTCTTCCTCGGCCATGAGACGCTGGAGAGTGGTTTTGAGTTCTTTCGAATCGGCCTCCTCGACCGCCAGTTGGTACTTGTTGATGGCGGCCTTTTCGTCCTCGATCATTACCTGCAAAAACGTTATCCAATCCATGTTTCCTCCTTGAATTTGTGAATTCGTCCTTTGTGTTCCTCTGCATCCCACTTTGAAAACTGGTCCGATCACGTCACCAACCGGAATTTCTCCTGCTTGGCGTTGCACACCGGGCACTGGTCGGGCGCTTCTCGCTCGGCGACGTAGCCGCACACCTGGCAGACGTAATAGTCGTGCGCCTCGTCGCGCAGCATGGCGTTCAGCGCCCGCTTGTAGAGCGCGGCGTGCCCCTCCTCCACATCCCGCGCCTGGCTAAAGGTCAACGCCGCCGCCCGTTCTTCCTCGCTCTCCGCATCCTGGATGAACTGGGGGTAATAAACCTGGTTGACGGTGGTCTCGCTCTCGAATGAGAACTGCAAATTCTCCTCCGTGCTTTTTACCACCGCCTCGCCCATAAGCCGTAGGTGACGCTCTGTATGCACTCCCTCAGCGGAAGCGACGGCGCGGAACAGCTTGGCGACCTGTTCGTACCCTTCCTCGTCCGCCTTGCGGGCAAAGGCCAGTAGCCGGTGATACGCCTTGGCCTCGCCGACGAAGGCCTTGTATACGTTGCTCCGTGTTTTATCTTTCATCATATTCAGTAGCCACCGGCTTCCACTCTTGTTTTTCCTCGAAAGATATAGTAGATGTACGCAGTGTAGGCTATGACCAGCGGCATACCGATCAGGGCGATGACGAGCATGGCCGTCAACGTGTTCTGAGAAGCCGAGCTATTGTAGGCCGTCAAACCGTGCTCCACGACGTTCCGCGCCGGCAGCAGATAGGGAAAGTTAGCCGCGCCAAAGATGGACATCAACCCAACGATAGACAGCGCCGAGAAGAGAAACGCCTTGCCCGCCTCCCCACGCCCCACGTTGACCCGCGTCAGCGCCAGGAAGAAAGCCGTCAGGATGGGGAGCACCCATACGGTCAGTGGCTTGCCCTCGAAACGGGCGGGCGCGTCGAAAACCGCCACGACGGTGACGAGCAGCGCCAGGACGAGCAAGGCCACCCACCCACCGGCGGCCCACCGCCTGGCTCGCCCGGCTACCTCACCGCCTGTCTTGACCATCAGGTAGATGGCCCCGTGGGTGACGAACATCGCCAGGCCGGCCAGCCCCACCAGCAGGGAGAAGGGGTTGAGCAACGTGAAAAAGTTGCCGGCGAACTCTATCTGTGCGTCCAGCGGCACGCCCCGCATCACATTCCCCACCGCCACCCCGGTCAAGAGCGCCGGCAAGAGACTGGCGACGAAAAAGACCCAGTCCCAGGCGCGCCGCCAGGTCTCGCTCTCCACTTTGCTGCGGAACTCGAAGGAGACGGCGCGCAGGATGAGGGCAAATAGCACCAGCATCAGCGCCAGGTAAAAGCCGCTAAAGACGGTGGCATAGACGTGGGGAAAGGCGGCAAACAGAGCGCCGCCTCCGGTCAATAGCCAGACTTCATTGCCGTCCCAGAAGGGGCCGACTGCGTTGAGCAGCAGCCGCCTCTCTTTGTCGCTGCGGGCAACAAAGGGGGACAGTACCCCCACGCCCAGGTCGAACCCATCCAGAATGGCGTAGCCGGTCAGCAACACACCGACCAGCAGATACCAGACGACTTGGAGAAACTCGTGGCTCATACTGTCACCTCCGCGCCGGCCGGCGTCCCCTGCGCTGGCGGTTCCGCATCCGGCCCGTGCTCGAACTCCCGCTTGAGGATGTAAACGAGCAAAGCCAGGATCAGGGTATAGATCAGGACGAAGAGAATAATAGTCGCCAGAATCTGCCCTGCCGGCACCACCGCCGAGATCGCATCTTCCGTCTTGAGCAGACCGTACACGACCCACGGCTGGCGCCCGAACTCTGTGGCCATCCACCCCAACTCCATCGCCAGCAGCGGCAGAAGGCTGGAATATAGAACCGCTTTCAGGAAAATCGGATTGGTGAAGTGCTTCTCCTTCAGGAAAAGGCCCTGCCAGGGCAGCAGGATGAACCACATTCCCAGAGCCACCATCAGGTGGTACGGGTAGAAGGATAGGGCGATGGGCGGCCACTCTTCTCGATGGAACTGGTCCAGGCCCGGTATGGTGGCGTTGGGATCAAAGTAGGCCAGGAAACTGAGGAGCTTGGGAACGGCAATGTTGAAACGAACGGTTTGGTTCTCTACGTCGGGGAACCCCCAGATGATCATCGCCGCGCCGTCATGGGTCTCAAATAGCGCCTCGTAGGCCGCCATCTTGGCCGGTTGCGTCTCGGCCACCTGAACCGCGTGAGCGTGCCCCACGCCCAGGACCAACAGTGAGAAAACAGCGGACGTGATCAAGCCAATCTGCAGAGAGCGGCGGGCAAACTCCCGATGTCGCCCTTTCAGCAGATACCACGCGCTGGCGCCGGCGACGAAGAATCCGCCGGTCAGGACCGAGGCCACGACGGTGTGAAAGTAACGCGGCAGCGTGGAGGGATTGAACACAGCAAGCCAAAAGTTGGTCAGCTCGGCCCGGCGGAACGCGCCCTCTCCCACGATCTGGTAGGCCACCGGCGTCTGCTGCCAGGAGTTGGCGACGATGATCCAAAAGGCCGAGAGAGTAGAGCCGACGGCCACCATCAAGCTGGAGAACCAGTAGAACTTTTTGGAGACGCGGTTCCGGCCCAGGATGAGCACGCCCAGGAAGCCGGACTCGAGGAAGAAAGCGAACACCCCCTCGGCGGCCAGCGGCGAGCCAAAGATGTCGCCGACGAAGCGGGAGTAGGTGGCCCAGTTGGTGCCGAACTGGAACTCGAGCGCGATGCCGGTCGCTACTCCGGCGGCAAAGATCAACGCCAGGATCTTGACCCAGAAGCGGGTCATTTGATCGTAGATTCTCTCCCCGGTGCGCAGACCGCGCCAGCCCATATAGACGATGACCCACGCCAGGCCGATCGAGATGGGGGGAAAGAGAAAGTGAAACGCGGCCGTCAATCCAAATTGAATGCGAGATAGTAACACAGGATCCACTGCTAATCTCCCTTAATTCGGGGCAAGAAACCAGGTTTTTGTCACGGCTTACGGAAAAACCTGGTTTCTCACCCTACACCACATCTAATCTAGCCTATGGCTTCCACATTTCCCACACCTTGCCCACCAGGTCGGGGCCAGGTTTGAGAGTCGGCTTGCCCGGTTGCCAGCCGGACGGCGTAGCCTCGCCCGTGGTCCGCACGTGCTGGAACGCCTTCACCTGGCGGATCGTCTCGTCAATGTGGCGACCCACCGATGGGGTCAGTACCTCCATCGCTTGGATCACTCCATCGGGGTCAATGATGAATCGGCCGCGGATGTTCACGCCGGCTGCTTCTTCGTACACGCCGTATACGGTTCCAACGCGCCCGCCCGGATCGGACAGCATCGGGTAGGGGATGCCGCCCTCGACCATCTTGGATAGCTCCACTTCGTTCCAAATCTTGTGGGTGAAGCGGCTGTCCACGCTCATAGACAGCACTTCGACGCCCAGCTCCTTCAACCCTGGGTACTTGACGGCAACTGCCGACAGTTCCGTCGGTCAGACGAAGGTAAAGTCGCCGGGGTAAAAGCAGAGCAGCACCCACTGGCCTCGGTAGTCCGAGAGTTTGATGTTCTTAAAGCCCTCGCCAGCGACGTAAGCTGAGACTTCGAAATCCGGGGCTTCCTTGCCCACACGCGCCATTGTCATTTCTGGTTCCTCCTTCACTGGTGACATTTCTCTACCAGGGGCCGGCTTGGCAATCAACGGCCCCGCTGCTGCTTGCACGCAAGAATCTACTTCAGGCATAACACGACCTCCTTAAATTGGCACATCTGTTTCCCGGGGCCGTCAGCTTTTTCCATATATCCCTCCTCTCGCGGTAAAACGTCAAACTTAATGCGCAATCTCACGCCCTTACATTTGACGCTTGCCGCTTCAGAATGTGACAAACTTGTCCTTCTTCGCCTTGCACAGCGGGCATTCGTCCGGCGGCTCGCCCTCGCCGGTCCAGCCACACACCTCGCAGACATAGACCTGACCACCCTCGAAGTCCTTGCCGCTCTCCACGGCCGACTTGGCTGCGCCGTACATCTCGGCGTGGATCTTTTCCGCCTCCATCGCCCACTTGTTGGAGCGGATGGCGCCCTTTTCCCCCTGGAGCTCGGCCACTGCCAGAAAAGCGGGATACATCTCGTCAATTTCATAGGTCTCGCCGCCGATGGCAACGTCCAGGTTGTCCACCGTCTTGCCCAGGCCCTTGAGCGTCTTGAAGTGATTGGTGGCGTGCACCTGCTCGGCGTAGGCATTGGCCCGGAAGAGCCGCGCTACGTTGGGGAATCCTTCCTGCTCCGCCTTGTCGGCAAAGACCAGGTATTTCATGTGGGCCTGGCTCTCGCCGGCAAAAGCTGCCTCCAGGTTGGCTTGTGTCATTTTATGCATTTGTTCCTCCTCGGAAGTGATGATTGTGTTGCGCTCGAGGGTTCACGTTTCACGCAACAGTAGTTCTAGATCAAAGTCGTCGTCCGACAGATGGTCGGCGTGAACCGAAACGTCCACGCCTCGTTCAATGAGCTGGGCTATGGGTCTCACTCGCGCCTCGTCGTTGAGCAAGATCGCGCCCACGACACGACCACCGCGCAACACGAACTTGCGATAGTGGCCGGCGGGCAGATCCGCGTGCCGGAGCTGAAGGCACGCAGCGTCCTCGGACACGCTTTCACCCAGCGAGGCCAACTCCGCTCCGGCGACCTTGAGCTTAGTGGCCGGAAGCGTGCCGGTGTAGACAGCGCTGCCGGGCGAAACCATGTTTGCCGCTGCGACGCGGGCTTGCTCGATGGCGGCCGGGATGATGCCATAAACCTGGCCCTCGAACTCGGCCACGTCTCCCGCGGCAAAGATGTCCTCCGCCGGGTGGCCCTCCGCCCGCCTGGTTCGCAACTGCCCATCCACGACGATGCCCCGCTTGACTTTCAGCCCGGCCGCCTGGGCCAGTGACACCTCCGACCGGATGCCGGTCGAAAAGAGCACCAGCTCACCAGGCAGCATACGGCCATCCTTCAAACGGATACCGCTGGCACGGCCGTCGCCCAAGACAGCCTCCGTCGCACCTGAGGTGACTATTCGCAGCCCTTGCGCTTCCAGCAGCGACTGTAACACCTCAGCGCCTTCGGCGTCCAGTTGGCGCGGCAGCAAGTGTGGGGCGAACTCGACCACCGTCACACTCAGACCGGCGGTGCGCAGCGCCCGTGCCGTCTCCAGGCCCAGCAGCCCCCCGCCGACGACCACTGCCGTAGATACGTCCTGCGCGTACGTTCTGATCGCCAGTGCATCATCTAGCGTACGCAAGGTAAAGACGCCATCCCTGTCCGCTCCCTCGCAAGGGGGCATAAAGGGGCGAGCGCCTGTTGCCAGCAACAAGCGCTCGTACTCTACAGTTGATCCATCGGCCAGAATGAGGCGGTGGGTTGCGGTATCGAGTGAGGAAACCTGGAGCCCCAAATGTAGCTGGATACCGCGCCCGGCGTACCAATCTGCCGGGCGAAAGTAGAGCTCATCTCGCTCAACTTGCCCGGCGATAAACTCCCACAGCCGGGGGCGGCGATAGTAGGGGTAAGGCTCCGCGCCAAGAACGTACACCTCGGCGGCCGGATCAGCTCTGACGATACCCTGGGCCGCCGTCACACCAGCGACGCCGCTGCCGACGATGACGTGCTTCATTCCTAGCTACTCTACTTTTTCGAACATATCTTTGCCCGCGCCGCAGTCGGGGCAGACCCAATCTTCGGGCACATCCTCGAAGGACGTGCCGGGCGCAACTCCGTTATCGGGGTCGCCCTCCGCTGGGTCGTAGACGTAACCACACACGATGCATTCCCACTTGTCCATTGTTTTTCCTCCCTTTTGATTTTTGATTTAGGGTAACCACTCAGCTTGTTATTGCGAGCCGCGCTTTTTGCGGCGAAGCAATCTCCAAATTACGAGGTGGGGATTGTTTCGTCGCTCTGCTCCTCGCAATGACGGGGGAAAACCGCCTTGGCTGAGTAACTTGACAATATTAGATTGGGCGGAACACTACAGCGAATTTAGAAAAAAACGAATTGAGGCACATGGTTCAACCGCTTGGGGCACATGGTTCAACCGCGTTTGTAACCAGGATTGGCCTCGTGCGGCGGCAAAAAATCCGCTCCTTTCCCAATTCGTTGATTTGCCGTAGGCGATGCAGGCGCAGTTTTTCAAATCTCTAAACCAGCAATCATCAATCAGTACAATTAGAGCAGTAGCCGCGAAAGATAGTCGTCCGCTCCACTATCTGAAACCCTTGCGCCTGTTCGGGGAAGAGCGCCAACGTGCTGGGATCATAGTCCACATCCTCCACGCGCCCGCATTCCAGGCAGATCAGGTGGGCGTGATCCGCTGTGTTGACGTCGTAACGCCTCCCTCCTGTCCCCAGATCGAGCTCCAGCAGCAGACCCATCTCCACCAGCTCGTGCAGTGTGTTGTAGACGGTGGCTGGCGACATATCGGGCATCGCATCGCGCACCTGAGCGAAAACCTGCTCGGCGGTGGGGTGTGCGTGGTCATCTTCCAGCAAAGTCTGGACGATGGCCCTGCGCTGGGGCGTCACCCGCCGGCCTCGCTCTTTTAGTTGTACGCACACACTGTCTACGGTGGGTGCGGAAGAAGGCATATCTCTCCTTGGGCGATTATTGGCTGCCGTCAGTCTGGGGCGCCGTCCGTCCACCCAACTCCCTATCCAGCATCAAAAGAGCCTGAGGGCTATCGCCGATCATTTTTATAGTATCGATAACCCGGCTTACGCTATCTTCCTCTTCCACCTGTTCCGTCACGAACCACTGCAAAAAGATCTGGCTGGCATAGTCTTTTTCCTGAACCGCCAGGTCGTAGAGGTTGTGAATCATCGCCGTCACCTTTTGCTCGTGCTCGAGCGTCTTTTCAAAAACGTCGAGCAGCGATTCGAATTCGCTCGGCGGCTGGTCAATTGCCTGGAGGATCGCACGCCCACCCCGCTCGTGGATAAAGTCAAAGAACTTGAAAGCGTGTAGCCTTTCTTCTTGTTCCTGCATGCGCATCCAATGGGCGCAGCCCGGCAGATTGATGGATTCGCAGTAGGCGGCCATCGAAAGATAGAGGTAGGCGGAGTACAGCTCGTTCTTGATCTGTTCGTTCACAGCGTCTTGAATTTTCTTGCCCAACATTGTCACTCTCCTGTGGCGACTACTCGGCCGCTCCTGCTCTGGATTTGACAATACCAGCTGGGCGATCAGTAGTCACATTCTGTATAGGGATCTGGTTATTTATAGTGCTTACTATTTTGTAGTAATTATAATATACTAATTGCTTTTTGTCAAGTGGCTGGCGGCGTTAAAGCAGTGTTCAATCGTCACTGCAGGCCGCTCGCGCGCCACTTGAAGCTGAGTCAGCGATTGCGCGCCGCCACAGTTCCTCGGTGTCACAAAGACGCTACGCCAGGCGGCGATCTGGACGAGTTGGACGTGGCGCGGATACAGGCTGAACTGGATGCCATTATGCAGCCGTACATCCGCGGCGCCACACACGAGGTTCTTTGTCACCGCGAGTGTTTGACACTGCGTGGCGATCTGACAGGCCGCCCGGTCAGCGCGTACAGCTCCACCTATCCCCCGGATGCGGTGTTTGGCTACATGGCCAACCGGTTGCGGAAAGGGCGCCAAGCCGTCCTGGTCTCCCTGAAAGGTCTCCTCCACCGGGTGTCGGACACGGATGCACACGGCAAATACGGAGTGTAAGCGAAGCGACAAAATCTGTGTGCGCATCCCGTGTTGATCCGCGTCCCATTTTACTCGTCGGTTTGAGGCGCAGCTTTGTCAGGCAGTTACTCGAAAGCAACCTTGACCCCAAGCTGAACACAAGGTACAATAGCAGCGTCGTAACTACTTCGAGTCGTACTTCTAGTGGATTATCGCAATCACTATCAATGGATCTCTCATTGGCATTCGAACTGCAAAGCTTTTTCGAGTTGATCAACATTGTGCTCGCTTCGGGCATTGTCATCCTCTCCTGCGCCTTTTTGCTTTACCTCGTCATCTACAACCTGCGCAACAGCGTGGCCCGCTCTTTCGTCGCTCTGCTATCGTGTGTGCTGCTCACCTACCTCGTAGACCTGGCGCTGTTCGGCACGGAAAACCCGGAGGCGGCCATCCCCTGGCTGCGGCTGCAATGGGTGGGCATCGCTTTTACGCCAGCCGCCTACTTGGGCTTTTCCAACGCCTTGTTGATAACTACCGGCGCTCGCAGCCGAGTTCGCGACGTCGCCGTGCGCGCCAGCTATTCTCTCAGTGCCCTGTTGCTGCTCGGGGTGGCGTTCAGCGACATGGTGGCGCGCGGAAGCGCATTGACCCACCACGCACCCCACCTACTGCCGGGGCCGCTTTTTCCGGCTTTTGTCCTCTACTTTTTTGCCGGCGTGATCTGGGGAGCCGTCAACGTCCTGTGGGCGCGCCGCCGCTGCCTCACCTCGACCTCGCGCCGTCGTATGGCCTACCTGGCGGCTACCTTTGCAGCGCCGGCGGCCGGCGTCTTTCCCTACTTGCTCCTCACCGGCTGGCCCACCTACGCCCCCGGCCTCGCGCTCTGGTTGCTGCTGGTGCTGGGGAACGTGGGGATCGGGCTGATGCTGGTGCTCCTGGCCTACAGTGTGGCCTTTTTCGGTGCACTGACCCCAGATCGAGTGGTAAAGCACCGCCTGGTGCGCTTCTTGCTGCGCGGGCCACTGGTCGCCACCCTGGTGGTCGTCGTCATCGTCGCCGCCTCCCAGGCGGAAGGGTGGCTCGGTCTGCCAAGCCGCCGCTCGATGCTCTTTGGCGTCGTCGGCGTGATTCTGCTCGCGCAACTGGGGATCGAAGCCGCCAAGCCGCTAATTGATCGGGTGCTCTATCGCCAGGACCAACCAGAGATCGAGTGGATTCAGGGCTTGAGCAACCGGCTGTTGACGACGACCGACCTACGCCAATTCCTCGAGAACGTGCTCACCGCGCTGTGTGACCTACTACGGGTAGATGCGGCCTTTGTGACCGTCATAGACGATGGAGTTCCTCACCTGGAGGTCGTCTGCGGATCGCTGGAGGAAGAAGCGACAGATTCACTGCCGCCCGAGGCCTGGCAAGGGCCTACCGAAACCGAGCTCACAGCAGAGCGACAAATCGAGCGACGCGGCAAGATCTTTGTGTGGGATGGCTACTGGCTGCTTCCCCTGCGCGCCAAAAGCCAGGATATCGTCATAGGAATGGTGGGCATCGCCGCGCGCGCGCCCGAACCGGACTTGCTTCCGGAGGAACAAGAGGGCGTGGACACCCTGCTGGTCCAGGCAACGGCGGCCCTGGAAGACCGCAGGCTCCAACAAGGACTCTTCAACGCCCTGCGGCAGATCATCCCAGAGATCGAGGACATCCAACGCCGCCGCGGGGTGGTGCACTACGTGGGAGATCAGGCGCTCTCCCAATTCAGCCCGGTCGAGTCTTCCCTGTTCCCCGAGTGGGTCAAGGGCGCGCTTACTCATTATTGGGGCGGCCCCAAACTGACCGGCAGTCCACTCCTGGCCTTGCGCGTGGTAGAGCGCGCGATGGAAGAACACGGCAGCAGCACGTTGACGGCCCTGCGGGACGTGCTCAAGCAGGCCATCGAGCGCTTGCGCCCCCAAGGGCAGCGCGAGATGACGACCCCGGAATGGATCCTCTACAACATCATTGAGCTCAAGTTTCTCCAAGGACGCCGGGTGCGCGAAATCGCACGCCGGCTGGCGATGAGCGAGTCAGACCTGTACCGCAAGCAGCGCGTCGCCATCGAGGCGGTGGCCCAGATGTTGGCAGAGATGGAGCAGGAAGAGTTAAAGAATCACAGCGCGGGAGCCACAAATGACCAATGACCAAATCGGTAGCGTCGCGCCAAGATTGGCGCCCTGTGCACCTCGGCGGTTCAACGGATCTTTTCAACTGTTTGACAAGCTACGAGCGCAGCCATATAATTTGGAGAGGTTTCAAATAAGTTGGGCAAGACCTCGGAGGTCTAATGAGATGTGTTTTCAGGCTCAAAAACTGCCCAAATCAGCGGTTTTGGGCGAGCACGAGCTCGGCAGAGACCTCCGAGGTCTAGGGTCTCTACTGAAATGAAACACACCCATATAATTTGGGTGTGTATCCCAAATTGTGAGTCTACGCCACCAGAGGCAGCGAATGGTA
>CAYMWP010000041.1:26078-31005 GCA_964393895.1 uncultured Anaerolineales bacterium | reverse complement strand
ATCGGAGGTTCACTTCGGCTATAATGAGGAGAGGAACCCCGGTAAACAAATACCTTGTGGGTAATCACCAAGCGGGTAAGAACCCCAGCTCTACGGTCACTTGCCTCCAAAATATGAAACGTCAAGCACCGGCCAAAGTCCTGAATCCGCTAAAGTAAGATTGGTCTTCCCGAAAAGTTGGGGGAAAATGGCGGAATAGCATTCCGCCTTACATTATTCCGGTTTATTGAATTCTCTGGTACTTTACTGTCTTAAAAGTTAGTAGTCATAGTAGAGCCGTGGAAACTGGGGATAATTGCGGGGGGAGGATTGATTTACCCTATATGTGGTGGCCGAGGGAGCCAGAAGGAGCGTTTATGGGGGTGTGGCCGGGACGAGTTATCCACAGTGGGCTTGGGATAATGTGAGGAATCGGTAAAGCACGCCAGGGGTTAGGTGAGCGTGCCACGCCTGTTCCCATTTTATGGGGGGCTCGGCCCCCTCGAGTTATCCCCAAACAGACGCCCTTATCCACAGAAACCGGCGAGTTATCCACAGGGGGATGGTCCGCGACGGGCGCTCTCCCCCCAGATGTAGGGGTTGCTGAAAGCTCGATTGCCAGGAGTGGGAGGTGTGAATATCGGCGCTGGGTTGTGGAAAGTGAGGAGGGTAAACTACCCGTTGTTGTAGAGTCTTTGGCGCAAGGCGACTATTTCGTTGCGGAGATTGGCATCTTCTTCGATCAGGTCGGCGATGCGCTCGCAGCCATAGAGGACAGTGGTGTGGTCGCGGCCTCCCAGCAGCGCTCCGATCTGGGGCAGCGACGCGCCGGTTTCCTCGCGGATGAGGTACATCGCGACCTGGCGCGGTCGCGCGATGGTGCGGCTGCGGCTGCGTCCCTGGAGGGCGGGTACCTGGACTCTAAAGTGGTGGGCCACTTGTTCTACTATCTGCTCCGCAGTCAAGTGTCCGCGCTGGGGGAGCAGTTGGCTCAGGGCGGCCTCGGCGACCTCTGACGTCAGGGGTTGGTCGGTGAGTTGAGATAGGGCCAGCACTCGGTTGAGCGCGCCTTCGAGCTCACGGATGTTGCTTTGTATCTGGCTGGCGATGACGTTGAGAATATCATTGGGGACCACTGCGCCACAGGAGGCGGACTTGGAGCGCAGGATGGCGATGCGGGTCTCCAGATCGGGCGGCTGGACGTCGGCGATCAGCCCCCACTCGAAGCGGGAGCAGAGCCGTTCCTCTAACGGGACCATCGCTTTCGGCGCCCGGTCCGAGGAGATGACGATTTGCTTACCCGTGCCGTGGAGGGTGTTAAAGGTATGGAAGAATTCCTCCTGAGTGCGCTCCTTGCCGGCGATGAACTGGACATCGTCCACGAGCAACACGTCGGCGGTGCGGTACTTGTCGCGAAAGTCGTCGGTGGTGTGGGCGCGGATGGCCTCGATAAAGTCGTTGGTAAATTCCTCGGACGAGACGTATAGCACGCGCAATCCCTGCGCCCGGCAGGTGTGTCCGACGGCGTGCAGCAGGTGAGTCTTGCCCAGCCCCACTCCGCCGTAGATGAAGAGCGGGTTGTAGGCTTCGGCCGGGCTTTCGGTCACGGCCATGGATGCCGCGTGAGCCAGCCGGTTGCCCGGCCCCACCACGAATCTATCAAAGACGTAGCGTGGGTTCAGGTTCGCGGGAGGGGGAGGCGGGGTTGAGTCGGGGGCCGGTGTGGGTACGTTGAGCAGGGAGACGGCCCCCTGTCGCTGAGGGGACTCGCTGCCAACGATGAACTTGATCTCGACGTCTTTTCCGGCCTGTCTGACCAGGGTGCGTTTGATGGTGGCGAGCAAGCGGTTCTCCAACCAGTCCTTGGCGTAGCCGCTCTGGACGCTGACGACAAAAGTGCCGTCATTGTACTTGAGTAACCTGGAATCGCGCAGCCAGGTATCGAAGGTGGCTTGCGTCATTTGAAGCTCAAGTTCGCCAAGAGTGGCCGACCAGATGAGATCAGGTTTCATTGCAGGGCTGCACGAATGTAATTCGGGACGGGCTGGCTATCTACGGGCACGACAGGGAGGGGGTAGAAGGGTTGGTCACAGCAACTCGTTTGTGGGCTGTGCGCCACAAGCCAGAGTAGCTGGCGTGGTCAATAACCTTCTCCGCGACGACCGGTTTTTCCCCCTACGAAGTTGCGCTATTCTACCAGAGGAGTGAATCTGTGGCAACCGATTTTAGGGCGTTGAACTTAAAAAGAGATAGGTTTTAAGGTAGGTTAAAGAAAAGCCTCTGTCCGGTTGACGTCACAATGGCGATACCCCTGTCCCTTTGGGTTAGCGCGGATCGTGACCCAAGATGTGGGGGAATTCCTGGCAAGAAGGGCGTGGGCGGCTGGGAACCGCTTTCCAAAACCAGGTCGCGAATGGGGCAAAATTGGCAGACGCTGCCAAAAATGTTCCGACGGTTCAAAAGGCCAATAGCAGCACTGCGCCGACCAGTAGACCCACTGCCCAGCCGCCGAGGATGTCCGAGACAAAGTGCACCTGGAGCGCGACGCGGGCCAGCCCGACCAGCACGGCCCAGAGCGGCAGCAGCGCGAATCCCCAGGGCGGGAGCAGTGGGATCAGCAACACGACCATGCAGGCGGAGCGGCCAGCGTGACCGGAGGGAAAGGCGTGGCGGTCGAACCGGGAGTAGAAACCAAATCCGTCTCCCGGCGGGCGCTGGCGACGGAAGAGCCACTTGAGGGCGGTGGTGGTCGCGCCGGCGGCCAGCGTCCCTGCCAGGGCGCGCCAGCCGAACTGGCGCCAAAACGCATCTCCCCATACGGCCGCCATGGCCGCGCCGAGCAGCCACAGCGGGCTATCGCCGCTGTGGGCGGCGAACAGGGCCGGCAGGCGTAGGAGACGCGACCCGCGCGGGATGGCGAGCCGTGCAGTTACTCGTCGGTCGAGAGCGATGAGCTGTTGCAAAGAGTCTATCTCGGGTGTTTTCGTCCAAGATATGGAGAGGACGCTGTTTCGTCTTCTCAAAAAGTTGGGGGAAAGGGCGGAATGCCATTCCGCCTTACTTTTCCCCGGTTTATTGAGACGATCACTGTTCCTACGTCGCGGCGGCGGGCGCTTCCATCTCGGCGCGCACGATCTCTAGCTGGAACGGTTTGTCCACGTCCATTCCTACCTCGGCGTAGGGGAAAGGGACCGCCCGCCCGCGCACGTTGAGCACCTTGCAGATGCGGCGCTCGGCGTCGCTCAGCGATAGGCGGCGGGCGAGTAGCCTGAGGAACAGCCCCACTCCCACCAGCCGCGCCTGATGCAGCGCGCTCTTGCGGGCCGCGGCCAGGTCTCGCCACAGCTCTCGCCGGCCGAGGCTCATACTGGGGCGGACGAGTATGAGGTCGCCGCCGGCAAAATCCCCCTCGCGCAGATGGACATAGCTGCGGAGCGAGCCGGGGAAGCGGTTCTCCATCACCGAGCGCTCGACGATGCTATAGTACAGGTCGTGGTCGGTGCGGAAACATTCCTCGATAAAGGCGTCCACGATGGGGGACGTGATGGTGGGCACGTCGGAGCTGCTGATGAGCACCCCGTCTGTGCCGGGATAGTGGGCCGTCGCGTGGTTGAGGCCAGCCTCGACGTTGTTCAGAATATCCCCGGCATCGGGCACGTACTCCACGGGCGTCGAGAACCTCACCTCGGCGCCAGGGCTGAGCGATACGACGATGATGTCTTGGACGTAGCGTGAGCCGGCCAGGGCGTCCACCACGTGGGCGATCATCGGCTTGCCGGCGATGGGGATGAGCGCCTTGGGTTTATCGTGGGTGTACTCGGCCAGCGGATCGTCATCTTTGGGGCTCCAGCCGGCGGTGACGACGGCCACGACCGATGGCTCGTTCACTCTATTTTCTGCTTTCTCCATTTTGCCCTCCCATTCACTCATTCGTTCAATCGCTCGAGTGTGGGTTTGAAATCGAGTTGGGTCAGCATCTCTTGGAGTTCGTCGGTGGTGAGCGGACGCCCCTTACCGGCAACGGCGACCAGTGCCGATTCCATCATGTTGGTGCCGAAGGAGCGGCCCTCCAGTCGCGGGGTGGACGTGACCAGGTAACGCACGCCGCGCTCCCGAAAGGCCTCGACGTCGGCGGGGGTGGTGGTGTTGGTGGCGATGACTTTTCCTCCGAGCCGGTCGGGCATATGCTGCTTGATGTAGAGGCAGTCGCCGCTGATGACGGTGGCCCAGTTGTACCACTTGCCGAACTTGGGCACGATCTCCTCCTGCTTCTCACCGGTGGGGTAGAGGAACGACAGCGGCAGCCGGCCGACGACGGGCATGAGGACGCGGGCCAGGAGGCGCAGTCCACCCAGCGAACGGATGGGGATGGGGATGCCCAGGGCGAACCCCAGGTCGCCAAAGATGATCTCGTACCCCGCTTCGTCGAAGGAGAGGGCGCTGCCGTATCGGTCAACGCCGGCGGTGATGAGCGCCCGCTTGGGCTGCACCTCGTCGCCGATCTCTTGCTCGATGAACTGGGCGACGGTGCGTTCCAGGGTGAGTTTGAGCCCGCCCCCATCCACGACCGGCGTCTGTTTGACACCGGCCACCAGTTTCAGTGCGTCGTAGAGGGGATAGTAGCGGCCGGCGACCGTCATCCCCAGGTCAATGCCTCCCACGCCAAAGGCGTCCACTTTGCCATCCAGTTCGTTGTACATCTGGGTGGCCTTTTCCACGTCTCCGTCGGTGCCGATGCGCTCGATGGAGATCTCTTGGCCCAGCAATTCGATGGTGACTTTTTTGTCGCGGGTAATGCTTCCCAGGCTGATGCTGACCGCTCGTTTCATTGGGCATTCCTCCTGTTTGATGTGCAGACCTTGTGACGCCACTCCGCTACGCTTCGTGGCCTACTACGAACTCTGCCGACGCCACTCCGCTGCGCTTCGTGGCTTACTACGAACTCTGC
>CAYMWP010000041.1:0-25978 GCA_964393895.1 uncultured Anaerolineales bacterium | reverse complement strand
TACGAACTCTGCCGACGCCACTCCGCTGCGCTTCGTGGCTTACTACGAACTCTGCCGACGCCACTCCGCTGCGCTTCGTGGCTTACTACGAACTCTGGCTACAGCGAGGATATTCTATCAGACTGTGAGAGGGGTGTCAAGACCCCAGGGGTTTTCCGAAACCCCTGGGGTCTAGCTCGCGGTATGGAAGCCGCGCCTACTTTCCGCGATCGGAGCTACTCATAGTTGCGCAGCACCAGCGGCAGGTAGATGAGGTACTTGGGCGTGCCGACCTCGTCGCTGTTGTCGTCCTGGTCTCTGTCGGGCGTGGGGTGGCCGATCTCGGTCGTGCCGGTGATGGCGGCCTCGTTGTACAGCGTCTCGGTCACCAGCGATTCGCCCGTGATGGTGATGGTTCCGCTCTGGCCGTAGCTCAGCTTGGGCCGCGTCCAGGCATAGGTGACGTTCGCGGTGGCGTTGATGGGCGGGAGGGCGGAGAAGGTGACGTTGGTCAGGTGGTTCAGGTTCAACTGGTCGGTGAGGGTGACGTTGTGGACGGCCGCCAGGCCGGTGTTGGCGTACTCTAGCGTGTAGGTGACGGGGTCGCCCGGCACCACCTCGGTTATGACGGCCGTCTTGGCGACCTCCAGGTCCGAGTGGGGCGAGACGCCGATGGCCCACTCTATCACCGTCTCTAGCGAGTTGTCCCAGGATTCGACGTCCGTGCCGCCCCCGTTCCACCCGACAAAGTTGGTCAGCACCGAGGTGGAGGTGAACGGATAGTTCACCAGGGCCAACTGGTCCTCGAAAGCGGTGCTGGTGATGACGCGATAGATCTCGTGGCTGATGGCCTGGGGATTGAGCTTTTCCTCCTTGGTGAAGGGTATCTCTACATGTTCCGGCGGAAAGACACGGCCCATGGTCACGTCGAAGAAGGAATCCACGTGCCAATAGTCGAGGGCCGGGTCGCTCAGGCCGACAAAGCCGCTCTCCCGGTTAACGCCGGCGGCGTTGACCCAGTGGCCGCCCTTGCGCTCCCAGTCCCCGCCGACTTGTTCGTAGAAGCCGAGCAGCATTATCACGTCCTCGCAGGTCTCTACCTCGTCGGCGATCCATTCCCAGGAGGGGGTTTCCTGCGTCTTGGTGTAAAAGTCGTCGGCCACGCCGCGCTCGGCCAGATAGTTGCCGATGCCATGCGTCATACTGACGCTGGTGGTGCCCTGAGGTCCCGTGCCCAGGAAGGTCGCCAGGCCGGTGATGACGTGCGTGGTGTTGGTGATGGCGTGATCGTCCCAGTCTCCGTAGGCCGTGATCAGGTCGTAGTGGTCGGTCGGTGTTATGGGAGGTGTAGGCCAGCCGCCCGTCAGCAGCGTCTCCGCTTTGGAGTCGAACCACCAGAACGAGTTGGCCAGGGCCGTGGGGCCATCGTACCACAACTCGCCCTCTCCCCACGCAAAGTCGGGCAGGCAGGAGTGGCCGTCGTCCTCGTACCACCACCATTCGGTGAGCCACTCGCCGTGCCAGTAGCTATCCACCCACTCGCCGCCCGGCTTCCACTCGAAGGGGGACATGGCGAGCGCGTATTCCACTTCGACGTAGATAGGTGGGTCTCCGCCAGGGTTAAAAGGCCCCTCGACGGCCTTGAATTCGTTGGGGCAGTTCTGGGCTTTTAGCCAAAGAGGGTCCATAGGATCGAAAGGATAGTCCAGAATCTCGAATTTGCCGTGAGGGCTGGTAACGGTGGTCGTGATGGGGTAAAAGTCGTGGGAGACGTTGCCGGCGTCGTTGTGGACGTTGGTCAGTCCGGGATGAGGTGGGTTGTGGGGGATCAACGTTCCGCTGAGTACGCGGCCTGGCCCTCCGTCTCCGGCGTTGTCCAGGAAGGGGTCGCTGAAGGCGATCTGGAGGTCGGCCGCGTTGATGCCGGGCACGGTGACATAGTGTCCGCCCAGCCGCCACCACTCCTCGCCTAGCGTCGGATCATAGTCCTGCCAGAATCCCAATAGCAGGATGACGTCCTCGCTGCGCTGCACCTCTTCCACCACCCATTCCCAGGTGGGCGACTTGACCAACTGGACGTGATAGTCGTCATAGTAGCTGCCGCCGTTGGAGCGGCCCGGTTGGTGGCAGAGGTGGTCGGGGTCGTTGTATAGGTACTGCTGCAGGCCATGCGCCATGTCGTGCACCTCGGTGCCCGTGTGCACGCTGCCGGTACGGATACCGTCGGTGTCAAAGTAGCAGGCCAGATCGTCCACCAGGCCTGGCCCTCCTATGCCGCCCGCGTTTACCGGGTCGTGGTCGTCCCAAGCCGGCGGGTACCCTCCGTACGATGTGACGAGGTAGTAGTTATCGTTGTGGGGCGAGGGAGGCGGGAAAGTGCCCGAAGGCGTGACCGGATCAGGCTCGAACTTGGAATCGAACCACCACAGGGAATTGGCTACCGCTGCGGGGCCGCAGTAGGTCCAGTTCCCGGAGCCTGGAGGGTTGTCCCAGGGATTTTGCTTCTGGTCGAAATCCGGCACGCCGCTGGGGGCATAGTCGGTCCAGCCGCCATCCTTGAAATACCAGTTGCCGTCCCACTCGGCGGCGGCCCTATCCGGGTTCAGCGCGACCAGCAGGCCCAGCACCGCCAGCGCGCTCACGAGCAACGACAGTAAGAGTTTGTGTGTTCTCATAGCTTCCTCCTGTTTACTGTTGGGTATTCATACAGTCGAGATTTCGCCGGGAAAGGTGTCATACACTATCTCCTTGCGTGAGTGGTTTGACAATGCCAGATTTCGCACGATGCATCTCACCTGATTTAACATTGTCAAAGTAGAGGCAAGAACGCCTGGCTTGTAGAGATGGTGGTGTATAGTTGGGGGCGCGCCAGGGGATTTGGGCTATCCTTGCGCTGGTAACGAACCTGAGTTTATTTTATCAGATTTCTGAGGCAGAAGCAAATTGGTAAGCGTTCAGGCATACCTATTTTGGAGAACCACGAAGGGCACGAAGGACACCAAGAAAGTGATTTCAAAAGTTCTGCGACTGTTTTTGGTTTTTTCGTTACTACTCAGGTCAAGACCTCCGAGGTCTGCGACAGGCATTCTGCCCACTGCGACCGTCGAAAAAGGCCGGGATTTCACGCCTGAACGGGTTTTGCAAGACCTCGGAGGTCTGAGCGATTGAACCCCACTGGTAACTGTTCGGGCAGCAATTCCCGTTTTGGCAATTCTAGCTTGGGTGCTAGGAAAAAACTAGCCAGCACCGTCTGTTTTACGGCTGTACCGGTTCAGCCTTGCCCGGTATCAGCACGTCGGTGGGAGCTGGAAAAACTTTGCCCAGGGGGTGTTGGTGCGGAAAGAATGTCAAAGCGGCGAGCAATTCACGCACGATGCGCGGGTGAACTGAAGTCGTTCGGCTGACGTTGATGGGGAAGGGACGGTATCTACCCTCGATAAGCGCGCACCTGGCGCAGCGGAGCGCCGACCATGCGGAAGGCGCGCCGCTCGGCCTCGTAGCGGATGCGCTCCTCGTCGAGCGTCAGGAGAACGCCAGCGCGCAGGAGCAGCCGCCCGTCCACGATGACGTGGCTCACGTCGCAGGGGTGCGCGGCGTAGACGATGCCGGCGGCCAGGTCGTGGCGGGGGAACCAGTGGGGAGCGCGGGTATCGAGCAGGATCAGGTCGGCGGGATGGCCGGGGGCCAGTATGCCGCTCCCGGTGAAACCCAACGCCTGCGCGCCGGCCTGCGTCGCCAAGCGCAGGAGCTGGGTACGGGGCAGCGCCTCGGGTTGGCCCAGCCCGTTCTTGTGGTAGAGTCCCGTGATGCGCAGCACCTCCAGCATGTTGAGGTCGCTGTTCGAGGCGGGGCCGTCGCTGCCCAGTGCGACGTTCACGCCCCCCTCCAGCAGCCGGGGCAGCGGCGCCATCCCCATTGCCAGCTTGAGGTAGGTCTTGGGAGTGTGGGCGACGTGCACTTGCCTTTCGGCCAGGATCGTCACGTCCTCGTCGTTCACGGCGATGCAGTGGGCGGCGATGGCGGGGACGTCGAATACGTCCAGGCTCGCCAGATGGGCCACGGGAGTCTGGCCGTGGGTGGTCAGTGAGTTGGCGACCTGCTCCTGTGACTCGGCCACGTGCAGGTGGATGCCGGCCTCTAGCTCGCGGGCCGCCTGGACGACGCGGCGCAGGAACTCGGGCGGGCACATGTAGGGGGAATGAGGGCCGAGGGCACAGCGGATGCGGCCATCGCTGGCACCATGCCACTCGCGCGCGAAGCGGATGGTGTCGTCCAGCGTAACCCCACCCACTTCGTGCTCGGCCCCAATGCCGAACTGGCACCAGGCCAGGTGGGCCTTCATCCCCGCTTCAGCGACGGCCCGCGCGACCTGGTCCATCCAAAAGTAATGGTCGGCAAAACCGACGACGCCGGCGCGGATCATCTCGCAGCAGGCCAGCGCCGCCCCCCAGTAGACGTCCTCCTCCTCCAGCGCCGACTCGGCGACCCAGATCTTTTCGTTCAGCCAGCGGTCAAAGGGCAGATCCTCGGCCCAGCCGCGCTCCAGTGTCATCGCGGCGTGGGTGTGGGCGTTAAACAAGCCGGGCAGCGCTACGTGTTCTTGCCCGTCAATCACCTCGCAAGAAGAGATCGGGGTTTTGTCAAAAACCAGGTTTCTCTCCACAGCCGTGATGATCCCATCTTTGATGGCGATGTCTACATCGCCCAGGATGCGGTCCTGACCATCCAGGGTGACGGCGGTCACGTTGCGGATCAATGTGTCCATTGTTCTCTCCCGATTATTTGACGTGGTCTCGAATGGGGCGATTTGCCAGGCCGTGCCACCGTGGAACGGGCGGCGCTGGAAAATCAAGCTATGCGTGGCAGAACAACAACAATACCCCCCGCTTCGGCCCACCGGCGTCAGCCATCCGTGCCGGTCGGGCACGCGGCCCTCCACGATGTCGAAGAACGATTTCGCGAGACGGGTCGTGATCGGCCCCCGCTTGCCGTTGCCCACCGTGATGCCATCCACCGAACGAATCGGTGTGATCTCGGCAGCGGTGCCGCAGAAGAAAGCCTCGTCGGCCAGGTAGAGCAACTCGCGGGAGATCAGCTCCTCGCGCACATCCAGTCCCATCTCACCGGCCAGGGTGAAAACAGATTGCCGCGTGATGCCGTCGAGGATCGAGCCGGCCAGCGGCGGGGTGAGCAGCCGCCCGCGCCGCACGAGAAAGATGTTCTCGCCGCTGCCCTCACTCACGTAACCGTTGACGTCGAGGGCGATTCCCTCGCTGTAACCGTGATCCACCGCCTCCATGGCGATAAATTGCGAATTGACGTATTGCCCGCCGATCTTGGCCGCTGCCGGGTAGGTGTTGGGCGCCATTCGCCGCCACGAACTGACCCCCACGTCCACGCCGTTTTTCATGGCATCTTTTCCCAGGAACCTGCCCATCTCTACCGTGATGATGCTTACGTGGGTTGGGCTTGAGCGCGCATCCATTCTAAAAGTGCTCCATCCCCTGAAAGCGACCGGTCGGATGTAGCAAGCCGCGTGACCGTTGGCCCGGACGGTGTCCAGGATCGCCTGCTGGATTTCCTGGCGCGTATGGGGGATTTCCATCCGATAGATCTTGCACGAGTTCCAGAGCCGCTCCAGGTGTTCTTCCAGCCGGAACACGGCCGGGCCGTCGGGCAGGGCGTAAGCACGAATGCCCTCAAAGACGCTGGAGCCGTAGTGGATGACGTGTGCGGCCACGTGCACCGTCGCCTGATCCCAGTCCACCAGTTGACCGTCGAGCCAAACTTTACGAGATTTTTGCATTGTCATGGCTGTCTCTCCTCAGTGCTTATTCTCACCTGCGCGTAGGTTGCCAGCACTCGGGCCAGACTAATGTTCGCCGTAAAGGGTGGGAATGGGGATGTCTGGCAAGTGCTACCGGCGCGCTCGTTGGTGATGATACCAAATTTTTGGCCCACCGTCAACCGGCGGAGTTGACGCTGACTAGCGCGCGCCGCAGGTGCACGTGTGCGAGTCGGTGCCCACGACGATGTCGCCCGGCGCGACCGGCCGAGGCTGCGCTTGCATCTTTGCCTGTCAGATGGGCAGCGCTGATCTTTTCAGCTCGTGTATGCCAGTTATGCTCTCGGCACAACCCGAGGCGAGTCGTTCCCGTTTCTCCGTTCTACGGCCTCGGACAGGGCGGAACCATCCCACTTCATCGCCCATGCGCGCGGCTCCACGAACTTGCTGCACGTACCGTTGTCGCTACTAATTTCTTGCCCCGCTGGAGCACAGGCTGTCTCCTGGGAGAACACCCACTTCAGTGCCCATCCTCGAGGTTCCGCAAACTTTTGCCGACTATAATTCTGCGTACTCATCTTTTCCTCCTATTTTCACTTGCCTAACAGTGCCTTGAAAATACTGCTCATCTCGCCTCCTACCGGCGCGAGATAAAGAAAAAAGCCGCCTGGTTGGGCGGCTTTGCTTGTCTGTTAG
The DNA here is from genome assembly GCA_964393895.1 of uncultured Anaerolineales bacterium. Taxonomy (GTDB): domain Bacteria; phylum Chloroflexota; class Anaerolineae; order B4-G1; family B4-G1; genus B4-G1. Next base: position 19,518 of record CAYMWP010000041.1, on the reverse strand, counting down.
CGCTTGTCTCTGGTTACATTTCTCAGCGCCGTCCCAACTACCCGTTGCCCCTGCCGAGCAGGAGCACGACAATAACCATGATCAACAAACCCAACACACGGGAGTTGGCTCTGGAGGCTCTCCAGTTAAAGAGTGCGAGCGCCTTTTCGCGATACTGCTGAGTGTTCACCTTTTGCAATCCTTGTCCGTTGATCTGGCGGCGCATAACGAAATATAAAGAGCCACCCCGTTGGGTGGCTCTGGGTTACGCTACTAAATGAGCACTGCCCAACGGGTCAAAACCTCTCCCCAACAATGATGAGGGTAAGAGGCAAGTTGGACAGTGCTACCAAAGCGTGGAAATTTTTCATTGCCATTGACACCTGATTGGGCGCGATTATACACCAACACGCAAAAACAGTCAAATCAAACGGGTGCGTTTCATTTCAGTAGAGACCCTAGACCTCGGAGGTCTTGCCCAACTTGTTTGAAACACACCCAAATCAAACTCGTGTGTGCCAATCTGTCGTTCGCCAGCGATTCCTGTTAGGCGTCTTTTTCCAAAACGTGAATCGCTGATTGTCCTCCCTATGCATGTGTGGTATACTACTTCCAAGTTCTATGTCATCTGTTCGGAGAGAGGATCAACAAGCGGCTTGAACGAGACGAATATAGCCAGAAGTATAATCGTCTTATTCGAGCCTATTTCTATTCTACAGGGAGGAACCTGAATGGCACGACTGCACGAGTATCAAGGAAAGACGCTTCTCAAGCAAGCCAGGATCGCCGTGCCCCAGGGCGGCGTGGCAAAGACGCCCGACGAAGCGCGCACCATCGCCGCAGAGCTTGGTAAGCCAGTGATGGTCAAGGCCCAGGCGTGGGTGACCGGGCGGGCTGGCCTGGGCGGCATCAAGAAAGCAGCCTCCCCCGACGAGGCCGCTGCCGCCGCCGCGAGCATGCTCGGCATGAAGGTCAAGGGCTTCACCGTCGAACAGGTGCTGGTGGAGGAGCAACTGGACATCACCCGCGAGTTCTACGCCGGCGTCATCGTGGACGACCGGGAGCAAGCGCCGCTGATCATGTTCTCCAGTGTCGGCGGCACAGGAATAGAGGAGATCGCCGCCGAGAACCCCGACAGCGTCGCCAGCACCCACGTGGACATCGAGTTTGGACTGCAAGATTACCAGGCCCGCAACCTGGTGCGCAGGACCGGCATTGACGGCAAGCTGCAACGCGATCTGGGCGGGTTGTTGGTGCAGCTCTATAAAGTAGCCCGCACCTACGAGGCCCGCGCGGCCGAGATCAACCCGCTGGTGCAGACCGCCGACGGCAAGCTCTACGCCGCCGACTGCCGCGTCACCGTGGACGATTACGCCGTCTTCCGCCACCAGGACCTGGGCATCGAGATCGCCCGCGAGTACGACCGCCCCCCCACCCCGCTGGAGGAAATCGCCTACGCAGTGGAGGCCACGGACTATCGCGGCACATTTTACTTCATCCAGATGGCGGCTGGCGCTGAGGATTTTGAGAAAGGGGAGGGATACGTCGGCTTTCACGGCGCCGGCGGCGGCGGCTCAATGATGAGCATGGACGCCGTGCTGCGCCAGGGGTACAAGCTGGCGACGTTCGTGGATACCAGCGGCAACCCGCCGGCCAGCAAGGTCTACCGGGCGGCCAGGATCGTGCTCGCCTCTGGCCCGATTGACGGCTACTTTGGCTCCGGCTCCGGCGTCGCCAGCCAGGAACAGTTCTACTCGGCGCGCGGTCTGGTCAAGGCCTTTCTGGAAGCGCATCTCGACATCCCAGCCGTGATCCGCCTGGGCGGCAACTCGGAGGACAAGGCGGTCGAGATCCTGGAGCAGCTCAACGGGCGCATCCCCGCGCCGGTGGAGGGATACAAGAAGGACGATTCCCCCGATTTCTGCGCCCAGCGGCTCGACGCGCTCATTAAAACAGGCGAACTGCGCGATGTGCCCGCACCCAAACCCCGACCCAAGCCCAAGAAACCCTACTCCTTTGAAACCGTCACCGGCGGCACGGTCACCTTTGACCACGCCGTCTGCGCCGCCTGCGAGAGCAAGGTCTGCGTGAAGGAATGTGCACGGCAGATCCTCTCGCTCAATGACGAGGGGCTGCCGGAACTCAACATCACCCCCGAGGAGGCCCAGAAGGGGCGTTGCGTCGAGTGCCTGGCCTGCGAGGTGGACTGCCTGCTCTACGGCGCGGGCGGCGGGCGCGTGGAACTGCCGATACCGGGGCTGGACGAAGCGTAAAACGTGAAACGTCAAGCGTGAAGTGTGAAGCGGAGGCATAAATGTCAATATTGATAGATCAAACCAAGCGCGTCCTGGTGCAGGGTATCACCGGGCGTGAGGGTATGGCCCGAACGAAACTGATGATCGGCTACGGCACCAACGTCGTGGCCGGAGTGACGCCCGGACGAGGCGGCCAGGAGGTGGAAACCATCCCGGTCTTTGACACCGTCGAAGAGGCGTGGGAGCAGGCCGGCCCGATTGACGTCAGCGTGCTCTTTATTCCCGCGCCGTTGGTCAGGAGCGCGGCGCTGGAGGCGATTGATGCCGGGGTCAAACTGCTGGTCATCGTGCCAGATCGAGTCCCCATCTACGACGTGCTCTCCATCGCCAGACGGGCCAAAGAGACCGGCGCCAAGTTTGTCGGGCCCAACACGTTGGGCGTGCTCAGCCCGGACAAGGCCGTGCTGGGAATGATGGGCGGCCGGGCCGCCTCGGCCAAGTCCTGGTTCTTTCAGGGACCGGTGGGCATCTCCTCCCGCAGCGGCGGCATCACCTCCTCGATGGCCTACTACCTGGCGCGGGAGGGCATCGGCGCGACGACGCTGGTGCACGTCGGCGGCGACGCCGTGGTCGGCCTGCCCCACCCGGAGGTGATGCAGCTCTTTGAGCGAGACCCCGACACCAAAGCGGTCGTCATGTTCGGCGAGATCGGCACCAGCCAGGAGGAGCGCGTGGCCGATCTGATCGAGGAGGGGGCGTTCACCAAGCCGTTGGTGGCCTACATCGGCGGCAAGGCGGCCAAGAGCGGCACCCGCTTCTCCCATGCCGGGGCCATCGTCGAAGGGGGACGCGGCACCTACGAGGGCAAGGTCGAGCGGCTGCGCGCGGTCGGCGCGACGGTAGTCGAGGGGTTTATGGACTTGCCTCAGGCGACCAAAGAAGTGCTGGCAAAGTTGGACTTGTAGAGAAACCAGGTTTTTGTCGCTTCGCTTACAAAAAACCTGGTTTCTTCCCCACAACAGGAGAAACCAATGACCGAGCAAACCTGGTCACAACCGATTACAAAGATCGAACCGAACAAGGTGGCCGTGCGCGGCTACCGCATTGACGAGCTGATGGGCCGCGTGCCGTTCGCCCACGTGGTCTACCTGGCGCTAAAGGGGGAGCTGCCCACCGAAGCACAGGGGCGGGTGATGGATGCCATTCTGGTCTCTAGCGTGGATCACGGCGCGACGCCCCCCTCGGTGCTGGCGGCGCGGACGGTCGCCTCCGGCGGCGCGCCTCTGACGGCCGGCATCGCGGCCGGGATCATGACCATCAATCGCCATCACGGCGGCGCCATCGAGAGCTGTATGCAGGTGCTCAAGGAGGCCGTGGCCCGCAAACGCGAGAAAGGGCAGGACGCCCTCACCGCCGCCCGCGAGCTGATGGCCGAGTACCGGGCGCAGAAAAAGCGCGTCCCCGGTTACGGCCACCGCATCCACAGCGAGGACCCTCGCACCATCAAACTGTTCGCCTTGTGCGAGGAGGAGGGCGTGGCGGGCGAGTATGTGGAGATGGGCGGAGCGATCCGCCAGGCGATGAAGGAGACACTGGGCCGCGACCTGCCGATGAACGTGGACGGGGCCATCGCCGCCGTGCTGTGCGAGCTGGACTTTCCACCAGAGATGGGCAACGGCCTGTTTGCCATCGCCCGCACCGTGGGACTGACCGCCCACGTCTTTGACGAGATCACCGCCCAGCGGCCTATGCGCCGCATCTCGCCCACGGCGCAAGAGTACAGCGGGCCGGAGGAGCGGGAGATAGCGTGAAACGTGATTGCGTAAAACGTAATGCGTAAATGGAGGACGCTATGAGAGAGAAATTGTTCGAGCTAATACCAGAGTTCAACCTGATCGAGGACGACGAGTTGCGTGAAAAGTGCATCAAGACCTGGGAAGTGGCAATGGAGGAGAGCGGCTGGACGCTGGACGCGCTGGCCGAGATGCCCTTCACCCTGCTCATCAATCCTTGCCCGGCCTCCTTCATTGACCACGTCCGCGCGGTGACACTGACTGCCATCCGCGCCGCCGAGGTCTTTGGGGAAATCTATGGCGAGCGGGTGCCGATCAATATGGACTGGCTCATCGCGGGGGGGCTGTTGCACGACATCGGCAAGCTGCTGGAATACGAAAAGGGAGAAGCGGGCATGACGGTGCAAAGCTATAACGGCAAGCTCATGCGCCATCCCTTCAGCGGCATGGAACTGGCAGCCCGCTGCAACCTGCCGCTGGAAGTACAACACATCATCGCCGCTCACGCCGGTGAGGGTGACAAGATGGACCGCATCACCGAGGCCACCATCCTCAACCATGCCGACTTTATGAGCTTTCACTCCATCCAGCGCATGTTCCAAAAGAAAAACCTGGCCGCCAAGCTGGGGTGAGCTATGGGAAAAACAATCATCCAAAAGATTTTTCAGGCTCACAGCCCCGACGGCGCGGAGGTTGAGCCGGGCAGCATTATCTGGCTCGACCTGGACATCCGCTCCGCCCGCGACTTTGCCGGGGCCAACGTGGTCAAGAACTATCGCGCCCACTACGGTGACGCGCCGGTGGCCGACAAGACCAAGACCTTTTTCACCTTCGACCTGGTCGTGCCGCCCAACAATATTCCCTACGCCAACAACCAGCAAATCTGCCGCATCTGGGCGCGGGAGCAGGGGGTCAAGGTGTACGACGTGGACGCCGGGATCGGCTCCCACGTGGCGATAGAGGAAGGGCTGGCCTACCCCGGCTCCACCTTTGTCGGCACCGACAGCCACCTCAACATCCTGGGCGCGATTGGGGCTTTCGGCCAGGGCATGGGCGACCAGGACATTGCCTTCACTTTCAAGACCGGCAAGACCTGGTTCGAGGTGCCGCCGACGATGAAGGTCGTCGTCGAGGGCGAGTATGCCTACCCCTGTACCGCCCGCGATCTGACTCTGGCCGTGCTCCGGCGGCTCGGCTCCAACGGCGCGCTGGGCCGCGCGGTCGAATTCTACGGCCCGGCCATCGAAGCGCTGGACCTGCCAGGCCGCATCACGCTCGCCAGCCAGATCACCGAGATGGGGGGCATCATCGGCTTTATCCCGCCCTCGGAGGAGGTGCTGGCCTACGCCCGCGAGCGTGCTGCTGGCAAAGAAACCGGGTTTTTCAGTGAGCGCAGCGACAAAAACCTGGTTTCTGGAGTCTACGCCGACCCCGACGCCGAGTACGTGGAGACGGTCGAGGTGGACGTCACGGACCTGGAGCCGCTCATCGCCTGCCCACCCAGTCCGGCCAACGTCGTGCCGGTGCGCGAGGTGGCCGGACGGCGCATTGATTCCGTCTTCCTCGGCTCCTGCACCAACGGCCGGTTCGAGGATTTTGCCGCCGTGGCAGAGATCGTCAAAGGGAAGCGGTTCGCGCCGGGCGTCATGGCGTCGGTGGTGCCGGCCACGCGGGGAGTGTTCGAGCAGATGCTGCGCACGGGAGTGCTGACCACGCTGTTCGACGCCGGGTTCATCATCAGTAACGCCGGGTGCGGCGGCTGCGCCTCGGGCCACATCGGCATGACGGGCGAGAGCCAGGTGCAGATCAGCACCAGCAACCGCAACTTTCCGGGCAAGCAGGGCGCGGGTGAGACCTACCTGGCCAGCCCGGTCACAGCCGCCTGGTGCGCGCTCAAGGGCGAGATCACGGTGCCGGAGGTGTAGGATGAAAGAGACCAGAATAAAAGGCCGCCTGTGGGTGCTCACCGACCCGGAGGGCAACCTGTACGACGACATTGACACCGACATGATCTTTCACAACCGCTATCTGCACATCACCGACGTGAGTCAGATGGGCCAATACGCGCTGGATAACCTCAAGGGTTGGGAGGATTTCGCCCAGAAGGCGCAGCCGGGCGATTTGATCGTGGCCGGCAAGAACTTTGGCGCGGGCTCTTCGCGCCAGCAGGCGGTGGATTGCTTCCGGGCGCTGGGGCTAGGCGCCATCGTGGCCGAGAGCTTTGGCGCGATCTACAAGCGAAACGCCATCAACAGCGGGATGCCCATCGTCGCGCTGCCCGGCCTGACCGGGATGGCGAACGAGTTCGAGACCGGCGACGTGCTGGCAGTGGATTTCGAGACCGGGCAGTTGACCCTGGACGGCAAGACCTTCCAGGCCGAGCCATTCTCCCAGGTGCAGATGGACATCTACCAGGCGGGCGACCTGTTCGCCTATGGCAAATCGTTGGAGTAGGGGCAGGTCTTGGGCCTGCCCAAGGAGCACGAATCTATGGGACATACCTTTGTCGAAAAAGTGCTGGCCCGCAAGGCCGGATTGGAAAACGTCGTGCCGGGGCAGATCGTCACCGTCCGGCCCGACAAGCTGCTGACCCACGATAACACCTCGGCTATCGCGGCCCAATTTCGCAAGATCGGCGTGGACCAGGTGGCCGACCCCACGATGAACGTCATCGTGCTGGATCACGTGACGCCGGCGGCCAACGAGACCTACGCCGCCGGCCACAAGGCGGTCCGCGAGTTCGTCGCCGAGCAGGGGATCACCGCTTTCTACGACATCGGCGAGGGCATCTGCCACCAGGTGCTGCCGGAGAAGGGGCACGCCTGGCCCGGCGGCGTCATCGTCGGCTCCGACTCGCACACGCCGACGCACGGCGCCTTTGGGGCCTTCTCCGCCGGCATCGGGCGCACCGAGGCGGCGGCGGTGATGGCCACGGGCCAGATCTGGCTGCGCGTGCCGGATAGCTTTCGCATCGTCGTCAACGGCAGGCTGCCGGAGCGGGTCTCGGCCAAAGATGTGATCCTGCACATCATCGGCGACCTGCGCGCCGACGGGGCCGACTATCGCTCGGTCGAGTTCGCCGGCCGGACTATCCAGAATATGAGCGTGTCCGGCCGCATGGTGCTGACCAACATGGCGGCCGAGATGGGGGCCAAGAATGCGGTCGTCGAGCCTGACGACCAGACCCGCGCCTGGCTCAAGGGCCGGGTGAAGCACGGCTATGAGGAGGTTTTTGCCGACCCGGACGCCAGCTACGAGCGCGTCATCGAGTACGACGTGAGCGACCTGGCCCCGCAGGTAGCCAGGCCCCACACGGTGGATAACGTAGCGCCCGTGACCGAGGTCGCCGGCACGCCGATCAACCAGGCATTGGTGGGCACGTGCACCAACGGCCGGCTGGAGGATCTGGAGGCGGCGGCCGAGATCCTGCGCGGCAGGCACATCGCGCCGAACGTGCGCATGCTGGTGCTGCCCGCCTCGCGCGAGGTGCTGCTGTCCGCCATAGAGCGCGGCATCGTCAGCGATTTGGTGACCGCCGGGGCGACGCTGCTCAACCCCGGCTGCGGCCCCTGCCTGGGGGCGCACGAAGGCTGCATGGCCCCCGCCGAGGCGACCATCTCGACGGCCAACCGCAATTTCAAGGGGCGCATGGGCTCCAAGGAGGCGTTCATCTACCTGGGCAGCCCGGCCACCGTGGCCGCTTCGGCGCTGACCGGCGTCATCACCGATCCGAGGGGGATATAGAGATGGAAACCAAAATCACCGGACGGGTATGGAAGTACGGCGACGACGTCAACACCGACGTCATCTTTCCCGGCAAGTACACCTACTCCATCTCTGATCCGAAAGAGATGGCCCAGCACGCGCTGGAGGACCTGGACCCAAGCTTTGTCGAGAACGTAAAGCACGGCGACATCATCGTCGCGGGCAAGAACTGGGGCTGCGGCAGCTCGCGCGAGCAGGCCGTGGTGTGCCTGAAAGAGATCGGCGTGGGGGTCATCGTGGCCCGCAGTTTCGCCCGCATCTACTTTCGCAACTGCATCAACCAGGCGCTGCCCATCGTCACCTGCGACGCGGTGGACGGGGTCGAGTCGGGCGACGAGATCACCATAGATTTCGCCACGGGCACGGTGACGACGCCCCAGGGGGAATACACCTTCCCACCGCTCTCGCCGGAGGTGATGGAGATCATTGAGACTGGCGGGTTGATTCCCTACGCCCGCAAACAATTGGGGATTGAGTAGACAGACCTGCCCCAGGTTCAGAACCTGCGGGAGGTTAATTCGATACGAGGAGAAAAAACTATGGCAAAGTACAAAATCGCGCTGATGCCGGGAGACGGCATTGGCAAAGACGTGATGGACGCAGCTCAGATCGTGCTGGACAAGATCGCGCTGGACGCCGAGTACATCCCCGCCGACATCGGTTGGGAGTTCTGGCGCACGGAGGGGGAGCCGCTGCCGCAGCGCACGGTCGAGACGCTCCAGGCCTGCACCTGCGCGCTGTTCGCCGCCATCACCTCCAAACCCAAGGAGGAGGCCGAGGCAGAGTTAGTGCCCGAACTGCAAGGCAAGGGACTGACCTATCGCAGCCCCATCGTGCGCATGCGCCAGACGTTCGATCTGTACACCAATCTGCGCCCCTGCCAGGCGTTCAAGGGCAACCCGCTCAACTACCGGGACGACATTGACATGGTCACTTTCCGCGAGAACACGCAGGGCCTCTACGCCGGCGTCGAGTTCCACCCGCTGCCGGACGACCTGCGGGCCAAGCTGGAGGAACTCAGCCCCCGCATGGGAGCCTTTGAGGGGGTGGATTCGGCCGACATTGCCCTCTCCACCCGCATCTTTACCCGCGCGGGCTGCCAACACATCGTGCGGGCTGCCTTCGAGTACGCCAAGAAATTCGGCTACCCCACCGTCACGCTGGTCGAGAAAGCGAACGTGATCCGCGAGACCTCCGGGCTGATGGTGCGCGAGGCGCGCAAGATCGCCGAGGAATATCCAGGAATCGAGCTGTGGGAGACGAACGTGGACGCGATGGTCATGTGGATGGTCAAGAACCCCCAGGACTATGGCGTGCTGGTCTCTAGCAACATGTTCGGCGACATCATCTCCGATCTGGCGGCGCAGTTGGTGGGCGGGCTGGGGTTCGCCGCCAGCGGCAACATTGGCGACCACTTTGGCATCTTTGAGCCGACCCACGGCTCGGCCCCCAAGTACGCCGGCCAGTACAAGGTCAACCCCACGGCCATGCTCCTGGCGGTCAAGCTGATGCTGGACTGGCTGGGCGAGAACGACACGGCCCAGGCGCTCCAGGCAGCCATCGCCGACGTCATCGCAGAGGGCCAGGTGCGCACCTACGATCTCGGAGGTGAGAGCTCGACATTGGAGATGGCCCAGGCCGTCGCCGACAAACTGTAGGCAGGTGTGCAGCATAGCGATTGTAGACCTCCGAGGTTCAGGAAACCTCGGAGGTCTCTGCTCGCCGAGGAGAAGCACGTGAGCTGGCACGCGCTGGTGGCGGTGATCTTTTGGGGAGCGTCCTTCGTGGCGGGCAAGTTCGCGCTGGCGGAACTCTCACCGCTGCACCTGGTGCTGGTCAGGGCCATTCTGGCGGCGTTGGCGCTGGATCTGTCCCTGCTGCTGGGGGGCGGGTGGGATGAGGTGGCCCGCCTGACGCGATACGATTGGGCGCGCCTCGGGCTGCTGGCGCTGATCAGCGTCTTTCTCCACCAACTGGTACAGATGGCCGGCCTGCGGCAGACGACTGCCATCAACTCGGCGCTGCTGGTCACGCTGGGGCCGCTGTTCATGTTCGCGCTGGCCGCGATCTTGTTCGGTGAGCGTGTGACCCGATTCAAAGTAGCTGGTTTCCTGATCGCCATCCTCGGCTCGACGCTGGTCATCACACGCGGCGACCTGCAATCGCTGCGCGTGAGTGGGAGCACGCTGGCAGGCGATCTGCTGGTCGTCGTCTCGGCGCTGGGGTGGGCGCTCTACTCCACGTTGAGCAAGGGCCTGCTGCGAAAGCGCCCTCCCGTACTGGTAGCGGCGTTGGTCTTTAGCCTGAGCGTGCCGGTGCTGGCGGCGTCGGCCCAGTTGGGCGGGGGAGGTCTAATGGCCGCTCTGCCCAGGGTGACCTGGCGCGGTTGGGGAGCGATGCTCTTCCTGGCGTGGGCCTGTTCGGCGCTGGGGTACATCCTGTGGTACAGGGCATTGCAGAAACAGGAAATATCGCGCGTGAGCGTGCTCCAGTACCTGCAACCCCTGGTGGCGACCTTGTTGAGCATCCTCTTGCTGAACGAGTCGGTGGCCTGGGCAACGGCCATTGGTGGAGGGCTGATTATGGGCGGGGTGGCTTTGGTCAATCGGAAACAATGACGGGCCATTCCGTCGTGACCCACCGCCTCGATTTGTGCACAGGCAAGATATTGGTATAATTATGCTGACCGCCAGTCAGTTATTGTTAATGCGTGAAACTTAAAGGAGGTGCATCTTGCATATCGTGGTATGTACCAAACACACGCCCGACTCGGAAGCCAAGATGTCGGTGGACGACGCGGGCAACGTCTCCTGGGGCGAGTCGCCATTGATTATCAACCCCTGGGACGAGTACGCCGTGGAGGAGGCGCTGCTGCTCCGCGACGAGCACGGCGGAAAGGTCACCGTCATCTCGATGGGGCCGGAGCAGGCGCTGGAGGCGCTAAAGCACGCCGTCGCCATGGGGTGCGACGAGGCCGTGCGCATCTGGGACGACGCTTGCGCCGGCTCCGACACGCTGGCCACCAGCTACGTGCTGGCCCAGGCCATCGAAAAGATGGAGGACGTGGACCTGGTCCTCTTTGGCAAGTCGGCGATTGACGCCGAGACGTGGCAGACGGCGGGCGCCGTCGCTCACCGGCTGGGTTATCCCGCGTTGATGTACACCATCAACATCGCCGAACTGGACGCCGACGGCAAATCAATCGTCGTCGAGCAATTGTTGGAGGAGGGTCGGCAGGTGGTCTCGGCTCCGCTGCCGGCCGTGGTCGGCACGACCAAGGGCATCAACGAGCCGCGCTATACCTCCTTCATCGGCATCCGCAAGGCGGCCAAGATGGAGTACCCGCTCCAGACGTTGGACGACATCGGCGCGGAGAGCGGCAAGGTGGGCGCGGCCGGTTCCGGTGTGCGCTGGCCGGAGGTCTTTGCGCCGCCCGTGCGCGAGGGCGAGGCCGAGATCATTGAGGCCGAAACCGTCGAGGAAACAGCCGCCGTCCTGGTCGAAAAGCTGTTGGCCGAGAAGGTAATCTAGGGGGCAATGGAATGAGCAACGACATATTCGTCTGGGTAGAGCAGTTCAAGGGACAGGCCGCAGGCGCTTCCTGGGAGGCCATCGGTACGGCGCGGGGCATGGCGGACGAGCTGGGTGGCGCCGTCGTCGCCTGCGTCTTTGGCGGGCCGGGAGTGGAGGCGTTGGCTCAGGAGGCCATCGCCTATGGGGCCGACAAGGTTTTGCTGACTGAGGATGGGACGCTGGCCGATTTTCGCGTCGAGCCGCAGGCGGCGCTCTTGGCCAAGCTGGTCGGCGAGGCCGAAGCGGCCGCCGTCATCATTGGCGCCACCTTCCGCGGTCGCGCCCTGGCCTCCGCGCTGGCGGTGGAGCTGGATACCGGCTGCATCGCCGACTGCATCGCATTGGAGCTCGAGGACGGCAAGCTGGTCGCCACGCGCCCTATCTATGCGGGCAAGCTGTTAGCCAAGTGCGCCATCCCGGAGCGACGGCCGCAGATCGTCACCACCCGCGTGCGCGCCTTCCCCAAGCCGGAGCCGGATTCTGACCGCAGCGGCGAGGTGGTCAAGGTAGAGCCGGTCTTGGCCGAGGAGGACATCGCCACCAAGGTGACGGGCTTCAACGAGACCGAGGGGGGCGTGAGCCTGGCCGATGCCAGTATCATCGTCTCTGGCGGGCGTGGCGTCGGCGGGCCGGAGGGGTACGAGCCTATACAAAAGCTGGCGCAGACTTTGGGCGCTGCGATGGGAGCCTCTCGTGCGGCGGTGGACGCCGGCTGGATTCCCTACGAGCATCAGGTGGGCCAGACCGGCAAGACGGTCAGCCCGGATCTGTACATCGCTTGCGGGATCTCGGGCGCGATCCAGCACCAGGCCGGCATGCGCACCAGCAAGGTCATCGTCGCCATCAACAAGGACCCCGAAGCGCCGATTTTCAAGCTGGCGCACTATGGCGTCGTCGGCGACCTGTTCAAGGTGGTGCCCGCGTTCACGGCGGCGCTCGAGGAAAAGCTGGGGTGATTTAATCCGATGAGCAGCCGAGGTGCGACGTACTTGAAAGGTGCGTCGCACTTTTTGTTATGGAGGTGACGTTATGTTGGCGGACAAACTGGCGCGGGTTCCCATCGCCCACCTGCCCACCCCGTTGGAGCCGCTGCCCCGCCTGACGGCCCAACTGGGCGGGCCAGAACTGTGGATCAAGCGGGACGATCAGACCGGGCTGGCGACCGGGGGGAACAAGAGCCGCAAGCTCGAATTCCTGGTAGCCGATGCCCAGGCGGTGGGAGCCGACACACTCATCACCGGCGGCGCGGCCCAATCGAACCACGCCCGCCAGACGGCGGCGGCCGCGGCCAAGTTCGGGCTGGCCTGCCGGCTCGTGCTGCGAGGTGAAGAACCGCTGCAGGTGCGGGGCAATCTGCTGCTGGATCGGCTGCTGGGGGCGGACGTGGTCTGGGCGGGAGATAGCCCGTTAGCCGAGGTGATGGAGCGGGTGGCCGAGGAGTTGCGGGCGGCGGGCCGCCGTCCTTACGTTGTGCCCTACGGCGGGAGCAACCCCGTGGGGGCCAGCGGCTACGTGGCGGCAATGGAGGAGTTGCTGGCGCAGTGCAAAGGACGGGCTCTCCACTTTGAGCACGTCGTGCTGCCCTCCTCCAGCGGCGGCACTCAGGCGGGGATGGCGGTAGGAGCGCGCTCACTGGGGTTCGAGGGGCGAATCCTGGGCATCAGCATAGACCTGAAAGCCGACGAGCTCCAACGTTTGCTGGCCGATCTGGCGATGGCCACGGCACAGCGTCTGGGGTTGGAACTCGCATTTGCGCCGGGGGATTTTGCCGTGAACGACGATTATCTGGGCGGCGGGTACGGCGTGGTGAGCGACCTGGAGCGGGAGGCGATCCGCACGCTGGCCCGCGTCGAGGGAGTGTTGCTCGACCCGGTCTACACCGGACGGGCGCTAGGAGGGCTGCTGGCCCTGGTCCGCCAGGGGGCCTTCCGGGCCAACGAGCGCGTGCTCTTCTGGCACACCGGCGGGACGGCGGGGTTGTTCGGGAGCGAATATGAGCTGATCTGACCTGTAGAGGCACTTGCGCTTGGGATAAATCTGTGATATTCTAACGGTAGCTGACCCCTGCCAGGGTACTTGCGTAACAATTTGTACCTTACGAAGGCGACGTTTCAGAATCGGTAATAGCCAAAGACGGAGGGCGGGACATGCCTGAATGTATCGTTTGCAAGGGGTATTACAGTTCAGATAAGACTACGTGCCAACGTTGCGGATCGGATAATGGGATTTGGCTAAGGTGGCGTAAGATAGAGCCGGTGGAGCAAGAGGGACTGACGGGATTGTTCCACTTTACAGAGCCGCATTTTCACGCGCCGTTTCTCTTTATCGCCACGGCGCTCGCCTTCGGTCTGATGGGCATTGGCGGGCTGTGGAAAGGGGTCGAAATGGCCGCCCGCCTGGTGGTAGTGACGGTCACCGTAGGAGGGTGTTTGGTCATTGTCCAGGGAGTATACGCCGGCCGGCACAAACTGCGCGAAAGCGAGCTGTTGAGAGAGTGGAAGAGCACGAAACGGGAGAAAGAGCCTCGATTTCAACTCGGCGCGCAGTGGAAGACTATATTGGTGCCGGTAGCAGCCGTGGTGCTGATTCTGTTCGTGGCCTACGCGCTCGTAAAATTCGAGGATCTGTGGCAACTGGCCTCGTGGCTGATTCTCGACAAACCAGTGCCAACCCCAACCCCCGAAGCGACGGCGCCCCCCGCTACCGAGGGAGAAGCGACTCCAACTCCTGTTCCCACAAAACGTCCCAGTCCCACCATCCAAGAGCGAGTGAAGCGCACCGTGCCCCTCAACCTCCTGATCGGATATGGGGTCTTTAGCCTCGCGTTGACCTATTTTTCTGCGATGGCGCTGGTCCAGGGGTACACTAAACGTCTGAGCCAGGCCCTCCCCCACCCCATCTTTTTGCAGGACGATAAACTGGCGCAGGTCGTGCGGAAAGAGGCCGAGGTCGAGTTGGGCCGTATTGACCCCAAGAACCCCAACATCATAGACTATTCGGGCTATGTCAAATACGAGGAAGAGGCCGACCCGCACATCATGCGGCTGGCCCCCAACGTGGAGGTGTTGACCGCCGCGGCCGGCGGCGGGCCGTCGTCGCCGCGGGTCGAGGTGTGGGGGCAGGCCGCCACCTGGATCTGGGACGAGCTGGAACGCACGCGAGATGGCGGCATCAAGATGAAGGTCGCCCGCCAGGAGGTGTACCGGCTGCCGCAAAACAGCGAGGGCAAAGAGTTCAAGCCGTGCGCGCGCGTCTCTTACACCGTGCGCGCGGGCCCGTGGGGGCGCATCACCGAGATCAAGCGAGTTGACGACTAGGCTCGGCAGGCAAAACACCCACGATTGGCAGAACAGGCAAGCAGTGAAATCTATTCCCGCCGCTCAACCCGTCCACCGGACGCGAACAGCTTGAGGAAGAAATAGACCGGCGCGCTCAAGCATATCGTGAACGTCAGCACCAGGCCCAACCATCCTAAAACCGAGTTCACGCCCTCGACGACGGGGGCCAGGGCCACGCTTTGCACCAGGTACAGCAGCGCCAGCACGAAGAATAAGACGACCAGCAAGAGGAACAGGCCGGCGCCGAACTGGAGATCGGCGGAGGAGGGGAGCATGTTCATACCGATGGTCAGGATGGCATAAGCTCCCACCCAGCCCCACACGCTCTCGAAAGGGCCGAGCAGGCACTGCAACACCCGGTCCCACGCGCCGGCCTCGATAGCGGCGACCACCTGCGGGAAATCAAAGACCAGCCCCCCCACCAACAGAATGAGCGCGCTACCCACGATGGTCGGCGCGATGCTGATGATCGAGTTTCTGACCAGGCCCATGTCCCTCGCGAGGACGGAGCCCAGCTCGATGGTGCCCTTGCCGTCGTCGTGATCCTCGTACGCCGGCAGCAGGGATAGTCCCGAGACGCGGGAGCCCATCAGCAGAGCGGCCGCGACGTGGCTGCTTTCGTGCAGCAGCGTGCCGGGCAGCATGAGCAGGCCGAACAGGGTCAGCGTGTGCTCCAGGTTGGAGGTGAACAGGTAGGAGACGAGAAACACCTGCCGGCGGATCGAGACCTGGAGCGGAAGCGCGACCGCCAGGCAGATGAGGACCCAGATCAGTAGTAGCCAGTTCATTGTCAGTTCTCCTTGCCGCCGATGGTGTATGGCTCCTTCAGTTTCTCGCCAAACTGCTCAGCCTATCGGTCGGCTGGAAACCGTTGTTATGCCGCCCTGCCTACAGCAATACCCGCCGGAAAGCCGCTTCAAACGCTTGTTTCCTGACCTCGGTGTTATAAAACGGCAGGCCCACCACTTTGAAATCACGGTTGGGAAACGCCACGATGATTTTCTGCCCGCTTGCAATTTGCTGCAAGAATGCCTCTTTCCATTGATCGTGGGGGATGAGGTGCTGCCCCTTCGGCTCGATGAAAAGCTGGTAGTGGATGGCCTGACCGGTCGCCTTGTCGGTGAGAAAGAGCACGAAATCCGGCTCAAAGGGGCGCCCCTCGGCAAAATCATACAACCGGAATAGATTTTCGTTGCGCAGCAGGTAGACGTCGCTGTACTTTTCGCGCAAAGGCGGAATCTGGCTCTGGATGAATTTGACCAGCGCCTTTTCCTCGGACGTGCCATAGTTTTCATCATAGACGTACCAATCTTCCCCGCGCAAGTCGGCGTGCAGGTCAAAATTGCTCGTCTCCCGCATCCCCGTGCCCACGTCGGTCGCCGGGTTGTATTCGCGGGCGATGCTCTTTTCTTTGACGCATTGGCTGACCGCCTGGGGCTTGAACTCGTACGTGCCCCGGAAGGTGGGCGTGCCGCGCCGCACGTCGTCGGCCAGCGCGCGCAACACATCCAGCGCGATGTCCAGCTTCATCTGTGGCGAGAGCGCGTCCAATTGCGCCGGTGCGCCGCTCACGTCTACCGCCACCTGGCCCAGGTAGGCGTCGGCGGTGATGAACTCGGTGATCGAGGCCAGGTGGGGAAAGTAGCCCTTGAGCCGCCGGAACTCGTAGAAGGGCAGCCGGGCCAGGGCGGCGCGCAGCAAGGGCTTGCCGAATTCGCGCAGCGTCAGGGTGCGCGCGTGCGTCTCCGCCGCCTGCGGCAAGCCGGGATCATCCAACAGGACGCTGTCTTGGGCATAACCGGTGCGCAAGCGGTGGGTGTAGCGCGGCGCGACCAGCGTATCTTGCACGCCGAACACGTCGGCGTTGTCGTTGCGCACGCGCTCGTTGGTGAAAAGCAGGCCCTGTTCCCAAAAATCGCTCTGCCGGAAGCTGTCTTTGATGTTGAGCTGCAACTGCCGCGCCGGCCGCTCTGGCTTCATGCCGATGTCCACCAGCGCGGTGTGCAGCTCCTGGATGTAGCGGGGGTTGTGCGCGCTGTGATAGTACAACTCTTCCAGCACGCGCAGGTCGTTGTTCAGATCGTTGTCGAACTTGCGTTGGAAGCGCGGCTGCGTCTCGTCCAGTTGAAAGGGATAATAGCGCGCCCCACGCCCGATGAGCTGCGCTTCGGCAATGGTGGTTTTGCCCGGCTTGCCCGCCCTCGCGTCGCGGGTGTCGTAGAGGCGCACGATGTCGAACAGGTTGAGCACGTCCCAGCCTTCGTTGAGCATCTCCACGGCAAAGACCACGCGGATGGCGTTGTCCGGCGCTTCCAGTGAGTTGACCAGCAGTTGGTGTGCCTCGCTGTCCGATTTGGAATCCACCGACAGAGCCTTTTCTGGGCCAAAGTCATCCTGCAACTCACGGGCCAGGTTGTCCAGGCCGATGTCGCGCGCGGCAAAGAAAGCAAAGGCACGCTGCACCAGCGGACTCTGCGCGCTGTCGCGCAAGGCGACCAGATCGGCCGCGGTGAGCGCCGCGATGCGCTGCTCGAAAGCGGCGCGAAATTCGCCGGAGACGACTTTGTTGGGATCGGGCGTCTTGGGCGGATTGACGTAATTGGCCTTCATCAGGATGACGGGCTTGAGGCGTAGCCCGTGGCGCTCGGCCACTTTTTGGCGGTACTGGCTGACCACGGCGGCTTGCAGGGCGCGCTCCATCTGCGGCAGGTCGGCTTGCAGCGTGTAAACCTCTTTGGAATAGCCGTCCTCGCGGAACTGCTTGAGCGGATAGTCGTAGAGCAGCTTGTCGCGGTACTTGGCCGCCACCGCCGGGTGGCTCAGTTCCACCGTAGCGGTGAATTCCAGCAGCAGGTTCTCGGGATGCGCCTGAAAGATGCGGTTGACCGTCGCCTCCCAGGTGTTGATGTTCTCGGCCTCGCCCGCACTGCGCCGGCCGGAGGTCTTGGTGAGGGCGTTGATGTGGTGCGCCTCGTCGGAGATGAGGACGATGGGCCGCCCCGCAAAGTCGCTGTAGGTGAGGGCGTTCTCGCGCGGGGTGTTGAGCATGGTGTGCAAGCCCTGGATGGTGCTGAACAGCAGGTTGATCCCCTGGCCGTTGGCCGCCTGGAAACTTTCCACGGGCCGGATCGCCACCCGCTGCCCGTCGAGTTTGAGCTGCGGCGCAAAGAGGTACTTGGGCGATTGGGGATTGAGAAAGTTGTCGCGCGTCTTTTCGATGATGGTGGTGCTGTCCACGAAAAAGATAAAGTTGCGGTAGCCCTGCTGGTAGAGGTGGAGCATGGCGGCGGCCATGATCAGCGTTTTGCCGCTGCCGGTCGCCATGTGGAAGAGCAGTTGGCTCGGCTTGATACGGTCGCGGTAATCTTGAAGATAGTACACCAGATGGCGCAAGGCGTCTCTTTGATAAGGCCGCAACGGAAACGCCGGATTGAGATTCTCCACCACGGCGTCGGGAAACAACTCCCGGCCCATTTCCTGATAAACTTTGGTGCGTTCGGCGATACGTTCGTACAAGTTCATAATAGCTCCCGTAGGTCGGAATGGCATTCCGACTTACCGTAGGTCGGATTGGCAATCCGACTTACGTGGGGTCGGAATGCGACTTACGTGGGGTCGGAATGCCATTCCGACTTACGTGGTCGGAATGCCATTCCGACTTACGTGGGTCGGATTGGCAATCGACTTACGTGGGGTCGGAATGCGACTTACGTGGGGTCGGAATGGCATTCCGACTTACGTGGGGTCGGAATGCCATTCCGACTACGTGGGTCGGATTGGCAATCGACTTACGTGGGGTCGGAATGCCATTCCGACCTACAATACGTCCACGGCCAATCTTGCCAATTTGACACCAGGCCCGCTTTTACGGGGTTGTTAATGACATAGCGGATAATGCGCTGCAACTCACCGGCATCGCGCGCGACGTGATCATAGCTTTCGTCTTGCCAAAAAGCGCCCTGTCGCTGTAGAACGAGGTTCGATTGCCGCGCGGTGTGGCGTTTTAGGGATTGCATGATGCGGTAGAGGGCATAATAGCTGCCGTCTTCTTTTTGCAGCGGCGTGCATACCAGATGCACGTGGTTGGACATCACACAAAACGCCAATAGATCATATTCACGCCGGTCACGATAGTGCAGCGCTTCGACGATGATAGGGGCGATGTGGGCTTCTGTCAACCAGCACGGGCCGGTGGTGACAGCATCCAACGCCGCGTCCCAACGGCCAAAGGCGCGGCGTTCATAGAGATACGCCTGTTTCTCGCGCATTTGTACGCCCTCAATTGCTAATAACGCGCGCTTATGGTCTTTCTGCTCTGCTTGCAAAGCTGCAATCACAGCCTTGGGCAACGATCCCGCCAGGCGAAAAGTCACGAACAACGTCGCGCCCGGCGGTTGCCAGTGCGGCAGATGGCGGCGGTAGAACGTAGGGGTAGGGCGGAATGTCATTCCGCCCCACCGTGTATACGGAATGTCATTCCGCCCCACCGCGTATACGGAAGTCGGAATGACATTCCGACCTACGGTAGAACTGGGCGTTGAGGCGCTTGTCTGCGTCGCTGACGGCATAGTCGGCGTCGTCGATCTCGCTGTGGTTGACGTAGAGGGCGTTGTGGTCCAGCGTCTCCAGCAGAAAGCGCTTTTGCTCGTCCAGGGTGAGGGCGGCGAAATCCTCGGCGTTGGCGTTGACGGCGGCCACGTCCACGCGGTAGCTGAGGAAAGCCTGGGACTGCATCTCCTGCCAGATGTCCCACAATTCTGCGGCGGACGCGGCGGCCTGGATGCGCTGGACGTAGCGTTCGTTCCATTGCAGCAG
>CAYMWP010000040.1:0-31430 GCA_964393895.1 uncultured Anaerolineales bacterium | reverse complement strand
GTGGGACGCTGTCCCATAAAACCATTGAAAAACCTGGTTTTTTCAGTGGAGTCATTTATCTCAAATCAAGATCATCTTGGAACAGGTGTTCAGTGATTGCAAGCTATACCTGTTTGGCTCCCGCGCGACGAACACCTATAGAGAGACTTCTGATTTTGACATCGGCGTACTGGCCTCCAGAAACATAGAGCGGGAACTCGTATGGGTGTGTTTCAAATAAGTTGGGTAAGACCTCGGAGGTCTAATGAGATGTGTTTTCAGGCTCAAAAACTGCCCAAATCGGCGGTTTTGGGCGAGCACAAGCTCGGCAGAGACCTCCGAGGTCTAGGGCCTCTACTGAGAGGCCGTGGCCGAAGCGATCTATCACAAGTTACCGGCGTATCTGGAAGTGATGAATCGCCTGTTAGCAAACATCCAGACCGGTGTGTGAGTTGCTTGCCCAATCAGGCTGCTCGGTGGTATAATCCAGGGTACAATGTGTTCGTAATGGCGCAATCACGTTCTGCACCCCATTGATTCACGCACATTAACTTCAAGTAACAATGGAGAGCAAGAGATGTCTGGTCACAGTAAATGGAAAACCATCAAACATAAAAAAGCCGCGACGGATGCCAAGCGGGGTAAAATCTTTACCCGCCTGGGTAGAGAGATCACCATTGCCGCACGCACCGGGGGAGGCGATCCCGACGTCAACTTTAACCTGCGCCTGGCGATTGACAAAGCCAAATCCGCCAACATGCCCAAAGACAACATCGAACGGGCGATCAAGCGCGGCACCGGAGAACTCAAGGGCGAGGAACTGGTGGAGGTAACGTATGAGGGATACGGCTCCAACGGCGTCGCCTTGTTGGTACAGGTGCTCACCGACAACAAAAATCGCACCGTCGCCGACGTGCGCCGCGTCCTCACCCGGCAGGGCGGGACGCTGGCCGAGGCAGGCGCCGTCGCCTGGCAGTTCGAACGCAAAGGATACATAGCGATCGAGTCCGATGGCATAGACGAGGATAACGTTTTTGAAGTCGCGGTAGAGGCGGGCGCAGAGGACGTCGTTTTTGGCGACGATATGATCGAGGTCTATGCAGAATTGAGAGAATTCCAGGCGGTGCGCCAGGCGTTGGAGGATGCAGGTATCGAGTTCGAGACCTCCGAGCTGGCGATGATTCCCCAGAACACGCTGCAATTGGGAGAAAAAGAGACCCTGCAAGTGATGGGCGTCATCGAAGCGTTGGAGGATCTGGACGACACCCAGCAGGTTTACTCCAACCTGGACATCAGCGACGAAGTGATGGCCAAGTACGAAGCTGCCTGAGTTCGGACAATGCGCGTGCTAGGCATTGACCCCGGCACCGCCACTACCGGCTATGGCGTGGTGGAGGAGGTGGGAAGAGACCTGAAATCGCTCACGTTCGGGGTGATCAGGACACCGGCCGATCAACCCCTTCCCGCGCGCTTGCAGTTGATCCACCGGGCGGTGAGGGAGCTGGCCGCGGAGTGGCAGCCGACGACGTCCGCCGTGGAGGAGCTGTTCTTTAGCAGCAACGTGCGCACGGCGATGAGCGTGGGGCAGGCGCGCGGAGTGGCGCTCCTGGCCCTGGCAGAGGCCGGCCTCGACGTGGCCGAGTACACGCCGTCGGCGATCAAGCAGGCAGTGACCGGGTACGGGAACGCGGACAAAGGACAGATGCAGGAGATGGTGCGCTTGCTGTTGGGCCTGGAGGAGACGCCGCGCCCCGACGACGCGGCCGACGCGCTGGCAGTCGCCATCTGCCACTTTCATTCGGCCCGCCTATCCGCGCTTTCTGAGGAGCAAAGGTGAGATGATCGCCCGGCTCAGCGGGACGGTGTGGAGCGTCGGAGAGGATCACGTGGTGGTCCGCGCCGGAGGGCTTGGTCTCAGGGTGAGCGTGCCCCTCGACGTGCCGCCCCAACTGGGCGACGCCGGCCAGCCGGTGGAGTTGTTCACCCATCTGCACGTGCGAGAAAACGAACTGGCGCTGTATGGCTTTCTCACAAAAGATGAACTGTCGCTGTTCAAACTCTTGCTGAGCGTCTCCGGCGTCGGCCCCAAGGTCGCGCTGGCGCTGCTGGGGACGATCTCGCCGGACGCGCTCCGCCAGGCCGTGGTAAAGGAAGAGCCGGGGCTGCTATCTCGGGTGCCGGGCATTGGCCCCAAGACGGCCAAATCAATCATCTTTCACTTGAAGGACAAGATCAGTCCCACCGGGGCCGAGATAGCGCCCTTGTTGAGCGAAACCGATGGACAAGTCATTGCCGCACTGACCGGCCTGGGCTTTAGCCTGGTCGAGGCACAGACGGCGCTCCAGAGCCTGCCCCAGGATAAAGACCTGCCCATCGAAGAACGAGTGCGCCAGGCGTTAGCCTATTTCGCTGCGCCCTGATTGGAGGGAAGCCAGTGGCACAGGATCGAGAATCGGGAAAACTTACCGGATGGGTCAGGCGCTTGGGCCGCGTCCGTGATTTTGGCATCCGCGTCAAGATCGTCCTGCCCTACCTGATCCTCACGCTGATCGTGGCCGTCGCCGGCACTTATGTGGTGACCACGCTGGTCGCCAGCTCCCTGGACGAGCGGTTGACCAACCAGTTACTCGACGCAGGCCGCACAGTGTCGGACGGCCTGGCGAGCCTGGAACTGGACCACATCGAATCAGCGCGGGCAGTCGCTTTCACGACTGACCTGGCAGAAGCGTTGCGAGACGGAGATCGAGAGGTCGTGACCACGTTGGCTGAGCGGGCGATTGCTCTCCGACAGGTGGAGTGCATGATCGTCGTTGACGTGGAGGGCCAGGCGATGGCGCACACGCTGTTGCAGGAGGATGGCACACTTGAGAGCGTGGGCGGGGCGTTCGACGTCTCAGAGCTGGGGATAGCGCAAGAATTGCTCGCAGCCGGCGATCCAAAGAGTTTGCCCAGACGCGCCCTGGGCTACCACCGGACG
Source organism: uncultured Anaerolineales bacterium (assembly GCA_964393895.1). Classification (GTDB taxonomy): domain Bacteria; phylum Chloroflexota; class Anaerolineae; order B4-G1; family B4-G1; genus B4-G1. Next base: position 28,474 of record CAYMWP010000040.1, on the reverse strand, counting down.
GATCAGCGGCACTATTATTTCACCGCTGTCCCCGTTGGGCTGGAGGGGCAAGTGGTGGGAGTGGTCGTAGTTGGCACCTCGCTCGACACACTGCTGCCCTATCTCAAGCGAGTTTCCCTGGCCGACGTGATCGTCTACGACGGTAAAGGCCAGGCCATCAAAAGCACCTTTGCGCTGACCGAGCAACCCGCCGCCATCGGGCCAGAGTTGCACGACCAGGTTCTACGCAGCACCGAGATCATCCGCGGCGAGAATTTCTCCATTCACGGCCGCTGGTACCGGACTGCCCATGGCGCCCTGCGCGTGGGCAACGAGAGCCTGGGAGTCTTTGGCGTTGCCCTGCCGTCGGACTTTATCGTCCAGGCCAGCGCCGACAGCCGTAATACCTACGCGGTGATCTTTATCACGGCGACGGTGATGGTCGTCGCGGTCGGCTACCTGATCTCTCAACGCATCACCAATCCCATCAGTCACCTGGTACGCGCGTCGCGGGCCGTGGCCGAAGGGCATCTCGACCAGCGCACTGGCATCGTGAGCGCGGACGAGATCGGCATACTGGCCACGACCTTTGACGAGATGACCGGTCGCCTGGAAGAACGTACTCGGGCGTTGGAAGAGGCGTTGAGCCGTATGCGGGCGATACTCTCCAGCATCGGCGACGGCGTGTTGCTGGAAGACCTGGAAGGAGAATTCGAACCGCTGAACACGACGGCCGAGGAACTGCTAGAAGAATTGGCGACCCACTTCAAGCTCGGCCCGTTGCGCGAGCCGCCATCGGGAGACCTGGAAGAAATCGCCGGCTCGCGGACGAATCCCTGGCTCTTGGATCGCCGGCAGATCGAGGTGGGGCAGAAGGTGATCAGGGCGCACTCGGCCAACGTCCAAAAAGATAGCGGCGAGTCTCTGGGCAACGTGATCGTGTTGCGAGACGTGACCGTCGAGGTCGAGGCGGAACAACTCAAGGACGCTTTCATCACCCACGTCTCCCACGAACTGCGCACCCCCCTGACGGCGATCAAGGGATACAGCGAGCTCTTACTCGCCAACTCGGCCGGCATCCTGAGCGAGGAACAACGTGGTTTCCTGGAGACGATCAATCGCCACACCGATAATCTGGTGACAATGATAAACGCGCTGTTAGATTTCTCAGAGATGGAGGCGGTAGGCCGGTTGGGCTTGCGGCAACACCCCGTTCTGCTGCCCGGCCTCGTCGAGGAGATAGCGGAAGAATGGCGCCCGCGAATGGACGAAAAAGAGCTGACCTTCGAGGTGGAGACTCCCACTGACCTGCCTCCGGTGTCTGCCGACGCCAAACGATTGCGCTGGGCGATCATCAACCTGGTGCGCAATGCAATGCAGCACACACCGGCCGGCGGCAGTGTCAAATTGCGGCTCTCCAGCCGAGATGACCAGGTGATCCTCGACGTCACGGACACCGGGCCGGGTATCCCCCCCGATGACCGGCAGAGAGTCTTTAATCGCTTCTACAACGTCACCCGAGTCACGCAGGGGGCGGAAGGGGAAGCGCGGGGGCTTGGCATTGGTCTGTACGTGACCAGAGCCATCGTCGAAGCGCACGGGGGGCAAGTTGGCCTCGTCAGCGAAGAGGGGAAAGGCAGCACCTTCAGTATGATCATTCCGGCGTCGTCGAATCAAGATAGCGAGCAAGACGCGGTCGAGACGTAATGTATGGCTAGGCCAACTTCCGACAACGGGCAAGGGGAAAACAGGGAGCGGGGACGGCGAGACTGGCTGCTGTTCCTGGTCGTCATGTTGCTGGGATTCAGTTGTCTGTTCGGTGCCGCCATAATGGCGGTCAGGCAGGACCCGCGGTGGCAGGTCTACGCCGACATGTTCTCCGAACTGAACCCCGACGCGGGAGGCGAATTTGAAGCCGGGGAGTTAAAAGTCCCCCCCCTGCGTCCAGAAGTCATGACCCCTCAGTGGTCTTCGGACAGCCTTTTGACCCCTGCCGGGACGCTGGTCGTGGTCCCCACGATGGTCGTAGGCCCCCAGCCGACGGCCACGCCGACGCCCCAGGGGATAGCGGGCGCGAGCCCAACGCCCTCCCCACCTCCGACCACGCTCACCCCATCCCTCACGCCCACACCCACGCCGACCGGCACGCCCACGCCGACCGGCACACCCACGCCGACCGGCACGCCCACGCCGACCGGCACGCCCACGCCGACGACCACCTCCACCCCCACCACCACGCCGACCGACACCTCCACCCCGACCTCTCCTCCCCAACCCCCTACCAGGACCAACACTCCCGTGCCGACCGATACTCCCGTGCCGCCGCCCATCGTTCAGGCCATCACACCGGATACCGGGGTCAACACCGCAGCCGTGAACGTGACCATCAGCGGGCTGAATTTCCAGGCCGGCTGCTCGGCCTCGTTGGACGGTGTGCCGCTGGCCGTCTCCAATTGTGCGCCGACTTTGATCCAGGCAGCGGTGCCGGTGGGCATCGTGGCCGGCTATTATGACCTCACCGTCACCAATCCCGATAGTCAATCGGACGTGTTGCCCAACGCTTACACGGCGACCAACCCGATCCCGGTAGTCGCCGCCATCAACCCCAACACCTGGTTTACCACCACCGACCGGGCGGTCACCATCACCGGCGGCAACTTTCGCAACACCGGAGCGCCGGGAGCACTGCGGGCCAGGTTGGATGGCGTGCCTTTGCTCAACGTGACCTACGTTGACCAGAACACATTGACGGCGGTGGTGCCCTGCCGTTCGGCCGGGATGGGCCTGGGCACCTACACCCTTTACGTCACCAACCCCGGCCCCACCGACCCCACCGGCAGCCTGGCTAACGCTTTCACCATCGTCGCCGACACTCCGCCGGCTGCGCCGGCCAATCTGCGCGCGGCCGCCGGCGAAAGTCAAATCGTCCTGGGCTGGGACCCCAACTCGGAAATTGACCTGGCAGGGTACAACGTCTATAGAACCGACAGCGGCTTTTTGACCGCAGTCACCGAAAACAGCTATCGCGACGCGGCCGTCACCAACGGCACGACCTACACGTATTACGTCACCGCCATTGACGTTGCCAGCAACGAGTCGGCTGCGAGCAACCTCGCCTCAGCCCAACCGTACGACATAACACCTTACATGTACACCACGTCGGTGACGTGTACCGGTTCCCTGGTCGGTTCGTGTTCTGATGCAGGAGGCCCTCCGGACAACGTGCCGGTGGGTATTGATAACTCGGATACGATCACGCTCGACTTTGGCACCGGGCGGGGCATCATTGATGGCCCCGGCTCTGACATGGTCTTTTACGAATGGCTCACGGGCGGCAGCATTTATCTCGATTACATCACCATTGATCTCTCGGCCGATGGTGTAACCTGGTACACGGTGTTCGAGTGGGACGGCGACAATCCGGGTGACGTGAGCGGCACAAACGTGGACGGCTATGCCAGCGATGGCGACGGTGAGCTAGAGGACGAGCCTATTCCTCAGGGTGACCTGTACCCCTACCCGGGTTCCGGCATAGAGATAGACATCGGCGCAGTACAATCACCACCGCCGCCCGGCTACTCGTTCCACCTGGTGCGCTTCACCTATCCGGCCGGCGGCACCGACTATGGTCAAATTGATGCGGTCGAGCGGTTGAACTAGCAAGCCGATGGGGCGCCAGGCGGACGATTGTCCTGGTGACTCGATTGACCGTCACTTGATTCCTCCGCGCTCTCTGCGTCTCTGCGGTGCACTCCAGACGCGGCACGGGCAAAGGCGACTTGGCGAGCCGGTCGCAAGCTGTCTATTTTGGCCATCAGATTTTCCAGACAATCGTGCCGCCAGCAATAGGCCACTAATTCCCGCGTTTTTTTCCCTTCGCCGGGCAAATCGTCAAAGTCAATGCCCAGGTCAAAGCACAGATTCTTGACTTCTTCCAAATCGAATTTCTCGTCCAGGGTCCGACGCAAGGCAGTGAGGGAGACGGTGGAGGACGAGCTGCCTGTGACATCGTCGGCCTGGTCGCATTCCATAAGAGCGACCTGGCATGCGTCCAGGAAGGTCAAGATGTCAAATTGGTCTTTGTCAATAAAGTCCACCACGTGATGTTGCTTGAATGCATCTCGCACGAGCCGGATGTCGCCCCACCCAGTGACGACGATGCAGGCTGTGTTCGGATAGCAGCGCGAAATGTGAGCCAGCAAACGCTCGCCGTCCAAAAGCGGCGACGCCTCATCCAGCAATAGATCCAGGATCACCAGATCGAAGACGTGTTTCTCCAGGATCCGCCGGCTGTCCCGGTAGTCGGCGACGATGGTCACATCGTAGCCCTCGTCCTCCAAAGGCTCTCTCAGGACCTCTTGCCATTGGTCATTGTCTTCTACGATCAAGATAGAGTATCCGCCACTCATAAGGAACCCCCTGTGATCTTCCCCGCCCAGGGGCAAGATTATGGAGCAGCCCGGAGACGTCCGCCGCTCACCGGCTAGGGCAATCGCTTTTACCCAGACCTCCGAGGTTTAGGTCGCGTATTTTCGTATCGCCAGAGAATCTTTGGAAAGGCGCTATTTTGTAAACCTCGGAGGTCTAGACGCTCATAATTATCAACGCAATTGCCCTGCGCCGGCGGGTCAAAGAGCCAGCAGCGCCTGGCGCATCTCCGCTGCGGTCTGGTAGCGTTGGGATGGGTCTTTTTCCGTGGCCCGGATAATGATCTCGTCCATCCCGACCGAAATCGCCGGGTCAAGGGCGCGCGGCGACGGGGTTGGTTCGGAGATGAGTTTGAGCAACGTCGCGCTCGGCGTATCCGCCTGGAAAGGGAGGCGACCGGTCACCATCTCGAACAGGACTGCGCCCAGGGAATAGATGTCGGTGCGGTGATCCACGTCCTCGCCGCGCGCCTGCTCGGGCGACATGTAATCCAGGGTGCCGATGATGCCGGTACGCGTCATGCGAGGCTCGCTCATCACCCTGGCAATGCCAAAATCGGTCAGCTTGACCTGGTCGCCGGGCAGCAGGATGACGTTGGAGGGCTTGATGTCGCGATGAACTACCTGGGCGGCGTGAGCATATTCCAGGGCATCGCAAATCTGCACGGCGATGCCGCATGCCTGGGCGGGCGATAGTGCCCCTCCCGCCGCGAGCAGTTGGGCCAGCGTTTGGCCTTCCAGATACTCCATCACCAGGAAAGCTGTATCACCCTGGTCGGCGGCGTCAAAGATCGTGACGATGCCAGAGTGGGCTAACTTGCCGGCCGAGCGCGCCTCCATCTGAAAGCGCTGTCTGAATTCCTGGTCGGAGCTCAGGCCAGGGCGCAGCACCTTGAGCGCGACGACCCGTTGTATGTTGGGGTCCAGTGCCTGGTAGACGATGCCCATCGCCCCCTGCCCCAACTCTTTGATGATCTCGTAACGCCCGATCAGTCGTTTTTTGCCCTGCTCATCGTCGGCCGGCCGTTGGGCCTGTTCGACCGCCCGTCCGACGATGTCGAGAAATTCTCGTAGATCAAACTGTCCCTTGGCGATAAAGTCGAACACGTTGTACCGTTTGAACAGATCGCGCACCTGGGTCGTCGAAATGTCGGGGAGTCCGGTAACGACGATGCAAGGAGTGCGAGGATGGAAACGCCTCAAATAGTCCACGATGCGCTGCCCGGCCTCGACCGAGGCTGTCTCGCTCCGCAATTGGCCGGGCAATCCCATGTCCACTGTCACCAGATCAATGTGTTCCTCCCGCTCCTTGACTTTATCGAGAGCGATTCTGGCCTCGTCGTAGGTAGCGGCGACAGTCACCTGATACTCGCCCTCCAGCGTCTCGCGGATGAGATCCTGCCAATAAGGGTCGTCTTCCACCACTAATATCTTGGCTCTGTACTCCATCGGGTACTCCTTGAGCGGGGCCCGCCCGAAGTGACGACGCTCCCAACCGTTTCCGGCGTCATGTTTTCAAAAGCTGTCGAGAACGGCGTGAGGATCCAGCAGCTCTATTGAGCGCCGGCGAGCGTTTCTTTGATCAAGGCGAGAAATTCAGCGACGTCGAATTTCGGCTTGTCGAGAAAGACGACGGGATGAAATCTCTTGACGCTTTCCTCAGCCATGGCGCGATTCTTGGAGCCGCTGACGACGATGACTTGAGGTTTATGTTCCAGAGAAGCCATTTTTTCCATCACCCGGATGCCATCTTGGTTGCCGCGCTGGCCGGTCAGGTTGATGTCAATGACTGCCAGATCAAAAGTTCGCTGCTCCAGATGTGCTATCGCCTCGTCGTAACTGCTGCTCGTTGCGACCCAGTACCCAGCGCCCTCCAGGTTTTCGCGAAAGACGTCTTCTCGCCAGTCTCTCTCGTCTTCGACCACCAGGATATGATACTGTCTGCTCATACCAATTCCTCCGTCCCGCTCCACAGCGAGGTGTGGAAACCTAGTCTACGCCGCCCTATTTTTCCAAAAGCTACCGTCAAATTATACCCTCCTCTGCGTCAATCGGCAAAGTGACCGTGAATTCGCACCCCCGGCCCTCGTCACTCTTTACCACGATGTCTCCACCCAAGCGACGCAGGAACATGCGAGACCACCACAGGCCGTACCCCATACCGCCTCGTTTGGTCGTCGTGCCCACGTGAAACAGCTTGTCCAGTATGTGGGGCGGTATGCCTGGCCCGGTGTCTTTGATCGTCACGACGACCCAGCGATTGCCTGCTCGCCGGCTACGTACCAGCAAAAGGCCTCCCCCATCAGACATGGCGTCCAATGCGTTTCTCATCAAATTACCAAAGACCTCGTCCAACTGATTGGTAGCCCAAACTGGCGGCAAGTTCTCACCATACTGGACATCCACCCTGACGCCCACCGGTTCGGACAGCTTGGCCCGGGCGGCAGCGATAGATGCGTTTACGTCTATCGGTTCCGGTTGGATCGAGCGGAAGGGGCGCCGGATCTGTTGGGCCACGTCCAGAGTGCGGTCGGCGTTCTCCCGTATCTTGGTCAACTTTTCGCGCAAATAGTCGTCGCTCAACTCGCCTAGCTCCAATTTCATCTCAATCTGTTGGATAAAGGGCCGAATCGCGCCCACGGTGTTGTTGATGCCGTGGACCATATTGCCGGCAATGTCGGCCATGGCCGCGATCCGTTCCGCCGTCACTTGTTGCTCCTGATACTTGCGCATTGTCTCCAGATGGCGAGCGTTCTGGATGGCAATCGCGGCCTGGTTGGCCAGGGCCTCCAACAGTCGGCGGTCGTCGGGGTCAAACTCCTCTTGGCGCGGGCTGCCGATGATCAAGAGTCCAATCGGTTTTTGGTCGCTTCCGCCCACGATGGGAGTGTGAAGGATGGAGCAAACGTCGGGGAACAGCCGCCAGTAGGAAAGGCCCCACAGAGTGCCACCGTCCAACTGTTCACCAAAGCTGTGCAGGATGTCGTGGCGGTCGGCCAAGCGCTTCTCGAGCTCCCCGACGGAGGGGAGTATGACCGTCTCTTGGGGATCCAATCTCTGGGTGAACGTCTTGCCCCCCCGCAGCATGTGGGCGATGAGTCCACCGCTTTCCTCATCCAGCAGCAAAATGGTGGCGTGGGGAGCCGCGGTGATTGATATCACGCCGCGCAAGATGCTATCCCACACTTTATCTATCTCTAGTGTGGAGCTGATGACGTTGTTGATCGCCTGCAACTCTTCCAGTTCCCCAACTTTGCGTCGCAGGCTGGCATTGGCCGATACCAGTTCCCGGTCGAGGGTCTGGAACAAGCGCGACTTGGCTATGGCCAGGGCGGCTTGATGGGCGATCAGGCGCACAAAGGTCAGCTCGCGGTCCTGAAACCGATGGGGATTACGAAAGTTGATGTACAAGACCCCCAACTCGTCCTCGTCCGCTTCCAACAAGACGCCGATGAAGGAGCGAACGCCCTCTTGCGCGAAGAAATGGTCCTGCAACAGAGCCGGCTGCTCGGCGGCAACGTCCGCACACACCATCAGCTTGCGCTTGCGGATCACTCCCATCGGCCCGCCCACGGCCACTTTGGACTGGTCAAGTTCCAGGGGGCACAGCGTGCCAAAGGCGGCCACGTTATCCACGTCGCAGGCGGAGTCGGCCGCAAAGGGGCAAACCAGGGCGCAGTCTGCTTCCAGGGCTTGGCAGGCGCCGCGGGCGATACGTTCCAACAGGGCTTTGGGCTGCTCCGTCACCGCTTCAGTGACAGCCTGAGCTATCTCTACCAACGTTTCCATCTCCGAGGCGCGGCGGCTCTCGCTAGTAAAGAGACGGGCGTTCTCCACGGCGACGGCGACCGAGGCCGCGACCGAGCTGAGGATCTCGATGTCCTCCTGGTCGAACCGCCCGCCGATCTTGTTGACCACCTCGACTACCCCACTGATCTTGTCGCGCACCCGCAGCGGCACGCACAGGAGCGACTCGGTCACAAAATCCACCAATTGGTCAATCTGACGGGAGCAGCGCGGGTCGTTCTGGGCATCGTGCACGATCAGAGGTTTTCCCGTCTGCGCCACCAGGCCAGCTATCCCCTCACCTGGGTCTAATTTCACATCGCCCAACTTGTCTGGCATAGATTTGTCCGGCAGGGCAGCGACCAGCGAAAGTTGGTCGCCGCTGCCATCGGGGAAGGGTTCCTTGAGCCAGATGGAGATGCCCTCCACTTTGATCAGCTCGTTGATCCCTTGTATGACTCGTTCTAACACTTCGGGCAGTGTCAGACGGGCGGTGATCGCCTCGCCGACTTGGTTCAGCACTTCCATACGCTGCAAAATGCGGGCGTTCTCGATGGCAATGGCGCTCTGAGAGGCGAAAATTTCCAACACGCGCTCGTCGTCAGAGGTAAAGCCGCTGCCGTCCCGCTTGTCCGACACTTGCAATGCCCCGATAGGCTCTCCCCCCACGCGCAGTATGGAGAACATTGTGGAACGCAGTTGCATACGCTCTCGAATTTCCTCCATCTCCATCGCTTTTACGATAGGGTGATCGTTCAGATCGTTAAAGATCAGTGGCCCACCGCTCTCCCAGATGGCCCAGGCCGGCAGATCCTGGCTGAGGGGAATGTGCCAATCCCGGACGATTTCGAGTGGCACTCCAAAGGCCGGCTCCTGGCAAATCAGAGCTTGATGCTCCTGATCGTAAAGCAGAATGGCGCTGCTCTCGGTTTCCAACAGCGCAGCCGCGTGCTCGGTAAGTCGTTGGAATACGTCCCGCAGGTCGGCGCCGATCGTCACCCTACTCAATTCCAACGCCATCTGCTGCAAGCGCGAAAGCTCACTGAGGCGCTTTTCCAGGGCCTTGCTGTGTTCTGCTACCTGATCCCGTGATTCGCGCAGGTTCTTGTACAACCGAGCATTCTCAATAGCCAGGGCCGCCTGGTTGGCCAGGGTGCGCAGTGAATTCAGGTCTGTCTCCGAGAACTCTTCCTTGCTGCTGCCGGCGAACATATTGCCCACCAACTGTTCCCTGGCCAGCAGAGGGATCGTCGCTATGACGCGGGCGCCGATCATCTCCTGAACGGCATCGGCCACCTCCCGCGTCACAACAGGACGGACCAGGTCGTAGAAACTGTCGGTGACTTGGATTTTTCTTTCCAGGGCGGCGCGCACGGCCAGGTTCTCGGTTTGGGCCAGGGTGACTTTGGCCCCCAGTAGCTGGAGGCCCGCTATCTCTTCCCCTGACTCGATCGCGTTGGCCTCGCCCAGGGCCGGGGCGACGGCGACGGCCCGCACCGGCAAGGAGTTGGTTTTTTCGTCGTACTCGGACAACATGGCCCCGCTGTATCCCATCCTCGATACCACACTGTTCACGATCTGGTCCAGTACCTCTTGCAGATCCAACGACGCAAGCAGCGCGCCCGTCGTCTCTTGCAGGGCTTGAATCTCGCCATAAGCCTGGGTCACCCGAGCCAACTGTACTTCGGACTGGCGATGGAGGCGGCGGGTTTCCTCGAACAATTGCGCGTTTTCAATAGACACTGCCGCCGATGCGGCCAACGAACGCAATAGGGCCAGGTCATCCTCGGTAAAGCCCGGCTCCGGTTTATTCAAAGCCTCCACCACGCCGATCACGCGCCCCTTGACCATCAAGGGCACACACAGGATTGACTTGGTGACGAACCCCGTGATCTCGTCAAAGGCAGGGCTAAAGTGTGGATCCGACCGGGCATCGGGGGACAGAAGCGGTTCACCGTGTTCGGCCACCCAGCCTGCAACCCCCTGACCGGGAGACAGACGCTGGCCCAGCAGCTTCTTGGCACTCCTGCCTGTGCCCGAACGAAACACCAGCTCCCCGCTATCCTCGTCCAGCAAAAGAATGGAGGCTACGCTTACCTTCAGGACCTTGTTCGCCTCCTTGAGTATCACGTCGAGCAGATCGTCCAGATCCAGGATAGAAGCAAGCCCGTGCCCAACCTCATAAAGCGCCTCGAGTTGCTGCATGCCCTGCTCCAGCTCTTGGTTGGAGGCTTGCAACTGATCGGTCAATTCGTCCCGCTCACGGCGCAGGCGTTCCTCGGACAAGGAATTTTTGACCGCGCCCACCAGATCACCCATGGTGAAAGGCTTGGTGATGTAATCCTTGACCCCCAAGCGCAACGCTTCAATGACCAACTTTTTTGTCCCCCAGGCGGTCACCACCACCACGGGTATATTCACGTGGCTGCCGTCGAGTTCGCGGAGGACTTGCATACCGTCCTTCTCTGGCAGGCGCAGGTCCAGGAGGATCAAGTCTGGCCGCTCGCGCAACGCCAAGTTCAAGCCCTCGGCGCCGTCATAAGCGACGAGCGTCCGGTAGCCACTGTCCCGCATCATGGTATCCATTAGATGGGCAATGTCTTTTTCGTCTTCGACTATAAGGATTCTCTCATTAGCCACAGAATACCCCTCCCGGCGCAAAACTTGAGGCGTGATGCGCCGACGTGACCAGGCATCATCGTCTTTGGCCACGGCGATCAAACTTTACGAGTGTATTTCGAACGGGTCGAGGACCTCCCACAGGGTGGACGCAAAGCCATTCCGTCCGCGCAGACTGGCCTCACAAAACCAGGTTTCCTGGCATCGGAAAGACGCACCTGAACAATAACATCAAACCGTTCATTTGGCAAGTTTACACTGGAACAAGATGGCATCTTGTCCTACTACCGGCCCGATTTCGTCATGAGCGTGAACGGGGCCGGCGCGATTAATTGCCCCGGACTGGTGTAATCCACCGCCTGTGATATACTGTTTCCGTTTGAGCAATCCGTTATTTTTGTGATCTGAGCTGGACTTGGCGTATTTGAAAAAACTGCGGGCACAACAATTACCACGACCGCCCGGCAGCAATTCCCGTTGCGGCAATTCTAGCTTGGGTGCATCGGCCTAAAAGAGCCGATGCTAGGAAAAAACTAGCCAGCACCGTCTGTTTTACGGCGGTGCGGCTTCAAAACGGGAATTACTGACCGCCCGGCGAAAGTCGCCGGGCTACAAAGCTGCGGGCGATGAATCGCCCTAAAAACCCGGTTCACCGGGCGCTGCTCCGTAGCCGGGGCGCTTTATGCCCCGGCTCTACAAGAGGCCACACACTATGCGCATATCACATCGTCAACTCGTCGGGGTCTTTTTGACCAGCATGAGCACCCTCACCCTGGAAGTCGTACTAACGCGCATCTTTTCGGTGACGATGCGCTATCACTTTGCCTTCCTGGCTATCTCCCTGGCGCTGATGGGAAGCGCGATGGCCGGAGTGCTGCTCTACTTTTTCCCCAACCTGACCCAGCCGGGACGAGCACGACGCTGGATCGCCCTGGCCGCCCTGGCCCTGGCCCTCGTAGTGCCCCTCACATTCGTCCTGTACCTCCAGATCCCCTTCCAACTGACTCTGAGCAGCAGTGGAGTCCCCTCCCGGCAGATCCTTTACCTGGCGCTCATTTACCTGGACATGACCGTTCCCTTCCTGCTCTCAGGCTTGATCCTATCCCTGGCACTCTCCGCCTGGCCAGAGCAAGCGGGCCGCATCTATTGGGCCGATCTGAGTGGGGCGGCCCTCGGCTGCCTCCTCAGCATCCTGGCGCTGGAGACGCTGGGTGGCGCTGGAGCAGTACTGGCAGTGGGAGCAGTGGCCGCCCTGGCAGGGTTGGCGCTCACGTGGGGGCTGGGTAAACGGCAATTGCTGGCGCTGGTGGTCGTGCTGACGTTGATCGGCCTGGTTTGGGGCAATGCGCGGCAAGACTGGATTACTATCCCTGTCAGAGAGGTCGCAGGAAAAAAGCCCACCCTCATATACGAACACTGGAACGCTCACTCCCAGGTGACGGTTCACGAGATTTCGTACTATCCCTTCTTCTGGTCTGTGGATCTCGATTACTGGGACAAGACCATCCGAGAAGGACGCTTTCTGAACCATGCCCTGCTGCTCATTGACGACGTGGCCGGGACGCCGGTCCAAGAATTTCGAGGACTGCTCAGCGAAGTCGAGTTCCTGCGCTACGACCTCACTTCACTCGTCTACTACCTGCTCGAGCAACCCAAGACGCTGGTGATCGGCCCCGGCGGCGGGCGGGACGTGCTGGCCGCGCTCGCCTCTGGCGCGCCGCACGTGACGGCGGTGGAAGTCAACCCAGCCATAGTGGCAGTGGTGCGCGACCATTTCGCCGACTTTACCGGGCATCTCTACGAGCGACCCGACGTGACCGTCGTGGTGGACGACGCCAGAGGCTACATCGCCCGCAGTCCCACCCAGTACGACGTCATCCAGGCCTCGCTGATTGATACTTGGGCGGCGGGCGGCTCTGGCGCTTTCGCTCTCTCCGAAAATAGCCTCTACACTGTAGAAGCATTCCAAACCTATTACGATCATTTGACAGAGCGCGGCATCCTCACCGTCTCCCGTTGGTATTTCACCGAACGACCCGCCGAGACGATGCGCCTTGTATCCACGGGAATGACGGGCTGGGCCAGTGCGGGCGTAGACGAGCCACGCCAGCACGTAGTCGTCGTCGCCCGCCCCAACGCCAAAGGGCAAGTTGACGGGATGGCGACAGCGCTCTTCAAACGCACTCCCTTCACCCAGGACGAGATAGCGGCGCTGAAAGAACAGTCGGAGGAACTGGGCTTTACGGTCATATATGCCCCCGGCCTGCCGGCTCACGAAGAAGTGGGACGATTCATCACGGCAGAGAACCAGGCCGCCTTTATCGCCAACTACCCACTGGACATTTCCTCTGCCACCGACGACCGCCCCTTTTTCTTCAACCTGGTTCGCGTAGGCGACCTTTTCGACATGTCCCTCAACATCAGTAGCGCCTACCGAACCAGCGTGGAGGCGCTGTTGATCCTGGTCACGGTACTTGGCGTAACGACTGTGATAGGAGCTCTCTTCATCCTTCTGCCCCTGTGGTTGGGCGCCCGGCGACGCGGGCTGCCCCATCCATCGTGGAGACTCCTGGTCTATTTTGGAGGGCTGGGCGTGGCCTTTATGCTGGTAGAGATACCCACCATCCAGCGCCTGACGATCTACCTGGGGCGGCCAGTATACTCGCTGGCAGTGGTGCTCTTCTCCCTATTGCTCTTCAGCGGCCTCGGCAGCCTGTGGAGTGGACGGGCAGCGCGGTGGTTGAGAGGCCCGTTCTTCCCGCTGCTGGTGCTGCTGGTGACTCTGCACGCGGTAGCGGGGGATTGGCTGCTGCACACGACCATGAGATGGCCTCTCCCGGCCCGCATGGGTATGACGGTGGCTCTCTTGGCCCCGCTGGGTTTCCTGATGGGAATGCCCTTCCCGCTAGGAATGCGCTGGGCTGGGGCGCACCGCCCTGGGGTCATACCCTGGCTGTGGGGGATCAATGGTGTGATGTCGGTCTTGGGCTCGGCTATGTCTATCGCTCTGGCGATCCATCTCGGCCTCCGGGCCGCCCTGTTCGTGGCCGCGGGGCTGTACGGGCTGGCAGGCATAGCGTTGGCCCGCAAAGTTCGACAGACAGAGTCGCCTATTGTGCTTAATCGTTAAAACAACGTCAGAAACCGGGTTTTTGTCGCTTCGGGCGAAGCAGAAGCGCCTTCGCTTACAGAAAAACCTGGTTTCTTCCCTCTCCCCACAGTCATGTAGCACGACCGTTTCGATACGCTTGACCAGGCAAGGAGGAATCAACCGATGAGAGAAGCCCAAACGAAAGCCGCGTTGTGGCCACCGCCGGCGGACTTTATTCCTCTGCCTTCGCTGGTGGATGGCATCGAGCTTTACGGCCCCGCCCCCGAAGAAGAGACGCGAGAGGATACGCGCACCTTCAAGTGTCCCCATTGCGGCGGCGTCACCTCCTACAGCGCCGCCGAGCAACAATTGACCTGTCCCCACTGCGGGCGCACACAGGAAGTAGAAGCCGAGCAAGTGGGGCAGCGAGCGGCCGAGTTCGAGTTCACGTTGGAGACGGTGGAACGCGCCCGCTACGGCTGGGGAGAAGAACGACGGGAACTGGTGTGCGAGTCCTGCGGCGCGGCGGTCACCGTTGCGCCAGAGGTGTTGACCAGCACGTGCGCTTTCTGCGGCTCCAACCACGTCCTGGCCCGCAGCGCGCCCGGCGACGACCTCCGCCCGACTGCATTGGTCCCTTTCTCCGTTGACCAGGCGCAGTGCCAGGCGCAGGTTTCGGAATGGCTGGGGCGGGGCTGGATGCACCCACCGGAACTGCGCAACATGCGCGCGTTGATGGAGATGACGGGCATCTATCTCCCCTTCTGGACCTTTGACGCCCACGTCGGAGCCAGATGGAAGGCAGAGGTAGGCACTGCGAGGACCGAGCGCTACCGACAAGGCGGGGAGTGGAAGACCCGCACCGTCATTGATTGGAACTGGCGCTCCGGGCGCGTGCACCTGCCGATCAACGACCACCTGGTAGCGGGCACGGGGCGGGTTAGCCGCGTCATACTGGGCCAGGTGACACCGTTCGACCTGCGCGGATTGGCCGAGTACAACCCCAGCTACCTGGCCGGCTGGCAGGCCAAGACCTACGACGTAGGGTTACAACAGACGTGGGAGATCGCCAGGGAAGAGATGCGAGAGCGAGCCAAGCGGGCCTGTTACAAGGACACCGGCTCCTCCCACGTGCGCAACATGCAAATGACGGCCGACTTTGCCGACGAGCACTGGCGCTACGTCCTCCTGCCGGTCTATCTGGCCTCCTATCGCTTTGACGAGCGCACGTTCCAGGTGATGGTCAACGGGCAGACGGGACAAGTGGCCGGCCAAAAGCCGGTCGCCTGGCTGCGCGTCTGGCTGATCATCGCGGCCATAATCTCGCCGGGCGCGTGCCTGGGGCTGCTGGGGCTGCTGGCGACGCCGTTGGGAGGCATCGGCGTCGTTGGGCTGGTGGTGGGATTTGTCCTATTCGTGGCCGGCCTGATCGGGGCGGTCATCATCTTTAACAAGGCGCGGGCGTCGGAGGAAGCATGAAGCAGGAGGCAAGGGGCAGGGGGCAGGAGGCGAGATGGAAGAGCGAAGGATAACTGACTTGAAAGCGGTGTGGGGCGTGCCCTTGATGGCAGTCCATTGCGCCCACTGTGGAGAAGCACACCTGATACCAGAGCCAGCCCTGAGCGAGGCCGAAGAGGGGGGAACTCTAGCGCGCTGTCCCTTTTGCCTTCAGAGGCCGGTCGCGCCGCAGCCGGCCTATCTGCGGGAGGAGCCGCCGGAGCAACTCTTGCCCCACGCACTCTCGGAGCGCGAGCTGACCGGCGTGCTGGAGCGCTGGTCGCGCGGCATCTGGTTTCGCCCCGCCGGTCTGAAAGCCGAGTTACTGACACGCCGGGCGCGTCGCTACCTGATCCCACTCTGGCTGGTGGACGGGCAAGTCGAGGCGGCCTGGCGAGCCGACATGGGTTTTGACTACCAGGCGGTAAGCCATCAGGATCAGTACCGGGAAGGCGCGGGCTGGTGCTCACAGGAAGTGCGAGAGACGCGGATACGCTGGGAGCCGCGCGCGGGCCGCCTGAAGCGCGTCTACGAGAACGTGGCCGGCCCCGCCCTCGACGATCACCGCGCGCTGATGGCCCGCCTGGGCAATTTCGACCTGGGCCAGCGCGTCGCATACACCCCGGAGATGGTGGCGGGAGCGGTCGTGCGCATACCCTCGCTGGAGCCGGAGGCCGCCTGGCCCGGCGTGGAGGCGGCCTTCACCCGCACGGCCGAGGCCGAGTGCCGGCGGGCCGCCGCCGCCGATCACATTCGCAACTTTGCGCTCCAGGCGGAGTACGACGACCTGCACTGGACACTGCTCCTGCTGCCGGCCTACGTCACCTGGTACCAGGAGGGGGGGCGCGTCTGGCCGCTGCTCGTCAACGGGCAGAGCGGGCGCGTGAGCGGCGCACGACGGGCTTCGGCGCGCAAGGCGAACGTCACCTCGGCGGTGATGGCCGCGCTGGCCCTGATCCTGTTTCTGGTGGGCGGAGGGTTAGCCCTGCTGGGCGCGCTCGCGCCTCCGGCGGCGATTCTGGGCGGGCTGCTCGTGGTGATCGGCGTGCTGCTGGCGGTCGTCGCGCCCATTCCGGCCATCGGCGTGTGGGTCTTTAACCGGCGGAACGCCTCGGAATGCTGATGGGCAGGATTATGTGATCTGATCCGTAAATCCTGCCCATCCGTGTTCTAATTCGCCGTTCTACTTGACGAAACATGTCTTTTCCATTACAATCGCCCCACTTTCTAAACGGCTACCAGTTGGAGCGCGATGTTTGAAAGTCTGACCGATAAACTCCAAGCTGTCTTCAAGCGGCTGGGCAAACGTGGCATCCTGCGCGAAAGCGATGTCAACGATGTGCTGCGCGAGATTCGGCTGGCCCTGCTGGAGGCCGACGTACATTACAAAGTGGTCAAAGAGTTCGTCAACCGCATACGCGAGCGGGCCGTCGGCGTCGAGATCACCAAGAGCCTCAGCCCGGCCCAACAAGTGATCAAGATCGTCCACGAGGAGCTGATCGAGACGCTGGGCCAGCCGGGGCGGCTGGAACTGACGGGGCCTGCGCCCTACGTCATCATGCTGGTCGGGCTGCAAGGCTCGGGCAAGACGACGACGGTAGCCAAGCTGGCCCGCTATCTCAAGCAGGGAGGCCACCTGCCGTTGATGGTCGCCGGCGACACCTACCGACCGGCCGCCATCACCCAGTTGGAGGTTCTGGGCCGCCAACTAGACCTGCCGGTCCACAGCGAGGGGCAGCGCGTCCCGCCGCCCCGCATCTGCGCCAACGGCGTCCGCGAGGCGCGGCGGAGAGGCTGCGACGTGGTCATTTTAGATACCGCCGGCCGCATCCAGATTGACCAGGAGATGATGGCCGAGCTGGAGGCCGTCAAGCAGGCGACGAAACCGGTCGAGATGCTCCTGGTGGCCGACGCGATGACGGGGCAGGAAGCGGTGAACGTCGCCGGTGGGTTTCACCAGCGCATTGGGCTGACGGGCCTGATCCTGACCAAAGTGGACGGCGACGCGCGGGGCGGAGCGGCCATTAGTATGCGGGCCGTCGCCGGCGTACCGATAAAGTTCCTGGGCACCGGAGAAAAGGCCCACGCGCTGGAAGTATTTCACCCCGACCGGCTCGCCTCCCGCATCCTGGGGATGGGCGACGCGCTGACGCTCATCGAGCGGGCGGAGGCCGCCTTCGACCGGGAACAGATGGAGCGCATGGAGCGCAAGGTCCGCGAGGCCAGCTTTGACCTGGAGGATTTTCTGGAGCAATTCCAACAGATCAGAAAGATGGGGCCGCTGAGCCAGATTCTCGACATGATGCCCGGCATGGGGCAATTGACCGCGGATCTTTCGGCCGAGGACGCCGACCGAGAGTTCAAGCGAGTCGAGGCCATCATCTTTTCGATGACGCCGGAGGAGCGGCGCAAGCCGCGCATCATCAACAGCAGCCGCAAAAAGCGCATCGCGCGCGGCAGCGGCACGACTGTCCAGGAAGTGAACGCGCTGCTAAAGCAGTTCCGCCAGATACAAAAGGTGATGAAGCAACTGGGCCAGGGCCAGAAAGGAATGCGGGGGCTGATGCGGATGTTTGGGTAGAGGGCAAGAGGCGAGAGGCACGAACGATGAAAGGGATGGAAAGAGTTCCAAAGCGATTGTTATTGGCAATCGAGGATCCCCCGGTGTTCCCGCTCTATGTGCCACGCCTGATCACCAAGAGCACTGGGGTTGCACCGCTTTCAACGACGATGAGGCACATCCTTATCCCTGTGCCACCAACCCCGTCACCGTTTCCATTGAACAAGACTATCGAGTAGGAGCAATACGTTTGGTGATCGCCTTTTAATTCCAACTTGTCAATTTCCAATCTTTAAACACAACTAGAGGAGTATTATGGTCAAAATCAGATTGCGCCGCGTAGGCGCCAAGAAGCAACCCAGTTACCGGGTAGTAGTAGCCGACTCGCGGGCTCCCCGCGATGGTCGTTTCATCGAGATCATCGGCTCTTACAACCCACGCACCGAACCGGAGACGGTAGAGATCAAAGAAGAGCGGGCCTTGTACTGGCTGAACGTCGGTGCACAACCCAGCGAGGCCGTCGCCCGGTTGCTGAAGCAAAAGGGCACGATGGCCCGCTTCGAGCGGCTCAAGCAGGGCGAGTCTCTGGAAGCGCTGGCGGCCGAGGCGGAGGAAGAGGCCCAGGAGCAAGCTCCGATCAGTCCCAAGACCCGCCGGGATAGCACGACGCCCGCAGCCGAGGAGCCGGAGGAGCCAGCGTTGGAACCTGAGCCGGAGGAGCCAGCGTTGGAACCTGAGCTGGAGGAGCCAGCGTTGGAACCTGAGCCGGCCGAGGTCGAAGAGGAAGGCGAAGAAAGCGAGGGGAAAATAGAGGAATCAGAGGAATAGACGCCACTTTCCAGCGCAGTGGAGCACTCCCCCACTGCGTCTCCGTACTGTTTACGACGTCCGCACCAACTACATCAGGAGGGAGGAGCAAATGGCATCAATGAAAGAGTTGGTCGAGTTCATCGCCAAATCCATAGTGGATGACCCATCCCAGGTACACGTCTCCGAAATCGAAGGGGAGGCCGCGGTGATCTTGGAACTGCGGGTCGGCCCGGAAGATATGGGGCGCGTGATCGGTAGAGGCGGGCGCACGGCGAACGCCATACGCGCGCTCGTCCGGGTACTCGCTGCCAAGCAGGGAAAACGGGTCACCGTCGAGATCGTCTAGGCGCCGATGGGTGCTGCCACACAACGTCATAGTGAGAATGATAGAGGCTCAGGAGAGGCGCACGCACCTGGGCCTTGCTATTTGACGGTCGGGCGGGTGTCGCGACCGCACGGCGTGCGGGGCGAGCTGCGCGTCAGGATCGTCACCGCCTACCCCGAACGGTTGGAACGGCACGCCTGCTTTTACCTAACTCACCCGGATTTCCCCGAGAAAACGGATCGCTACCCGGTGGAAAAGTGTCGCTTTCACCAAGAGACACTTTTGCTAAAATTGGGCGGCCTCGACGATCGCGATAGCGCCGAGGAATTGCGCGGCATGCTCGTGCAGATTCCCATCGAGGAGGCCGTGCCGCTCGAGGAGGGGGAATACTACCACTTTCAACTGATCGGCGTGCGGGTGGAGACGGAGGGTGGCGAGCCGCTGGGCCAGGTGACAGAGGTCATAGACACCGGAGCCAACGACGTCTACGTCGTGCGCGGGCCGAGGGGCGAGTTGCTCCTGCCGGCCCTGGACAGTGTGATACTCGAACTCGACCTGGACGCCAAGCTGATGGTGGTGCGCCCGCTGCCGGGTATGCTGCCGGAAGGTGAACAATGAGCGATCTGCGCTATTGGGTTGGATTCAACATCGTGCGCGGCATCGGCCCGGTGCGCCTGAGGGCGCTGCTCGATTACTTTGGAGACGTGGAACGGGCCTGGCGCGCTTCGCCCGGCGAGTTGCGCCGCGCCGGGCTGGATAGCCGCTCGCTGAAGAATCTGCTCCGAGTTCGAGGTCAGCGCGATTTGGACCGGGAGCTGGAACGGATCAGGGCCGCCGGCGCGCGGGTGCTCACCTGGGAGAGCGCACATTATCCCCGCCTGCTGCGCGAAATTCACGACCCGCCCCCCGTGCTGTACGTCAAAGGTGCGCTGACGGAGGAAGACGCCTGGGCCATAGCCGTGGTCGGTACGCGGCGGGCCTCGGTCTACGGGCGGGAGGTGACGCGCCAACTGACCAGTGCGCTGGCCCGCAGCGGCATAACCATCGTCAGCGGGCTGGCGCGGGGAATTGACAGCGAGGCGCATCGCGCGGCGCTGGAGGCCGGGGGCCGCACCGTCGCCGTGTTGGGCTGCGGCATTGACCGGGTCTACCCGCCGGAGCACCGCAAGCTGGCCCAACAGATCGTCGCGCACGGAGCGTTGATCAGCGACTATCCGGTGGGCACGCCGCCGGAGGGGCGCAACTTTCCGCCGCGCAACCGCATCATCAGCGGGCTCAGCCTGGGCGTGCTCGTCACCGATGCGGGAGCGCGGAGCGGGGCGCTGATCACCACCGATTTCGCCGCCGAGCAGGGGCGGGACGTTTTCGCCGTGCCAGGCTCTGTCCTGGCGCGCGGCAGCGTCGGCACCAACGCGCTCATTCAGGATGGGGCCAAGGTGGTGCTCAAGCCAGAGGACGTCCTGGAGGAACTGAATCTGACTATGGTGGCCGAGCAGTCGGAGGCGCGCCAGGTGCTCCCGGCCGACGAGACGGAGGCGGCGCTGCTGGATCATCTCTCGGCCGAGCCGACGCACGTGGACGAGCTTCAGCAGCAGTTGGAGCTGCCCATCGCCCAGGTGACCAGCACGCTGGCCCTGATGGAGTTGAAGGGGATGGTGCGCCAGGCGGGCGGAATGAAGTACATCGTGGCGCGGGAGCCGGGTGTGGAGTACGTGGTGGAGTGAAACGTAAAACGTGAAATGTGAGGCGCGGGAGATTACGCATTACGTCTTACGTTCTAGGAGGCAGTGATGTCATTCTACGCATTGATCATGGCCGGAGGAGTTGGGACGCGACTGTGGCCGCTCAGCCGCCGCGACCGTCCCAAGCAGGCGCTTCAGTTGATCGGGGAGCGCACCATGTTCGAGCACGCGGTGGACCGGATCGCGCCCCTGTTCCAGCCGGAGGAGATTTTCGTCGTCACCGGGGCCGAGCATACCGAATCCCTGGCGGCGCAAGCGCCGGAGCTGCCGGCGGAGAATTTCATCGTCGAGCCGGAGGGACGCGGTACCGCTCCCGCCATCGGATTGGGAGCGCTCCACCTGCTCCGGCAGGACCCCGAGGCGGTTATGGCGGTGCTGACGGCCGACCACTTTATCGCCGATACGACGCGCTTTCGGCAGGCACTGACCGCCGCAGCGCAGGTCGCCGAGGAGGGCTACCTGGTCACGCTGGGAATCACGCCCGCGTCCCCCTCGACCGGCTATGGCTACATCAAGCAGGGGGAAATTCTGGATACGGTGGAGGGCTTTGGGGTCTTTTGCGCCGAGCGCTTCATCGAAAAGCCCAGCCTGGAGACGGCGCTTCGTATGGTGGAGAGCGGCGAGTACTCGTGGAACAGCGGCATGTTCGTCTGGCGCGTGGATCGAGTAATGGCCGAGTTCCAGCGCCAGATGGCCGAGTTCTACGTCCAACTGGCGGAGGTGCAGGCGACGCTGGGGACGCCCGGCTACGAGCCGACGCTGAACCGCGTCTGGCCCCAGGTCGCCAAGCAGACGATTGACTATGGGGTGATGGAGGGGGCCGAGCAGGTGGTCGTCATCCCGGTGGACATCGGCTGGTCGGACGTGGGCAGTTGGGCCAGCCTATTGGAGCTGCTGGAAGCGGACGAGGCGGGCAACATCGTCGCCGGCCCGCACGTGGGGATTGACACGCGCGACACGCTGATCTTTGGCGGCAAGCGGCTCATCGCCACCATCGGGCTGGAGGGACTGGTGATCGTGGATACGGAGGACGCCCTGCTGGTCTGCACCCAGGAGCGAGAGCAGGAGGTGCGGGCGCTGGTGAGGGAGTTGGAGGCGCGAGGCGAGACAGGGCATCTGTGAAACAACACGGTGACTGGCTATGCAGCAAGGTGAACGGATTGATGGCGGATAAATGACCGGTATGCAAGCCTACTGCGTCAAGTGCAAAACCAAACGCGAGATGGACGGGCCTCAACCGGTCTTTACCAGCAACGGCACGCCGGCCACGCGCGGGACGTGCCCAGAGTGCGGCGCGGGGATGTTCAAGATGGGGCGCACGCCGGCCCACGAAGGGCTCGACCCGGCCGAGCACGTCACTGCCAAGACCAAAAGCAAATTGGCCCGTGGCCCCAAGATGGTGATCGTCGAATCGCCGGCCAAGGCGCGCACGGTGGGCCGCTTTCTGGGGAAAAAGTACAGGGTGCGGGCCTCGGTGGGGCACGTGCGCGATCTGCCCTCCAACCGCATGGGAGTGGATATCGAGAACGATTTCGAGCCGCGCTACGTCATCCCCGCCAAGCGCAAGGACGTGGTGCGGGATTTGAAGCAGGTCGTCAAGAACTCGTCCACCGTCTACCTGGCGACCGACCCGGACCGCGAGGGGGAGGCCATCTCCTGGCACCTGGCTGAGGCGCTCAAGTCGGCCATTGGGGCGCGGCCGGTGCAGCGGGTCGAGTTCCACGAGATCACGCAGGAGGCCATCGAGCACGCCTTTGCCCACCCGCGCGAGATTGACATGCAGCGGGTGGAGGCGCAACAGGCGCGGCGCATCCTCGATAGGCTCGTCGGCTACACGCTCAGCCCGCTCCTGCGGGACAAGATGGCGCGGCGCGGGCTTTCGGCCGGGCGGGTGCAATCGGTGGCCGTGCGGCTGGTCGTCGAGCGGGAGCGGGAGATCGAAGCCTTCGTGCCGGTCGAATACTGGTCCATCGAGGCCGAGTTAGCCAAGCAGGAGAAGGAACGGCGCAGTTTCATCGCCAAGCTGCACCGCATCCGAGGGGAGGAGCCAGAGCTTTACAGCGAGGCCGAGGCCCAGGCTATTGTGGCCGAGCTGGAACAGGCTGTCTACAGCGTGTCAAAGGTGAAGGAGGGGCAACGGCGGCGCAAGCCCGCCCCCCCGTTCACCACCAGCACAATGCAGCAGGAGGCCTCGCGCCGGCTGAGGTTCACCGCCCGGCGCACGATGCGCCTGGCCCAGCAACTGTACGAAGGGGTGGACCTGGGAGATGGGCCTACGGGCTTGATCACCTACATGCGTACCGACAGCGTCAACGTGGCCGAGCAGGCGCAGGCAGAGGCGCGCAAGTTCGTCGTGCAAAAGTTCGGCCAGGAATTCGTGCCGGATAGGCCACCCAAGTACAAGACCAAAGCCAAAAGCGCCCAGGAGGCCCACGAGGCCATCCGCCCCACCAGCGTCCTGCGCACGCCCGAATCCCTCAAGCCGTATCTGGATCGCGGCCAATTCCGGCTGTACTCGTTGATCTGGAAGCGCTTCGTCGCCAGCCAGATGTCGCCGGCGGTCTATGACACCATCTCTGTGGACGTCCTGGCCGGCCCGGCCGGGGCGGATGAGAAACCTTACCTCTTCCGCGCCAGCGGCTCCAGCCTGCGTTTCAAGGGATTCCTGGCCGTGTACGAGGAGGCAAAGGACGAGGACTCCACAGCCGAGGAGGAGCGCAAGCGGGAAGAGATCCCGCCGCTGACGGTGGGCGAAATGCTCGACTTGCTGCAACTGCTGCCGGAGCAGCACTTTACCCAGCCGCCCCCACGCTACAGCGAGGCGACGCTGGTGCGGGCATTGGAGGAATACGGCATCGGTCGCCCCAGCACCTACGCCCCGACCATGTCCACCATCCAGCAGCGGGGGTACGTCGAGCGGCGCGACGGGCGGCTGCACCCCACTCCGCTGGGAATCACCGTCAACGACCTGCTGGTCGAACACTTTCCAGACTATATCAACGTTGACTTTACCGCCCAGATGGAGGAGGAACTGGACAACATCGCTCGTGGTGAGCGAGAGTGGGTGCCAATGTTGCACGATTTCTACACCCCGTTCTCCGCCACGCTGGAGCAGGCACGGGAAAAGATGCCCACCGTCCAGGTGGGCAACGAGCCAACGGGGGAGGTGTGCCCGGAATGTGGTCATCCGCTGCTCTACAAGCACGGGCGATACGGCAAATTCATCGGGTGCAGCAACTTTCCCGCCTGCCGCCACACCGAGCCGCTCCTGACCAAAATCGGCGTCCGCTGCCCCAGGTGCGGGGGCGACCTGGTCGAGAGACGGACGCGGCGCGGGCGCACGTTCTACGGCTGCGCCAACTATAAAAAGGGCGCTCCCGACTCGTGCGAATTCACGAGTTGGCGACGTCCCCTGCCGCAACCCTGCCCCGCGTGTAGCGGGCTGCTGACCGAGGCGCGCAAAGGGTGGGCCAAGTGCATCGCCTGCGAGGAAGAGGTCGAGATCGCCAACCTGCCCGAGGTGGAGGAGCCGGCGACGGCGTGACGCGACGGGTATGAGGAGATTACTGGAGCGATTCCTGGCCTATATGGAAGCAGTCCAGAATGCCTCGCCATATACCGTCAAGAATTACGGCAACGACATTGGTCAATTTCTGGACTATTGCCAGGCGCAAGAAGTGAACTCGCCGGAGCGAATAGACCGCTCGTTGCTGCGCAGTTACCTGGCGGAACTGGACGCTGCGGGTTACGTCAAGGCCAGCATCGCGCGCCGTGTGGCGGAACTGCGCTCCTTCGGCGACTTTTTGGTGCGGGAGCAGGTGTTGGAGCGCAACCCTTTCCGTCTGGTGAGCGGGCCGCGCATCCCCAAGCGGCTGCCGCAATACCTGACCGTCGCCGAGGTGGAGGCGCTGCTGGCGGTCCCAGACACGTCCACCCCCCTGGGCCTGCGCGACCGCGCCATCGTCGAGGTGTTATATGGGGCTGGCCTGCGGGTCAGCGAGCTGGCGAGGCTGGACGTGGCGGACGTGGATGTTAGCCAATCCCAGGTGCGCGTGATGGGCAAGGGGAACAAGGAGCGTATTGGGCTGTTGGGACGGCAAGCGATGCGAGCGCTGCAAGCCTACCTGGAGGCGGGACGGCCCGCGCTGCTGGGCCAGCGCCCCACCAATGCGCTGTGGCTCAACCATCGGGGCGGCCGCCTGACGGTGCGCGGAGTGGCATTGATGCTGAACAAGGCGGGCAAGCGGGCGGCCATAAGCATCCCCGTCTCTCCGCACGTCTTGCGCCACACTTTTGCCACCCACCTCCTGGACGGCGGCGCCGATCTGCGCGTCGTGCAGGAACTACTGGGGCACGCCAATCTCGCCACGACCCAGATCTATACCCACGTCAGCCAAAGCCAGGCGCGAGAGGTCTACCTGCGGGCGCACCCACGGGCCGGCAAAGCGGATTTGCCCTAGCTGGCACTTTGTGGTAAAGTAAGTGCACATCAATAACCTTTGAGATCTCTGTAGCGGCTTTGAAGCATACAGGCCAAGAAGAGGGGGATGAAATGAACGCAATCTGGAAACTCCTTCAATTCATTCAGCAACGCATGACTTTGGTGGCGCTAGTGGGTGGGGTCATATTGGGGCTGCTACTGGGCCTGGCCATCGGCTACTGGTGGTGGCCGGTCGAGTGGAGCAACGCTACCCCCAGTCACCTGCGCTCCGACTTTCAGAACAACTACCTCCTCTGGGTCGCCGACTACTATGCGGATACCGATGATCTGGAAGGAGCGCGCGCCAAGCTGGGCGCCGAGTTCTGGGAAGAACCCGGTCTCACCGAGGTCTTGCGAGGAGTGGCGGATGATCTGGACGAGCCACGGGCGACACAACTGGTAGAGTTGGCCGAGGCACTGGAAACCACGCCCGTCGAACCCCCCCCAGAGGAGACAGGCGGAATAGAACTTGCCTCTGTGGCGCTGGTTTGTGGGGGCGGGCTGCTGGTCATAGCACTGGTGGGAGCAGTGGTGTTCCTGATCAATCGTTACCAAAGAGCGCAGGCCGCCAAGCCAACGGCCGCGTTCGGAGACGTCGTCGAGGGAGCCGAAGAATTCGCCCCCTCCAGAAAAGTCTCCTGGGGCGCCGTAGGCCCACCGCTGGCCCAGTTTGTCACCTCTTACACGCTGGGAGAAGATCACTACGACCCCTCGTTCCCCATTGAGTTGGAAAACAACGAGTTCATGGGCGAGTGTGGAGTGGGTATCTCGGAGACCATCGGGGTTGGCGCACCCAACAAGGTCACTGCCTGCGAAGTATGGCTGTTCGACAAGAACGACATCCGCACCGTCACGATGGTACTGATGTCCGAGTACGCCTTTCACGACGAAGCGCTGCGCGCCAAGCTGGCGCCCAAGGGGGAACCGGTGCTGGCCGAGGCAGGAAAAGAGCTGGCGTTGGAGACAAAGTCGCTGCGCGTGCAAGCGCACATCGTCGAGGCGACCTACGGGATGGGCGATCTGCCACCCAATAGCTTTTTTGAAAGGCTGACTATAGAACTGGCGGCCTGGGTCAAGCCGGAGCAGGAGATGGCACCGCCGGCAGTCGAACCTGATTTTCCCATAGAGCCGCCCACCGTATGAGGCGCTGGAGCCAGCGCCATCGCAATTTGCGTGGACGATCACCCTCGCCGCACTGTGTGGTGAGGGTGTTTGTCTGGAGAGGGACAGATGCTCCGTCTGTGGTGGGCCTTTGTGCGGTTCTTTTTCCGCTTGCTCTACAACGAGTTCGCCTGGGCCTATGACCTGGTGGCCTGGATGGTTTCGCTGGGGCAGTGGCAGGCGTGGGGACGCACGGCGCTCGGCCACCTAACGGGAAAACGAGTGCTGGAACTGGCCCACGGGCCCGGTCACCTGCTGGCGACGATGGCGGAGCAGGGCCTGGCCCCGGTAGGGCTCGACCTCTCACCGTATATGGGCCGTCAGGCGCGGAGGCGACTGAGGAAAAAGGGATTGGTCGCTCCCTTGGTGCGCGCTCGCGCCCAGTCGCTCCCCTTCCGCGACGGTTGTTTCGACAGCTCGGTCGCCACTTTCCCCACAGAGTTCATCTTGGACCCGGCCATGCTGCGGGAAGTTGTGCGCGTGATGCGGACAGGAGGACGGCTGGTCGTCGTCGCCTGGGCCGGGTTGGGCGGGCGCGATCCGCTCTCCCGTTTCATCGGCTGGCTCTACCGGGCGACGGGCCAGGGGAAGCCGCCTCCTGAGGCAGGTAAGAGAATGGCGGCGAGGGCAGGATTATCTTTGCATACCCTGTGGGAGCGAGTCGGGCGTAGCGAGGTGATGCTGATCGTCGCCCACAAACAAACCCTAAAGGTTTCAGAGAACCTTTAGAGTTTTCAGTCCCGCTTACGCCGGGTGGTAGAATTCCAGATAAGAGCGGCCTACCAACAAGAGATCGGGCTCGGTGGGGAAAGGGGTGGGAAGGTCTTGAAGCGGGAAAAGCTGCACGTCCGTGATGGGCAACAGTCTGCTGGCGATATCCTCGAGAAAGTCACTCACATTCGCCTCGTCGGCCATGTGAAAGCGCGCCCGGCACACAGCCACTGGCGTGTAGGCCACCAATAGCTCGCTCCGCCGGAGTGTCTGGATCGAGGAGCGAGTTTCGGCTGAGACAAAGTAGAGCAGCACGATTTCGGACCGGCGGAGCACGATGTGGGGCCGGGAAAAGCCCTGCAGCGGGCCACTGCCTGCCAACGGTGTCAGGCTGACATCGTGGAGGGAAAAACTCTCACGTTTTTTGTCGTTGACGAAAGTGAACACTCCACCTACTGTCTCTATCTGACCGGCGATTTGAAAACGAGGAGTGATGATAGAGACCTCGAGGCGGTGGATGGGGGGGCCTTGCAATACCATTGTTTGCTCCTTCGCGCGCTTTGTGGTAGAATAGCCACGCCATTGAGTGCGGCCCTACTGACCTGCCCCCGTAGCTCAATTGGAC
Organism: uncultured Anaerolineales bacterium; assembly: GCA_964393895.1. Taxonomy (GTDB): domain Bacteria; phylum Chloroflexota; class Anaerolineae; order B4-G1; family B4-G1; genus B4-G1. The sequence goes on along the minus strand of CAYMWP010000040.1, from coordinate 661 downwards.
AGAGCGTCGGACTTCGAATCCGCAGGTTGTGCGTTCGAATCGCACCGGGGGTACCACCACATAGTATATCACGAAACTGAGAGCACGGGTAGTACACACCGTGCTCGCTCTCTATTGTCGTGGGAACGTGGCCACAGGAAAGCCAGATGATGAACGAATTGCCCCTAGAAGAGCAGTACGAGGACGTCCTGCAAAACATCGAGTTTGGCATCGTCCAGGTGTATCGTGAGCATCCCAAGATGACCAACTGGGATGCTTTGGCCGCCGTCGAGGCCCTGATCAGCGTATACCGGGCCGAGGAAAAAGGCCGTCAGGCTGAGCCTCCCGCCCTCGCTCCCCTGGCCCAAAAAGCCTACGAGATGGCTAAAATGATGTGCGAGTGGCGGCTGGGACGCGAGATGCCGTTCCAGGACGAGGAGGGGAAGGTGGCAGAGGATCTCTCCCCGAAACCCATTACCCTGAACGAGATCATTGCCTGCCTGAAGCGCATCCGCAAGTCCATCAATTTTTGGACCAAGCAAGGCGGACGGCAGGGATACCTCACTTTCGTCAGTCAATTCGTCAAATAACGTAACTACTACTCAGCCTGACACGCGCTCAGACCTGCGAGGTCTTACAAAACTCGTTCAGGCGGGAAATTCTGACCTTTTTCGACATTTGC
>CAYMWP010000039.1:0-31730 GCA_964393895.1 uncultured Anaerolineales bacterium | reverse complement strand
CTGAAGCAGTTGATGATGGACCGCGACGTAGAGGGGACGAGAGCGTTCTTCCACCGCGTCGTGGTACCGCGCGTGGGAAACGCAGCCGAGCAACGCAACATAGACATTGATGTATCGTTTCAAGAAGTGGAAAGGTCCTGAGGGTTTGTTGCTGTGTTAGATCATCTTCGCCGCATTGAGGATTACTGCATGAAGGTCTTGTATATTTCGGAAGTCCCAGGAAGAACAGCAACACAGACTGTCTGCTCGACTTGATGCTCTCGATCACCGGCGGGCAGTTTGTAAAGCTCGCCGATTATCAGATCGAGCCCTGCAAGTCCTGTTGGGCCTGCCGGCGGCGGGACGAATGTACGGTTGACGATGATATGAGCAGGGTTCTGACACCGATGCTCTTCGCAGCCGACGCGATGGTTCTGGGCAGTCCAGTGTATTTCAACAATGTTTCCGCCCAACTCAAGGCCTTCATCGATCGCACTTGGGCCATCAGAGGCCAACTCAAGAACAAGATCGGGGGTGCGGTCGTGGTGGGCAGAAGGTATGGCGCCGAAAGTGCGATCACGGCGATCCATGCGTTCTTCCTCAAACACGAGATGCTCCCGGCCAATAGAGGGGGTCTCCGGCATCGCCTTTGCCTCAGGGGATGTACAACAAGATCGGGGGGCGGTGGAGGCAGCCAAGAGACTTGCCGAGCGCATCTTGGAACTGGGAGATATATTGGGGAGATAGGCCAAGCGCTCTGTTTGGAGGCCCGCACTGTTGATCATCGGCGGGAGTGACGCCGGCATCAGCGCCGCGCTGCAAGCGCGCACGCTGCGGGCGCGAGAGGTGGACCCGGCGTGGGAGGTGACCGTGCTTGTGGCCGACCGCTTCCCCAACTATTCCATCTGCGGCCTGCCGTTCTGGCCGGGCGGCTACATCGGCCTGGAGATGGCCGAGGCCCTGAGCCGGCGTGGGATGCGCGTCACCGACCATCGGGCCAAGATCACGCACGATGCCGCCATCGGCACCGTGGACAAGAAGGAGTTGGAGACGCTGATGACGCGCGGCCTGGACGAGGAGGCGGCGGTGGACATCATCGTGCAGGGTATGCTGGATGCATAGCACCTTACCGGCCAAATTATTGCACAACGAGCAAGAGTTTTAACCGCAGAGCACGCAGAGACCACAGAGATTTTTAACTTGTTGTTTTTTCTCAGCGTTCTCGGCGCTCTCTGCGGTAAAAAGTCCTTTTGGGCTCTGGCTCATCCAGATTAGGAGGATGGATGGCAATCTACATGGATCATAATGCGACCACGCCGCTGCGGGCGGAGGTGCGCGAGGCGATGGCGCCTTACCTGGAGGGCAGATTCGGCAACGCCTCCAGCGTCCACACCTTCGGGCGGGAGGCGGCCAAGGGGCTCAGCCGGGCGCGGGAGCAAGTGGCGTCCGCGCTGGGCTGCACGCCGGAGGAGGTCGTCTTCACCGGCTGCGGCACCGAGGCCGACAACCTGGCGATCAAGGGCGTGGCGTATGCCCATCGGGGAAACCACATCATCACCACCCCGCTCGAGCACCACGCCGTGCTGCACACCTGCCGGTATCTGGAGCGGCGCGGGTTCAGCGTGACCTACCTGCCCGTGGATGGGCATGGTCTGGTGGATCCGGACGACGTGCGCAAGGCCATCACCGAGCGCACCAGCCTGGTCAGCGTGATGCACGCCAACAACGAGGTCGGCGCGATCCAGCCCATTGCCGAGATCGGGCGCATCACGCGTGAGCGCGGCGTGCTCCTGCACACCGACGCGGTCCAGTCCTTTGGCAAGCTGCCCACTGTTGTGGACGATCTGGGCGTCGATCTGCTGACCCTCTCGGCGCACAAGATCTATGGCCCCAAGGGCGTGGGCGCGCTCTACGTGCGGCGGGGCACGCATCTCGAACCGCTGTTGCACGGCGGCCATCACGAGCACGGGTTGCGGGCCGGGACGGAGAACGTGGCCGGCATCGTGGGGCTGGGCCGGGCCGCGGAGCTGGCCCTGGCCGAGATGGAGGAGGAGGGGCAGCGCCTGACGGCCCTGCGGGAGCATCTGTGGGAGGGCATCGCGGCGAACCTGAGGGGCGTGCGGCGCAACGGGCATCCCACGCGAGCATTGCCCAACACGCTCAACGTCTGCTTCGAGTACCTGGAGGGCGAGGCGATCCTGATGGGCCTGGACGTCCAGGGCATCGCCGTCTCCACCGGATCGGCCTGTACCTCGGACGTGCTGGAGCCGTCGCACGTGCTGCTGGCGATGGGCGTGCCGCCCGCCATCGCCCAGGGAGCGGTGCGCTTCAGCCTGGGGCGGGGTACTACCGCCGAGGAAATCGATCGCGTCGTGGAAGCGGTGACCGGCTTCGTCCGGCCGCTGCAGGCCGCTTCGTCCCTGTTTGTCGAGGAGATGGGCGCATGAGCGACGTGAACGACGACGTGCTGTGGCACGGCTTTACCATCACCCACGTCAAGGACTGCATCGCCGACCCGAGCAAGAACCGGGTCGTGGCCGAGTTCTCCGACGACGTCTTGCCGGTGTTTCCCTATCTGAACGCCATCATCTCGAATCTCATGTACACGCCCATCAGCTATCCGAATGTCCGCGCCTGCAAGAGGACGAGCACGCCGAGGGCGGCCGGCGCCTGGCAGAGTTGTTGGGTCTGTAAATAGTGATCGGATACAGAGGAAACGTGATATGACGGCCAAAAGCGTAACGGTTTACATGAAGGAATCCTGCCCGTATTCGCGGGGCCTGATCCGTAAACTGGAGCACGACGGTGTGGATTACGTCAGGCACGATGTGGACCGGGATGCCGCCCGGCTTGCGGAGATGCTGGCCCTCAACGGCGGGCGACGCGCCGTGCCGACTGTCGTGTGGCCCGACAAGGGGGTTGAGGTCGGCTTCCACGGTACCTGAACGGTGTAGGTCCGGTCGGGGGCCGGCAGAGTTACTGAGCGTGTAGGACGAGTAGAAAGAGAGGAAGAGATCAATTCACACACAGAGCGATCCACCGAGCGGCGATTCGTCTGGTCGCTGGTCCTGACCGGCCTGATCCTGGCCGCCGAGGTGGTCGGCGGGTTGTGGACCGGTAGCCTGGCGCTGCTCTCCGATGCGGCGCACGTCTTTCTGGATGCGTTCGCCCTGGGGATGAGTTACGTGGCGCTGCGTCTGTCCGCCCTGCCGCCCGACGACCGCCACACCTACGGCTTTCACCGCATGCAAGTGCTGGCCGCTCTAGTCAACGGGGCGACGCTGCTCCTGGTGGCTTTCGAGATCTTTCGAGAGGCCTGGGAGCGATTCCAGAATCCGGCTCCAGTACTGGCCGGGCCGATGCTGATCGTGGCCATCGTCGGACTCGTGGTCAACTTGATCGTTGCGCTGGTGCTGCGCGAGCACGACCATCGCGATCTGAACGTGCGCAGCGCCTTCCTCCACGTCTTGGGGGACGCGCTGGCCTCGGTGGGCGTCATCGTCGCCGGCGTGATTATCCTCGCCACCGGCTGGCTGTGGGTTGATCCGTTAGTCAGCGCGTTGATCGGGTTGATTATCCTGCTTGGGTCGGGGCGGGTGCTGCGCGACTCGGTGCATATCCTGGCCGAGGGTATGCCAGAGGGACTGACGGCGACCGATGTGGCCGACGTAATGGGGCAGACTTCTGGCGTGCAGGAAGTACACGATCTGCACGTGTGGACGGTCAGCCCCGGCTACGTGGCTCTCAGCGCCCACGTGGTGCTGGCCGACCAGGCCCTGAGCCAGACGCAGGACGTGATGGCCGAGCTGAAACAGACCCTGGTCGGGGAATTTGGCATCGAGCACACCACCATCCAGTTCGAGTGTGAGAGCTGCGAGCAAGGGGCCGTAGCATGTGTAAGCAGAGAATGACTTGGTCGAATCCGCCTCTCGTGCTGCTGGCTATCTGCGATAGGACAGCGCATTGTTTACATTGAGACATTTTTTTCGGACAGCTTGTCAGCGACATTTTGTACCTTATGTAGTGCCAGTATAACGTTTACATGCGGATACTCTCGACGGCGACAGATGCTATACTCGCTCCTGATAACCGCCAGCGACCAAGGTTAACAGGAGGTGTATCATGCAAGACGAGTTGTCTGTTCGCCAGTCAGCCATTCGGCTACGTCTGGCAGGAGAGAGCATCTAGAGTATCTGCCGCACCTTGAAAAGATCAAGAGTCTGGTTTCACAAGTGGTGGCGACGCCAGCAATTCCCGTTTTGGCAATTCTAGCTTGGGTGCATCGGCTAAAAGGGCCGCTGCTAGGAAAAAACTAGCCAGCACCGTCTGTTTTACGGCGGTGCGGCTTCAAAACGGGAATTACTGTGGCGACGCTACTTGGAATCGGGATCGGAAGGGCTCTATGACCTAACCCGCGGCAGCCACCAAGTTGTGAATCGGACACCACCACACGTTGAGCGAGCGGTGATCAGCATCCGGCGTCGGCTAGCCGCACGAGCTACTCCTCAAACCCGTTACAGCTAAATCGGCGCGACTCAGATCCGCGCTGAGTTGGAAGCGCTGGGGTACACGCCATTGCCTAGCTTGCGTACGATCAGACGCATCATCACCCGTGCGGGGTTGTCCTGTCCACCGCTTAAACTGTCGCCGCGCATCGCGCGTAACGAATACCCAGGTGTGTTGGCCGAAAAAGTCATCCGTCCAACCAAACTCCACGACGACGGTGGAGATTGCCCCTTTGAATGGCAACCCGCCTCGCTGGATTGCCTCCTGCAACAGGTCCACGGCGATCTCTGGCTTGGTCTTGAATGTCAGGTCCAATGCGCTCTATCGTCTTGCGGGGCGAATCGCCCAGCAAGCCTCTCAAATACACCTCGCTCCACCTGGCCTGTCCTGGACGGCGGAATGCTGGAACAAACTGGTCGTGATAGCCCGCCAACCCATCGACAAACTGCTCCACCTCATTCGGCGACAAATCGCACCCTGGCGCTGGGTGAGTTTTTGCTATAATCTGTGTAGACATGGTCTCGTCTCCGTTCCCGTTTTGGTCTTGGGAGAACGATACCATGTCTTTTCGTATCTGGTCAAATCAGGTAAACGCAACTTTGCGCTGTAATACTACGCCTTTTCTCAGAACACGACTCTCTCGATCAAAGTGGCCTACATGACCCGCACATGGGTAGCCCATCTCGGGCGGCTCTTGACAGGGGGGCGAAAAACGTCCAACTGACTGAACTTCCCCCAGCGCTGACAGGGGGGCGCGGGGCGTATAGTATAGTTGGTGCTGGTTCTGTTTTATGGTAGACTATGCCATGATAACGGGGATTGCTGTTGGAACATCAAACAGGATGGCCCATTACTGCTTCGTTGTCAAGTTACGGCGCTATGAGCATTGAGCTGCTAATTTGGGCCAAATTTGGGTAAATAAACCGTATTGGGGCTAGGAAGCCTGAGAAACGGTCTATGCTAGTCAGGCTGAGTAGTAGTAACTCGAGAACTAGGATAATTTCGAGTTCCCAATCTCTAATCTTACACCAGGGAGGTGAATCTTATGGCAGAGATATTACAAACCACCAATCTCCGCAAGCAGTACCAGATGGGCGAGGTGATGGTCGACGCGCTACGGGGCGTTGATTTCGTCGTCCCCCAGGGACAGTTTGTGGCCATTATGGGGCCGTCGGGCGCGGGCAAGTCGACGCTGCTCCACCTGATGGGCGGCCTCGACACCCCCAGCGACGGCGACGTCGCGCTGGGCGGCAAGCGGCTGGCCCACCTGAGCGACGACGAGATCACCATCGTGCGGCGGCGGGAGGTGGGCTTTATCTTCCAATTCTTTAATCTGCTGCCCACGCTCAGCGCCGCCGAAAACGTCGCCCTGCCGCTGCTGATTGACGGCCAGCGTATCGGGGACTACGAGCGCCGCATCGACGACCTGCTCGACCAGGTGGGGTTGGGCGACCGCAAGCACCACCGACCCGACCAGCTTTCGGGCGGGGAGCAGCAGCGGGTGGCCATCGCTCGGGCCTTCGTCAACGACCCCAAGATCGTGCTGGCCGACGAACCCACCGGCAACCTCGACTCCAAATCCGGCGTCAACGTGCTCGAACTGCTGCGAAGGGCATGCAAGGACCTGAACGGGACGGTGGTGATGGTGACGCACGACCCCCGCGCCGCCTCCTACGCCGACCGGGTGGTCTTTCTCAGGGATGGCCGCACCGTGCGAGAATTGACCGCTGGCGACGAAGGAATCGACGCCGAGGAAATCCTGGGCGTGATGGCGGAACTGGAACTGTAAAACGTGAAACGTAAAACGTGATCATTACGTTTTACGCATTACGTTTCAGGAGGCTCCTATGCGTTCAATAAACGCTCTCATCTGGCGCAATCTGACCGCGCACGCCCTGCGCAGCATCCTGACCGCGCTGGCGATCACGCTGGGTGTAGCGATGGTGCTGGCCGCCTCCATCGTCGGGCAGGCGGCGGGGCAGAGCGCGTCTGCGCTCGCCGAAGAGGGGCCGCAGATTGACCTGGAGGTCTTTTCCCGCGACGGTGCGCCCTTCGACGACTCCGTTTTGGACACGCTGCGTGTCTCCCCCGACGTCGAGCGCGTCTCGCCCTCGCTGCGCGTCGAGGCGAAAGGTGTTGATCCGCAGATTGGCGAACTGACGCTGCTCGGCGTCGATCCGGAAAGCTACGCGGCCATCCACGCACCAGAGCTGGTGGGCGGCACGTTCCTCGACGAACCGGACGCCATCGTGTTGCCGATGGCGGTTGCCATTGATAACGGATTGAACGTGGGGGACACAATCGCGCTCCAGTCGGACGGACGCCGCGAGACGTTGACCGTGTCGGGTCGGCTCAGGTTGGAGCAGGACGTCACGGCGTTGGGTGATGCCGACACTGCCTACGTGCCGTTGCAGGCGGCGCAGAAGCTGAGCGGCGCGCCGGAACAGATCGACCGGGTCGAGGTGGCACTGCGCCCCGGCGTGGACGCGAAGCAAGCCCAGACGGACCTCGCCCAGCTTCTGGGGACTGATTTGGCCGTCGTGCGCTCCGAGCTTGGCGGCGGGATTGCCTTCAACGTCGTGCTAGTTCAAGGCGGGCTGGCGATGGTGGGGATCATCATTCTGTTCGCTGCTGGCTTTGTGATCCTGAACGCCTTCACAATGTCCATCGCCGGGCGGACGCGCGAGATCGGCGCCTTGCGCTCCTTGGGAATGACCCGCCGTCAGATCATACGCATAGTACTGGCGGAGGCCGGTCTGCTGGGCCTGGTCGGGGCTGCGCTCGGCCTGTTGGTCGGCGTCGGACTGGCCTGGGGCGTGATGCGCGCTATGGGCACGCTGGATGACGCGCCGTTCGCCGTACCGTGGTGGGGCCTGACCGCCAGCCCGTTGGTGGGGCTGGCGGTGACCGTGGCGGGAGCGCTGGCGCCGGCCCGGCAGGCAAGCCGAGTTTCCCCCCTGGCAGCTCTGCGCCCGCAGAAAACAGTCGCCTCCGGTTGGTACGTTCGCCATGGCGGGCATGTGGGCGCGGTGCTCCTGGCGCTCCTGCTGCCGTCGCTGGCGGCTTACGGGCTGATCGCGCGTCCCAGCCTGTGGATAGCCGTGGCCGTTGTGGGTGTGGGGATTGTCCTGCTGCTGGGCGCGATGGTGCTGCTCTTGCCAGCGCTGGTCGCTCCATTGGCTGCGCTCATTCGACCTGCCCTGGTGCGCTGGTTAGGCGCCATCGGTCGCCTGGCAGCCGACAGCCTGACGCGCAACAAACTGCGCTCAGCGTTGACCGCCGGGGCATTGATCGCCGCCTTGACCACGATCATGGGCGGCAGCGGACTGATGACTATGTTCTACGAGGGCAGCATCGGTACCATCGCCGCCGCCAGCAACGAGGATATGACCATCATGAACGACCTGGTGGGGATGATGGCGTCGGGCGAACTCTCCATAGACAACGTCTATCAGGTTATGTCGGCGCTTCCACCGCTCGACCCAAAGCTAGTTGATGCGATCTCATCCCTGGCCGAAACAGGGGTGATTGGCGTGGGACGGACCGGGATCGCGTCCGTCTCATCCGAGCTGGTCACGGTCCCAAGTGGCAACTTATCGACGGGGATATTCGTCGACCCGGATTTCTACCTGGGTATCGGCAACTTTGAGTTCTTCGAAGGCGATTCCGCGACGGCGTTGGCGTGGATGGAACGCGGTCGGGCCGTGTTACTGCAACCGCTGGCAGCGGAACGGCTGGGCGTCGGCGTGGGCGACACCATCCCGCTGGAGACGTCCCGGGGCGAAGTGGATTTCACTGTCGCTGGCATCGGCGGGAGCGCCCTGTTCAGCCCCATCTTTCCCTACGCGGATGGCGAGACTTATTTTGACCTGGATGGCGCCTTCTCGCTGCTCATCAAGATACCTGATGGACAGGACTCTGAAGCTGTCCGCTTGCAGGTAAAAGACGCCGCCGCGCCCTTCCCCAACGTGACGGTGGTGATGGATATGGAATCCACCGTGGACCAAATCTCAAAGATGATGGAGCAATTCCAAGTGCTCCTCAATGCTTTGCTGCTGGTGGCTGTGATCGTGGCCGGGTTTGGCGTGGTCAACACGATGGTCATCAACGTGACCGAAAGGGGGCATGAGATCGGCTTGTTGCGGGCCGTTGGCGCAACGCAACGACAGGTGCGCCAGTCCATCGTGGTGGAGGCCGCCACACTAGGCCTGGTAGCCGTCGTCGTCGCCGTTGCGCTCAGCTTGCTGATGCTGTTGGTCTACACGGTCGTCGTCGCACCCAATGGATGGGGAGCGCTGGGCGTGCCCTCAGACTGGGCGGCAACCTGGGGATTATTTTTATCCGCGTTGGGCGACGTGGGCGTCTTGGCCGTAGCCTCGCTGATCTTTGCTCCATTGGTCACCGCGCTGGCCGCCTACTACCCGGCCCGCCAAGCGGCAGCGATGGACGTGGTCGAGGCCACGCGCAGCGAGCGGGTGGCGCTCAAGCCAGCGGGAGCCAAACGACCGGAGGGCCGCCGTCGCCGCCGTGTGGCGCACTCGCTGGCCTGGACGCTGGCCTGGCGCAACCTGAGCCAACACCGACTGCGCACGGCGTTGAGCGCGCTGGCGGTGGCGCTGGGCGTGGCGATGACGGTCGCCGCTGACGTAGCCAGCGATGGCGTGCGGGCCGGCGTCCGGGCGGCGGAGGCGACCAAAGACGCCACGGCTTGGATGACGGACTTGTTCGAAGCCAGCCTCGACGCGGTCGGCCTGGTCATTCTGCTGGTGGCCGGTTTCGTGATCCTGAACGGCTTTGCCATGTCGGTCACACAGCGGAGGCGGCAGATCGGCGGGCTGCGTGCGCTGGGCATGACGCGCGGCTGTAAGCGAAGCGGCGTGATGCGCCTGCTCCTGGTCGAGGCGCTGCTGACCGGCGGCGCGGGCACGCTGGCGGGACTGCTCGCCGGGCCGCTGCTTGGCAACGGGCTTTTGGCGCTGACGCGTAGCATGGGTATCGAGACCGGCCGGGGTAGCGCGTCACCCGGCAGTTTAGCGTTGGCCGTTGTGATGGGAGTAGGCATCACGCTGCTCGCGGTGCTCGCTCCGGCCCGCCGGGCGACGCGCATCTCCCCACTGGCGGCGCTGCGCGCAGAAGAAACCATGTCTTTCGGAAAGAACCTGGTTTCTACGAGAACCTGGCTTCCGGGTCTGCTCATCGTCACCGGCCTCGCGCTCTACCTCGTCGTGGCTCCCCCTGGCGCATGGACGCTGCCCCCCTGGGACGTGGTCGTGCCCCTCGCGCTCTCGATTCTGTGGCTGGTCGGACTGCTGCTGATCTTACCGGCGCTGATCGGCTGGATGGGGCAGGCGGCGCGGAGGCTGCTCGCCCGTCCGGCCGGCGCGGTGGGGCGGTTGGCCGCCGATAACCTGCGGCGCGGGCGGCGGCGGGTGACGCTGACGGTGCTCGCGTTCACGGTAAGCCTGACGATGATCGTCAGCATGACCGGCATCGTCGCCTTCACGTTCACGGTGCTGTTCGAGTACCTGACGGAGGGCGCACTGGCCGAACAAGCTCTGATCGTCGTGCCTTTCGATCTATCGAGCAGCGACAACCTGATGCGCGAAGTGTCCCAGTTCGACCTGGAGACCCTGCTCCTGGACCAAGAATCGCTGGCGGACTTTTACGCTCTGGCGGAGGGACGCGCCGAGGTGGGCGAGGGGTACGCCGTGATCGCGCCCGAAATCGGTGCGCTGATGCCCAATTATCCTTCCTTCATCTACGACCTGGACACGTTGAGCCGCGGCCGGTTCTATACCTTTGTCGAGGGGGATTGGAGCGCCACCCGTCCGGTGATGGAAGCGGGCTGCGGGCTGCTGCTCCATCCCGGCGTCGCAGCCCGAAACGGGGTCGGCATCGGGGACGCGATCACCCTGCAAGCGGTCGCGCATCCCATCGAGTGTACGGTGGCCGGGATTGGCGCGGGCGGCTATCACCCGGCTTCCTTCATCAGCCCGGCGGCCAAAGAGGCTTTCGACGTCACTCGCCCCGCCGCCCTGCTCTTCTTCCCGCTGCCCGGCACAGATAGAGACAGGTTTGAAGCCGAACTCGCGGCCCTGGCGGAGGAGCACGGCGTCCTGATGGGCGAATCGGGCGACACCCGCACTGCCTTTTCGGCCAGCGGCGACCTGATGGTCTCCCTGATGAGCGTCCTGTTGATGCTGGCCGTGCTGGCCGCAGCGATGGGCGTGGTCAACACGACGGCGATGAGCGTGGCCGAGCGGCGGCGCGAGTTGGGATTGCTGCGGGCGGTCGGAGCGACGCGGCAGCAGACGACGGCGGTTGTGATCGGCGAGGCCGCGCTGGTCGGATTCATCGGCGGCCTGCTGGGCCTGGTGGCGGGAGGCGGGGTCAGCCTGATTTACGCGCTGGCGACCGGCGGCAAGAGTATGGGTATTGCCGATTTCCCTCTGTGGCGCGCGGCCTGGGAGGCGACGCGCCCCGCTCTGTTGACCGGATTGGTAGGCTTGCTCGCGGCCCCGCTCGTCAGCGCCGGTGCGGCCTGGCTGCCGGTGCGCTCCATCCTGCGCGGCTCGGCCATCGAGACGATGGAAGCTGAGAGAAACCAGGTTTTTCAGAAAAAACCTGGTTTCTTGCGCTCATTGAGCTTTTTGGCCCTGCGCAACCTGGCGCAGCACCGGTTGCGCACCACCTTGAGCGCGCTGGCAGTGGCGTTGGGGGCGGCGACGGTCGTCGCCGCCGACGTCATCAGCGCCGCCCTCCTCAACTCGCTGGCCGGTTCGGGGGATGCCCAAAAGTTTATGACCGGCCTGCTCGAACAGCTTGGCGCGACGCTCCAGATGGTGGGTGTGGGGATCACGCTGGCGGCGGGGTTCCTGATCTTTAACGCCTTTGCCATGGCGGTGACGCAGCGACGGCGGCAGATCGGCGCGCTCCGCGCGCTGGGGATGACGCGCCGCCAGGTATTACGATTGGTGCTGGTAGAATCACTCGCCGTCGGCGGACTGGGAACGCTGTTCGGTCTGGTCGCCGGGCCGCTGCTCGGAAAAGGGACCATCGCCCTGATGAAGGTCATCCTGGGCGAAGGGGTGTTCGTGTTCTCCACCAGCAACCCCTCCCTTTCCAGCTTGCTGCTGGCGACGGTTCTGGGTATGGGGATCGCCCTCCTCTCGGCGCTGGTTCCGGCCTGGCAGGCGGCGCGCGTCTCGCCCCTGGTCGCTCTGCGAGAAGAATCTCACGTGTTAGAGAAACCAGGTTTTTTCCGAAAAACCTGGTTTCTAGGTGTGCTGATGGTCGCCGTTCTGTCCGCCTGCCTCGCCGTCGCGCCGCCGGGTGAGTGGGTCGAGTACCCCTGGGACCAGACCCTGACGGGCGCCTTTGTGCTGATCTGGCTGGTGGGCTGGGGCTTGATTGCCCCATCGTTGATCGGCGGGCTGGGACGCTGGACGCGCGGTCCGCTCACGCGGCTCTGGGGCGCGACCGGGCGGCTGATGGCCGACAACCTGCGGCGCGGACGCGGGCGCGTCACGCTGACCATCATGACGCTGGTCGTGGGCCTGACGATGATCATCGGTATGACCGGTTTTATCCATCTGGCGGGAGACGAGTTATTGATCCCCACCCTGGTGAGTTTCGAGCGACTGCGCGCCTTGATCGTCTCCCCCTTCGACGTCTCGAAGGGGATGGCGGCCTATGCCGACCTGGAGCACATCGCGCTGCCGCCGGAGCTGATCGCCGAGCTGCCCCAGGCCGTCGGAGATCGGGCGCGGGTGATGGACGAGTGGCGGTTCGTGATCGTGCCCGAACTCTCTTTCTTCAGCTCTAGCTACTTTTCCCTGGTCGCCGATCCCCACGATGTGCAGTTCTCTGGCGATGTATTTTTTGATTTTATCGAGGGGGATTGGGAGACCGCCATGCCGATTATGGAGACCGGGTGCGGCGTCCTGGCGCCGCCTATGATCGCCAGTCGGAACAACGTCTCCGTCGGCGAGACGTTCGAGGTCACCGGCAAGGACGGCCCGATCCGGTGCACCCTGGCGGGCATCGGGCGAACTTTTGTCAACTCCTCCATCGTTAGTCTGGCCGCCAAGGACGTTTTTTCCGTCACCGAGCCATTCCTGATACACGTGGTTCCCCAACCTGGCGCCGACCGCGACCAACTGAGAGCCGATCTCTTGGACTTTTTGGAACGCTATCCTGGCGTTTATCTCATAGAACCCGAGGCGATGTACGAGGCTCAGGTCAAGGTGTTGGAAGTGATGCCAGACATGCTCAACGCGCTGCTCCTGCTGGCGATCCTGGCGGCGGCGCTGGGCGTGGTCAACACCACGATGATGAGCGTGGCGGAGCGGCGGCGCGAGCTGGGGTTGCTGCGGGCCGTCGGCGCGACGCGACGACAGGTGATGCGTGTCGTGACGGGCGAGGCGGCGCTGATGGGCGTGATCGGCGGCGGGCTGGGGCTGGTGGTCGGCGTGGGCGTCGTCGTGATCATCGTCGTGACCTACGGCGGCAACAGTTGGGGCGTGCCCGACCTGGACTTGTGGGGCGCGGCATGGCGCTCGGTACAGCCGGCGCTGGTCAACGGGCTGGTGGGGCTGATTGCGGCACCGTTTATCAGCGCCGGGGCGGCCTGGCTGCCGGCGCGCTCCATCCTGCGCGGATCCGCCATCGAGACGATGGAGCCGGCGCGACAAGAAACCAGGGTTTTCGGAAAAAACCTGATTTCTCCGGCGGGCTTGCTGAGCCGAGGCTCCATCCGCACGCGCTTCGCGCTCGGCACGGCGACCTTGATGACGCTCGTGCTGGTGGGATTGATCGCAGTGGTCACGACTCACGCCCGCACCCGCATCAAGGAGCAGATGCACGACGCGCTGCGCACCATGGTCACCTGGAACGCCGGGATGATCGAACTCGGCCTGCCGGACGACGCCGAGACGCTCGACTTTGATACGCTCACCACGGGCCAGGCCTTTGACTTTGATGCCGACGCCCTGCTGCAATTCGAGTCGCTGGTGGACGACATGACGGCCAACGGCCTGGTCGATTTCGTCATCGCCGACCGGGACGACGTGGTGATCATCGGCCTGGACACCCGCGAGATCGGTACCTTGGCGCCCGAACTGAGGGCGCACGATGAGGCAGACGTCTACTCGGAGCGCGAGGATGGCGAGTGGCTGATGCACGCCAGCGCCCCGGTGCGCAACGACGATGGCCTGCTGGTCGGCTCGGTGCGCTTGACGGTTGACACGAGAGAGATGCAGGACTTTTTGAGCAGGCTGCGCAACAAGCTGGGAATCGTTGGCGTCGCCATCCTCCTCTTCGGCGTGGCGGTCAGTTGGGGTCTGGCCACGCCGCTGGCCCGTGCGACCTGGCGACTGGCCGACCGCGCCGCCAGAGTCGCCCAGGGAGAATACCTCCCATACTCTCACGCTTCCACGTTCCTCTCTCGTTTCTCCCTTCGGAACAAACTAACCGCTGCCATGGTGTTGATCATCGCCCTGATGGTCGGCGTCCTCCAAGTGGTCGCCATCCCCATCGAGCGCCGCCACATCGAGGACACCCTCAAAGATGGCCTGGTGGCTTCCGCCGAGTGGATCGGCCAGGCTGTCTCTGAAAGTTTTGACCTGGAATTGCCTGAGGACGTCTCTTTCGAGCGCTTGTCTGACTTTGACGCCCTGTTTGATGCGGCGGAAGGGCTCGACCTGGCCCGGATGCAGGGTCTCGCCGAGCAAGCACAGACCCGCGACCTGGCCTACTCCGCCCTGGTGGATAACGACGGCACGGTCATCCTCTCCGACCAACTGGGCCTGATCGGCGAGGTGGTTTCCGCGCCATCAGACACCCAGATTGAGGAGGCGACCTGGCACGAGGACGACGTCTGGGTAGTCTCCACGCCGCTGCGAAAAGGGCAGAATGGGGAGCGACTTGGAGCCTTGCGCATGGCCGTGCGCCGCGAGCGGGTCGAGACTTTCTTGGACGAGAGCCGCAACCTCTTCCGGTTGACCGGGTTGATCGCGGTGCTGGCGGGCGTCTTGCTGGCGCAGGCCATCGGCGGGGCGGTCACTGCGCCGGTGCGTCAATTGGCCGCTGATACTCGCCGGGTAGCGGAAGGCGATCTCACGGTGCAGTTCCGCGTTGATTCCAAAGATGAGTTAGCGCTGCTGGCGAACGCCTACAATCAAATGGTGGTCGGCCTGCGCGAGCGGGAGTGGTTGCGCGACGTGTTCGGACGTTTCGTCAGCCGCGAGGTGGCGGAGGCGATCCGCAGCGGGCAGGTGCGGCTGGAGGGGGAGAACCGGGTGGTGAGCGTGCTGTTCTGCGACATCCGAGACTTTACCGCCCGCTCGGAGCGGAGCACGCCGGAGGAGGTGGTGGCGCTGCTGAACGAGTATCTGCCGGTGGTGGTAGAGGCGGCGCAGAGCCACGCGGGCACGGTCAACAAGTTCGGTGGCGATAGCACGCTGGTGATTTACGGCGCCCCCCGACAGTTGCAAGAGAGCGCGTACCAGGCAGTGCTGACGGCGTTAGAGATGCGGGCCAACCTGAGGGCGTTGAACGCCAGACTAGCCGAGCGAGGTGAAGCACCGATCCACATCGGCGTAGGAATCAATACCGGAGTGGCGCTGGCAGGAGCAGTGGGGACCGAGGAACGGCAGGAATACACCGTAATTGGCGACACGGTCAACTTGGCCTCGCGCATCGAAGCGTTGAACAAGGTGTACTCCGAGCACGACATCCTCATCAGCGGGTGGACCTACGAGGCGCTGGGCAGCCGCCGCGGGGAGTTCGAGTTTGCCGATCTGGGCGAGGTGCAGATTCGGGGCAAGGCGGAGCCGGTGCGGGTCTGGGCGGTGACGAAGCGGAGGAAACTCTGATTGATGAACTGGTGTCTGGCAAATTTGGTCGGCCTGAAATCAACTATGGAGCGGTGACAGATCTTTTATACTTGTCAGACACGTGTTTTCCTCCTTCATTTTGAGCAGTGAACCAAAGCAAAAAGCCCGGCCAGATATCCTCGTCTCGGCGCACGTAGGGGGAGGATTACTCGTTCAACCGGTACGGGGTATGGACGACGTCTTCTTCTGGTCTCGACTGATCAAAGCCATCCCAGCAATTCCCGTTATGGGTGAAAAGTCAGCGGGAATTGCTGAAGCCATCCCCTTCGACGGTGATAACGGCCACTATATCTGTACTTGCCACAATCTCTACCGCTATCACAATCGAAATGACCCTCGTTCACGAGCGAGACTTGTCGCCGCCTGTCCCCGTAACCGAACTGTAACCCTCCTTCCGTAATCCCTGTGGTATCATAGGAGCAACTCGGCGCTGCCGACGCCCGGATATGGTCTGGCTTGATTTCGGAAGGGGGGGGAGCGCATGCCCGCTAACTTGACCTCGCGCTTGATCCTGGCAGCCATGCTGGCCTGGTCACAGGTGCTTCAACTGGGCCCCTACGTGGTCAGCGGCATATTGCTGGCGGTGCTGCTGGGCCGGTTGGACTTGCCTCATCGCGGGATACATTGGCTGAATCACAATGGGCCGGCGACCGTGCTGGGAGCCGCTTGCCTGGGTGGGGTCTCGCCGCTCTGTACCTATGGCACAGTACCAGTGCTGGTGGAACTATTGCGCAGCGGCGCGTCGCCCGGGCCGGCGCTCGCTTTTCTGGTCGCTTCCTCCCTTCTCAACCCCCAGTTGTTCATCTTGATGGCCGCTGGTCTGGGATTGCCCCTGGCGCTGGCGCAGGTGGTTGGGGTATTGCTGCTCAGCCTGCCGGTGGGACTGTTGGCCCAGAAATTGAGACCAGGGACCTTGCTGAACGCAAAGGCGCTCTCGTTGTCCTCTCCCAAACCCACATCCCCACACTCTCATACCCTCCTTCGCCTCACCGAAACGGTGGGCCTTTACTTTGTCGTGGGCGTGATCCTGGCGGCGCTGCTCCAAATGCTGATCCCGCCGGCGTGGACGGCATCGCTCCTGGGCGCTGGTCGTTGGTACGGCGTGCTGCTGGCTGGCCTCCTGGGCGTTCCGCTCTATTCCTGTGGTGGCGGAGCGGTGCCCGTCGTCGCTGGATTGTTGGCCCAGGGGATGAGCCCTGGCGCGGCGCTCGCCTTTTTCCTGGCCGGCCCGGCCACGCGGCTGACGTCGCTGGCGGCGTTGGGCGCGCTGCTCAATCGGCGAGCGCTGGTCGCTTATGCGGCCTACGTCGTCGTGGGGGCGGCGCTGGTGGGAATCGTGCTCAACCTGATGATGCCTATTTGACCCAAGGTGCGTCGCACCTGGGAGATTGGAGGGTGTGGAATGAAAAGACGGTGGAAATTGATCCTGTTGATAGGGTTGCTGGCGCTGCTGGGTGGCGTGAGCGCGTTACAGCGTCGAGTGGCCTATTCCAACCCAGCCGGCGGGGCCGCCGAGGTGGCCATCGTGCAGGCGACCGGTTCGCCCGTTTCGGACGCAGAGGTCGAGGCGCTCGTGCGCCAGGCGGTGGCGCTGGCGGGCGGTCTGGAGAATGTCATTGAACCAGGCGACAGTGTAGTGGTCAAACCCAACTTGGTCGAAGACGCCGACGCCGAGAGAGGGATCACCACTGATCCGCGAGTGACCAGGGCCGTCGTCAGATTGGCCCAGGAGGCGGGCGCCGGACAGGTCGTCATCGCCGAAGGATCGGCTTCGCGCACGGGAGGATGCAAAGACCGGAGGCCGACCCCCAAGTGCTTTCACGAGTGTGGTTACGACGCCGATCGAGATATGGTGGATGATGTTACTCACGTCCCCCTGATTGATCTCAACGACGCCGGTGGACTCGACCAGCACGATCCCCACCTGGTGCGAGAGGTCCGTTTGCAGAATGGTCTCATTTGGAGCAGCTACTGGTTGCCCAGAGCGATCCTCGACGCCGACGTGCTCATATCCGTACCGGTGCTCAAGAATCACACCCACACCGGGGTCACACTGGCGCTCAAGAATCAATTCGGCCTTGCCCCGCTCGACATCTATCACACGCCCGGCGACTATTGCTGGAAGGGCGCTCTGTCCCACGATCCAGACGACCTGGGCCGGCATATTGTTGATCTCAACTTGGCCCGCCCGCTCGATTTCGTCGTGCTCGACGGTCTACGGGGCGTGATTGATGGTCAGTTTGGGCATACCATCGCCGATCCTCCACTGGGCTTGATCCTGGCTGGAAGCGACCCGGTCGCCGTTGATACGCTGGGCGCGCTGGTGATGGGGTACGACCCTGCCACCATCCCTCACCTTAATTGGGCAGCCGGAGCCGGGTTGGGTACCGCAGACGTGGGTCTCATCACGGTCGGGGGGCTGCGCGTCGACCAGGTGCGACGGGATTTTCCAGCCCCCTACGGCGATGTTCAAGCCCAGCGCGCCGACGCCAGCGCGCCGACGATTGCCATCGAAACCCCGAGTACGGGAAGCGTGGTCACCGGCGAGGCCATCGTATGGGCCACCGCGTCGGATAACGATGCTGTTTCCAAAGTCGAGTTCTACGCCGACGACGAGTTGCAGGCCGTCGTCACCTCGCCGCCCTACCAGGCCACGCTCGACTTGAGTGCGTATCGCGGTCAGTCCGTCGCCCTGCGTGGTGTGGCCTACGACTATGCGCTCAACGATGCCGAGGATAGCCGCGTGGTCGAGGTGATAGAGGCGCCGGCGCCGGGCGCTGCCTCGATTCAGACTGCTACCATCTCTATCTCTACTTATCCATACGCCGGCTTTCTACACGACCGCACAGACCTGGATTACAACATCACCTATCGCTCCCTGGACTGGGATGCCTACGAGGATTCTAATCCCGCGCCTTCTTTGCAGGACTACACGGCGCTGGTATTGGAGAATGACTACTTGCAGGTGACCTTGCTGCCCGAGCTGGGCGGGCGCGTCTACCAGATGATCTTTAAGCCCACTGGTCACAACGAGCTGTACCAGAACCCGGTGATCAAGCCTACCCACTGGGGGCCGCCGGAGCAGGGCTGGTGGCTGGCGGTCGGCGGCATCGAGTGGGGTCTGCCAGTGGAGGAGCACGGCTACGAGTGGGGCGAGCCGTGGAGCTATCAGATCGTCGCTGCGACGGACGGCGTCACCGTCACACTGCGCGATACGACCGCGACGGAGCGCATTCGCGCCGCCATCACGCTGTACCTGCCCGCGGACCGGGGCTACCTGGCGGTTACGCCGCGCATCGAGAACCCCACCGGGAGCGACGTTGACTACAAGTATTGGACCAACGCCATGCTCACCCCTGGTGAG
Organism: uncultured Anaerolineales bacterium; assembly: GCA_964393895.1. GTDB lineage: Bacteria > Chloroflexota > Anaerolineae > B4-G1 > B4-G1 > B4-G1. Next base: position 12,986 of record CAYMWP010000039.1, on the reverse strand, counting down.
CCGCTCACCCCTGGTGAGCCGCTCACCCCCGGCGCGGCCAACACTGTTAGCGAGGACCTGCACTTTGCCTTTGAGGCCGGCCAGGTGACAGTGCACTCTAGCGGCGATTTCGACGAGTATGACGTGCTGGACTGGCCCGTGCATACTGGCACTGACTATTCCCGCCTGGGCAACTGGAACCATTGGCTCGGGTTCTTCGAGCGGCCTGCTGCCCAGGGTGATTTTGCCGGCGTCTACGACACTGCGGCAGACGAGGGGGTGGCGCGGGTCTTTCCCTCCGGCGTGGCCCGTGGCAGCAAAGGGTTCGGCTTTGGCTGGGCGAATCCGATCGGTTGGGACAACTGGACCGACGACGGCTCCACCTACGTCGAACTACACGGCGGCGTCGCGCCGACTTTTTGGGACACGGCGACGATCACGTCTGGGCAGGCGCTGGAATGGGCCGAGTACTGGTACCCTTTGAGCGATGTGGGCCAACTGAGCGGGGCGACGGCCGAGGCCGCGCTGGGTGTGCGCGAAAGCGGTGACAGCTTCCACGTCGGTGTACATTCGACCGTGCCCCGCGCCGCCGGCGCGAGCACACTCTACGTTTGGGATCGGGGCAACTGCGGCGAGATGGCTCGTTGGGATTTGCCGGCCATTGCCCCCGGCGCCCCCTTCGTTGGAGCGGCGGCGACGGGAGGACGCCCGCTGGAGGACGTGGCATTCGTCTATGCGGATGGTGATGAGAACCTGTTGGCGGCGGTCAATTTTCAGGATTGCCTGCCGCCAGCATCGTCGGTCGGGCCGCTACCACCATGGGTGGCGACGACCAGCTTCACCGTCACCTGGTCCGGGCAGGATGCCTGGTCAGAGGTCGCCGCCTACGACGTGCAGGTGCGCGATGGCTACGAGGGTGTCTGGACCGACTGGCGGACCGGTACGCTTGCCACGTCTGGCACGTTCTATGGCGGCGTTCACGGCCACACCTACTTTTTCCGCTCCCGCGCCCGCGATACCTTTGGCAATCAGGAACCCTACGGCGCTCAGGAGTGGGGGCAGGCGTTCACCACCGTGCTGACTGAGCCGGCCCCGGTGCTGGTCGCCTCGCGCAAATCCGCTGTGCCGCAGCAGCCGGCGCCCAACCAGGTTGTCGAGTACACCGTTTTCATCAGCAACACCGGCACTCTCTCGGTCACGGCTGTGTTGACCGATACCCCTCCGGCAGAGATGGTCGTGCTGACAGAGACGCTGGCGGCTTCCTCCGGTCCCGCGCCGGCCTACGTATGTGGTCAGATTCGGTGGAGTGGGGTGGTGGAAGCGGGAGCTGCCGCGCGCGTGACGTACACACTTTCACCCGCGCCGGCTACGCCCCTCGGCGTGCCGTTGACCAACACGGCCGAGATCGCGGGGAGCGCGCTGGGGCCGATCACGCGCCGAGAGTCGGTCGTGCGGATGTGTTTAGTGTGGTTGCCATTGGTCATGCGGATGGGCTAGGCTTGGTGCGTGACCTCCATCCGGTGGGATGTGCCAGTTGCGCTTCTTGCCCGTTGTGTGGTATACTTATGAGCAGGAGCGCAACCAATGGGGGGTAGTATGGGCAAAATCGAAGTGGTGATCGTAGACGATCACCCCGTTTTCCGTCAAGGATTACGGAACATCCTGGCTACGCACGAGGATCTATCCATCGTGGGAGAAGCGTCCGATGGCGACGAAGCGGTTAAATTGGTGCAGGAGCTGCTCCCAGACGTGGTGATGATGGACATCAACCTGCCAACCATCAATGGCCTACAGGCCACTCGCGAACTCAAGAGACTTTGTCCCCAAGTTAACATCATCATGCTTACTGCCTATGATGATAAAGAGCAGATCTATCATGCTATCCGGGCTGGTGCGTCCGCTTACCACGCCAAGGACGTCAGCCCCGAGAAACTTGTGGACGTCATTCGGCACGTTAGCCAGGGGCAATACGTGGTTGACGGTAAGGCCATGGATGAGGATGGCATTGACGACTGGTTGCTAGAGGAGTTTCGCCGCTTTGGCAGTGGAGAGATTGATAGGGAGGCGCGCTTTCTATCCCCGCTCTCCCCGCGCGAGATGGAAATCCTGGAGCTCGTCGTCCGTGGTATGAGCAATAAAGAAGTCGCCTATTACCTGGGCATCAGTCACCAGACGGTCAAAAATCACATGACCGCCATTTTGAGTAAATTGGGAGTGGCGGATCGAACCCAGGCGACTGTCTATGCCCTCCGGCATGGCTGGGTGCCTTTGCGCGAGGACTAGAAACAACCTTTTATACTGTAACTAGGAGCGAATCAATGGCTGTTCCGGCTGAACCTGGTGCGATGTCTTCTGAGCAACTCTTGGAAGAGTACAGTAGAGATCACGATCAAATCCAGCGCGAACTCAAAGAGATTGATCTGCTAATTCAGCAGACGACTTCCGAGGTGGAGCGCCTGGCGCAGCGCAACACTCAAGCCACCAACCGGCTGCGACAGGTCGAAGCGGCGCTTGAAACCGTGCCCCGTGAGGATATTCAAGAAGCGTATATGGCCGTCTTGGACACACAGCAACGGCTCTTTACCATGAGGGGCCAGTTGGAAAAGTTGCAGAGTGATCAGCGTAACCTGACACGCTATCTTGATTTGCTCAGCAGTACACTCGAGATCACAGATCACGCTGAATACGAGTCTGCTGTCTTGGAAGAAGAGGGATCGGCGCAGCCTCTCGTTGTCCGTATCATCGAAGCTCAGGAGCGGGAACGGCTGCGACTTAGCCAACAGATGCACGATGGCCCAGCCCAAGCACTCACCAACCTGATCCTCCAGGCCGAGATTTGCGAGCGGCTTTTTGATATGGACGCTGAGAGAGCGCGGGCCGAACTGGCCGAGCTGAAGAGCGCGGTGGCAGCGACCTTTCAGGTGGTCAAGGGATTGATCTTGAACTTGCGACCTATGATGCTGGATGATTTGGGACTGATGCCCACCCTTCGTCGTTACGTGGATAGCTTTTCGGACAACAGTGGGGTTAATGCCAATTTGATGATAACGGGCAAAGAGCGGCGGATAGAATCGCACAAGGAAGTGACGGTTTTCCGCCTCGTTCAGCAATTGCTCAATAACGCGATCGAGTATGGGCGTGCCAGCAGCGTTCAAATTGGCTTGGATATGGGAGAAAGCCTGATCCGCGTGTCGGTCGAGGACAATGGCAGCGGGTTTGAACTTGGCGATATGCTCAACTCGCCGGATGCGGATCGGTTGGGCCTGGCGACGATGCGTGAGCGGGTAGAGATGCTGGGCGGGCAGATTCACTTTGATAGCGGTTTGGGACGTGGAACAAAAGTGGGTTTCGACCTACCTATATCCTGACGAATCGGCGGTTTTGGAGTATCATCTCAATAAACCGGGGTAATGTAAGGCGGAATGGCATTCCGCCCATTGTAGGGGTGAACTGGTACCAAGTTCCTATTGCCACGCCAAGACGAATCTAGTATAATGAGAGTCAGATTGGACATTTAATTATCAATCAAATTCACGGAGAAGGAGGTGAGAGAGATGCTGTTTTTGCCACGCGAGGAAGGTCAGGGCTTGGTTGAGTACGCGTTGATTCTTGTTTTGGTAGCCATTGTGGTGATCGTCATTCTGGCGCTGCTAGGCCCGAGCATTGCCGACATCTTCAGTGAGATCATAGAGGCCATCTAGTCAAGCGATTGCTGCAACAAGGTAGTAAAGCAACATTTTCAGACAGAGTCTCGCGCACGCGAGGCTCTGTTTGGTGTATGTTGCTAGTACCATAGTACACTTGCGGAGAATGTGTCAAGTAGGGTATAATTGGAGTGTAGTACGTCGTTATTTGGCGCTCTTGTGAGTGTAGGTGATTCTATCCAACTTGGGCGGGGGCGCTATCTAGGTCAAAGTTGTGCCAGGGGTTGCTTTTCCACTGGCGCATTAGCTTGACAATGGCACGTTAGCCGATCTCAGACCTCCGAGGTCTAAAAAATAGCTTCGAGCAGCAAAAATCGTGGCTTCTGCAAGTTGTTTGACGAACGAAATTGGTTGCGGAGACCTCGGAGGTCTAATGTGCCATTGTCAAATTAGTAGAATGCCAAGTGATTCTTGAACGACTCCGAAGGAGGGCAGAGATGAAAAGGTGGAGAGGTCAAGGACTGGTCGAGTTCGCGTTGCTCATTCCGGTCTTGTTGCTCGTTATCCTTGGCATTGTTGAAACTGCACTGGTGATTCAGGGCTTTATTACCGTGCAGCACGCCGCGCGGGAGGCCGCTCGTTTCGCCATCGCCTACCAGCCGGTTCAGGGCGCCTGCCTGGACGTTGATGGCGACGGTCATCTAATGGATGGGGTCGACTCTCCCAACGATGATGCGGACGACAGCGCCGACTATCCCGCTTGCCCGGTGAACGGCGCGGGCTGGGCGGGGGAGCCGGACAGCAACTACTATGCCCGGCGCGCAGCGCTCATCAAACAGGTGGCCCGCCACAACGCAGTTGGGCTGCGTATAGACGACGCTCATTTGCATGCCTTCGAGACCTCCTACGAGAGCGCCCCGGGCTTTTTCGGCGTCCATATGTGGGGCTACCCCTCGTTTCAGACTGACTGCAATGCCAACCCTGCCGCCTGTTACGATCACCCTGGGATAGAAGGACTCCCGGTAAGGGTGGTGATCGTCCATAACGTTCCTATCGTGGATCCATTCTACCAGGCCATCGCCGAGTACGTCACGGTGCGAGGTGATGCGCAGATGATCAACGAGGGAATCCAGGTCGGGTTTGGCGATATGCCCCCCCCTTACTTTGATACGAATCCCCATCTTGGCGAGCCGGACGCGACGCCGGAGGATACACCGGTGAGCACGCCGGACGAAACGCCGGAACCCACTCCTACACTGCCGCCTTCGTATTACGTCGAGCTGGATATAGAAGAGGCGACCAACACACTACCCGATGAGCGTGGGCACGTGTTCATCGCGACGGTGTATAATCAATCGGGAGATCCGGTCGCGGGGGTGCCGGTCAATTTCTCCACGAATGAGGGTGGGTTTGATTACTCGGGGGTCGAACCGAAAGCTATCGAGGTGCTGGCCGACGCCCAGGGACAGGCGGCGGTCACGCTTTACGGCAACCGGCCGGGGACCGCGAACATTCAGGCCTGGCTGGATTATGACGGCGATAACGCCTGGGACGCCGGCGAACCCCGCGACACCGCGACCAAGACCTGGATCGTTTCCGGCCCGTATATCGTAGTCTCTGCACACAAGGTCGTCCCTCTGGATCACGTCTACGTGGACGTGATGGATCACGAGCCGATCAGCAACACTCATCGTCTGCTGTGGTGCGTCATCTCTGGCACTGCCACCTCGACCGTGGTGCAGGATCCGGTCAACGTAGACTCTGTCACCGGCGACGCTACCGATATCGGCTTTGAGATTCCCGCGGGCAGCAATGGTCTGTATCACATCGAATCTCATTGGAATGGCGGTGATTGTGGCGCGACGGATATGGTTGCCTATTCCGGCCTGATCTCTGTGACGGTCGTCCCGCCCGATTTGTACATCGAGGACATATCCTGGCCCGAGGAGTATGGCGACGTGTTGCCGGACGGTGTGGATATCCCGTTCACGATCCTGGTGGGGAACAACTCGTCCTCATCGCCGGTGGTGAATACCTACTTTGACGTTGATTATTACCTGGATCCACTCTTTCCTCCTCCTTTCCAGGGGCAGTTGGGCGACGAGAAGCAATGGCTGCTGAACATTGATCCCGGCGGCACCCAGGCTGTCACCGCGACGTTCAACCTGGCCGGCGGCACGCACCAGCTGTGGGGGCAGGTTGATACCACCAATTATATCGAAGAAACCGACGAGGATAACAACGTCAGCGGCCCTTATACGCTGACCGTGGCCTGCACGGTGGACAGTACTCCTTATGGCGACGATTTCAACGATAGCTCCGTTGACGGCAAATGGACGCTGACCGGTATACCATCCGGAGTGAGCGGGAATGTGAGCGAAACAGGCGATGGTCACCTGAGGATCAATGCTTACGGATCGAGTACGTGGGGTACCAGTGACAATATGTACTACGTCTATCAATCTATCTCTGGTGATTTCGACGCCCGCTTGCGCGTTGTCTCCGGCCCTGCTTGTAGTCAGTTCGCCAAGGTAGGGTTGATGGTGCGCAATAGCACGAACGCCAACAGCCGCTACGTGGCGTTGATGCGGACGCACGGCGCTGGTCTGCAGTGCGCCTACCGGCCGACGGACGGCGGCGATGCCAACCGCGCCGTCGGCGATACCGGTTGGATAGCTATGCCGGTGTGGGTGCGTCTCGTCCGCTCTGGGGATACGTTCGATTATTACTACTCCACGGCAGCCGACCCAGGGGAGGGCGGGTGGACTTATCGTGCCAGCATCACGGTAGATATGGACGACGCTGTTTTGGTGGGCATCGGCCACGCTCCTTACGGCACCTGTAGCAGTCGCATCAGCGAGTTGGACGAGTTTGTGATTTGCCAGGCCTCTGGCGGTGATGAAGGGATCATCAAACCGCCCGGCCTGAGGGAATGTCAGCAGATACTCAGCCTGGGGGGCTTTGAGGGCAACCCCGACACAGTCTTTGCCCACTGGAGCGCGGGTGAGTCGAATGCCTTTCAGCACCAGTCGCAATACTTTTACGATGGCAGCATGTCTATGCGACTGCACGCCTCGATGGGCTCTTATCCCAACTGCCCGGTTCTTTCCCCGCACCTGGAGCAGACGGTCGAGATACCGGGCGAGGTCTATACGATGACGACCATGGTCGTGAATGGGCAGCGGTTGGTGGCCGGTAGCCTGGCCCCCTGTAGCTTCCCGGACACCGCCGAGGCCGACGATGTACTGGCTTTGCGGATGAGGGACACTGGCGGTGGCAACCTGGGTGGCTCGAACACGATCGCCAACGGAGGCGCAGCGGTGGGGAGTTGGTCATCCTTCGAGGTGGACGTTACGGATGAGATAGACCTCTACAATCGCGCCGGTGAGGATGTAGAGATCTATTTCTACGCCACGCACGACGCCGACTATAACGATACCTGGTTCTACCTGGACGCTCTCAAATGTGACGTGTGCACCGAGTGGCCCGTCCCGGAGGATCAACCCGGTATGGCCTCCATCGGCGGGGATGTACGGGTGCTGGTAGGCGGTATCCCCCAGAGCATGCAGGGGGTGAACGTGTGGGCCTACGCCCAGGGCGGGGAGGTTTATCACACCGTCACCATTCACGATGGCACCTATCACTTTTACAACATCCCGCCGGGCACCTATCACATCTACGCTGAAATGTGGGTCAGCGGTGGGTTGCGTACTGCGACGACGGCGACGACGGTAGTGGCGGACGAGCGCAACTACAGTGTGAACCTGTTCCTGTTGTAATTGTCGTGGGGAGGTAGCTATGATCAACCTGAAAGGGTACAAACGGAGTGGGTCCGTTGTGGCGGCGGGGGTGCTGGCGGCGATGGCCCTGGCAGCCGTGCTGGTAGCTGTGGCGACTGCCGCCGACCACGAGCGTCATAATCTCTCTGTGACCGATACGTTCATTTCGGCCAGTCCTGGCCTGGCGGCGGGCGGCGACCGGGTGGCCGTGGTTTGGACGGAGGAATACATCGAAAATCTCGGCAAGGGGTACGGTCACGTCTACCTGCGATCCGGCTCAGGGGACGGCCGCAGTTGGGGGAGCAAAGTCACCGTTTTCTCCGGCGGCGCGTCCGCCTATGCTATCAATGCTTCCGTAGCGGTCGCAGGGACGACGGCCCACGTGGTTTACGTCGTCGTCGTGGACGGGTCTTTTTACTATGTGTATCACGAGGAGTGTGACTTGTCCGAGGGAACGTGCGAGGATGTGCCCACTGTGCTTTCGACTAGCCCTTCCAACGAGATCTCCTGGGTGGACGTGGCGGTAGATGAAGACGGAGACCCTCACGTCGTGTGGGAGCAGCGCAGCGCAACCAAAAAGGGCGAGATCCGGTACCGGGCTTTTGGAGGCAGCAGTTGGGGTGGTATAGAGGGAGTGCACACGGGGGCGGACGATAGGACGCCGGCCATCGCCTGCGCCAACGGCTATGTTCACGTGGTGTGGAACTATGTGGGAGGATACGGCCGCATCCAGTACAGGAGACGGCACGCTGGAGGGTGGGGTGGTGTCAGGAACGTTTATCAGGCGCTGTCTGACGAGCAGCCATATAAACCAGACGTGGCTGCCTGGGGGAGCCGCGTGTTCGTCGTGTGGGACTGGTGCAACGATTATCTTCCTGTTTCCCCGCCTTGCGATAGATTCAGCTTGTCGTATCAACGCTCTAACGACAATGGGGATACCTGGCTCTCCTCACGAGACGTAGGCACGGACAGAACGAGCTTCCCCGAGATGTACGAATCTACCGACAATGAGGATTGGGCGCCGAGTGAATACCTGGCGAACTTGCGGCCTTCTATTGGTTTGGGCGACGAGGGCTGGCCGGCCGTCGTGTGGCACGTGGGCGGAAGCGGCGAGGGCGATTACTACAGGATTTACTATGCCTATGCTCTGGCGGGGACCACGAATTCCGTGAATTGGGTGGTCAGCCACACTGTCTTGAACCAAGATACCTCGAGTGACGCAGGCGCTGCGGCGGCCGGGATGGAGGGACAGCAACTCCACACCGCCTACATGCAGCAAGAGGTGGGTGAGGAGTGGAACGTGTATTATGAGGGCTTCTCCTTTCATCCTCACGCGGTCATTAACGCTCCTGCAATGGTGGCCGTGACCCAACCCGTTACCATTACTCTCGACGGGGGCAACAGTTACGATCCACAAGGTGCTCCTGTGCTGACGTACACCTGGCAACTGCTCGAAAAGCCGGCGGGCAGCGCCGCCGGTCTCTCTGATTCGTCCGCTGTCTCTCCTACCATTATCTTTGACGAACTTGGTCGTTACAGAGTTACGCTGCAGGTGGAAACTGAGCTGGCGTCCAGCCCGGTGGAGACCAAGTCCATTTTGGCGGTCGAGCAAGTTTGTATCGTCTATCTGCCGTTGGTGATGAGGCAGTCGCCGTGAACTTTTTCATCCTCGAGGGCGAAAATGTAGTCGCGCTTTACACAGCGCGCTGGTGGACGAGATGCCATCTTGTACCATCTGAGGAGTGGAATGGGTAAGGGTTGCAGTGTGCGCTGGCTGCTATTCCTGGGCTTGGGCCTGATCTTGCTGGTCGTGGTGGGGCTGTTGTTCTACGGCCAATCGGTCGGGACGTCCAAGTCGTCTGTGGCGGTGGACTTGCCTGGCTTTGGGGCCACCGCCGGCCAGTCGTTTGCCCCGGCGGCCGAGTTGGCGGCGCAGTGGCAGGAGGATGCGGGGTTGGCCGTCGTCTCTCGTCATTGGCCGGAGGCGGGGAAGCGGCTGGCGGGAGATGGGGAGTGGGCCTTTCAGTTTTTCTCCCCCTCCACCCAACGGTTGATCCTCGTCACGGTGGCGGGCGATGTGGCGAGCGTCACGCGCGAGAGCACCAGCCCTTACTCGGTGCCCACGTTCTCTGCCGAGGTGTGGCGGGTGGATAGCGATCAGGCGTTGCAAGCTTGGTGGGAAAGAGGTGGAAGTGTTTTGCTGGGGCGGCGTCCAGATGCAGACCTGGTGATGCAGTTGCGCATGCCCGAGGGTGGGGGCGAGCACCCGGTCTGGACTGTGGCTGGGTTTGCAGGCACGGAGAACGTCATCGCCGTCAAGGTGGACGGAGCCGATGGAGCGGTGCTAGAGCAATGAGGGGGGGTGTTCGATGAACGAACAGGCAAGTGAACGGAGAAACGGACGTGGCCAGGGCTTGGTGGAGCTGGCTATCGTCCTGCCCATACTTTTGCTCCTGTTGATGGGCGTTGCGGAGATGGGGTATCTGCTGCGGAACTATCTCGTCGTCATCAACGCGGACCGCGAGGCCTGTCGCTTTGCGGCCCGAGGGCGCTTTAGCGATCATGATGTCGTCGAGCGGGCGGTCAACGCCGGTGGAGTCGTCCGTTTAGGCGGTCAGGACGTACCGTTTCTGAGAACGCACGGGACGGAGCCGAATACGGGCGTCATCGTCACCCACATCCCGATGGATAGCGATGGTTACGTTGACGTTTTTTCGATTACCACCTGGGTATCTGGTGTGGTCTCGGCTGGGCCGTATAGCACGACCTACGTTCAACCCTCCGACTCGGCGATCTCGCTGACCCAGATCGTCCAGCGGCAGGGTGAAGCCACGCAGAGCATCAATGCCGAGCGCGCAGCGGGCGGGTACGAGGAGATGGATAATCACATCGTCGTGGTAGAAGTATTTTTCATACATTATCCCCTGTTCGGGAATACCCTCTCCAATTTGAGCGCCGGGATCGTGCCCGAGGAACCCTGGATAATGCGCGCCGATACGGAAATGCGCGTGACCACCGATCGAGGTGGGTGAGGTTGCGCCTCGTTGTGAGTTACTAAAAGCGACATGGGGCGGAGGTGGAGGTAAAAGATGAGTAAGGTAACCATACAGCGGCGGCAAGGATCGCAAATTGACGAGAATGTGACACACAGACATCAACAAGGACAGAGTTTGATCATTGTCGTCGTTGCTTTTATTGGCATCCTGGCGTTCGTTGGTCTGGGAATTGACCTGTCGGTCGTCTATGCTGAACGGATCAAAACATCTCGAGCAGCCGACGCGGCTGCCCTGGCGGCAGCGTCCGAGCTGCCGTTGGAATCGGCGGCGCACGACCGCGCCCTTGTCTATCTGCAAGATAATGGGTATGACTATGAAGCCACGGACACGGAGGTGGCCTACGACACGTACGACACGGCGAGTGGCTCGTACCCGTTTGATCCGGGGGGAGGTACCACCATCTGGATTGATACCGCCTATGCCCAAGACCCAGGGCAAGGGCTGGACTCGGCGGACCGCATCCGCGTGCGGGTCAGGCGGCAGGTCTGGATGACGTTCATGCAGTTTGTGGGTTTCCGGCACTTTCCGGTCGAGGCCACTGCTGAGGCGGAGAACATCAGCAACATTGATACCGTCCTCGTCTACGACAGATCCGGCTCTATGGAATTTGACACGCTGTGTTACGGCTGTTGGGAGAAAGCGGCGGGCCAGATGTACCCCGATGGCGATCTCTATCCCCTGCATTGGTCGTACAGCACCATTGCGTCCGCCGATCATTGCGCCGGCTGGGATTCCTCCAGCGGCTACAACTGCGGGAGCTACCAGTACTATAACTCTTCCTACGAATACAATAACTGTAACTGGCATCACCGCACCTACTCCGATAGATACTACATCGTCGTCGAGGGTGAGGAGTACTCACGGCTCAGCGCGGACTATCACATCTGGGGCTATACGCCTTACTATACCTTCTGGGTCATCCAGCACAACGGCAGAAACGCCTATTATCGCAATGGTTCCATACGCGGCGCTTATCTCTCGCATCACCCCTACCGCAACTACCAGAACAGCACGGGCCTGGGTGTGGCGTGCACCTGGAGCGATCTTACCAACGGGGAATACTGCCGGCGCAACCTGCCGGCCGGCGGGCCTTATACCGCTCCGCGAGCCGACTATGACTTTTACGCCCCCAGCGGCGCCGAGGGCGGCAACCACGACGATTACTACATCTGGGTTAGAGGTCAGGGCGGCCCCTACAACTCCGACCGGCACCTCTTTTGGGGCATAGATGGAGCCCCGTATGGGGAGGAGAACTACTTTCCCACGGGAGCCGACTACGATGGTGCGTCTTCAGGCTCGTGGGACTGGCGTTGCCTGGGCCGGGTTGATAACATATACCAGGGCACGCACACGCTCAACCTGTGGGCCGGCGGGGCCGGGTTCGACGTGGATCGCATCGTCATTCAGACGCGCGATTCCGACAACGCGTGCGCCAACGACTACTCGCCCCCCGATAGCCCCGACGGATACGCTCCCAACAACGGGCGCACTGATTGGGCCTGTAGTTCTTGCGACCCGCGCTTTGCCGGACGGCCCGGCGGGCAGACCAGCCCCACTTATCGCCCCGATTGCAGCGTGGGCGGTAACCCGGACCAGCGGTATGATGCCATCTACGACGACGAGCAGCCCATTCGGAATGCGCTGGAGGCGGCCAAGCATTTCGTCGGCCGTTTGGATGCCCGCTTTGACCAGATCGGCTACGTGCGCTACTCTGGCAGTTCAGAGATCATGGATGAATTAGAGTGTCTGCGGAGGCGGGGCGTGGAGGATCTCGACAATCCAAACTGCAACCCGAGTTGGAGTAATCCCGGCGGCGAACCACCTCGCGACCCCGACTGCGGCTGTTTCGCGGGAGTGATCACCAATACAGTGCTCTATGACCTGGACAACACCACTGCCAGCGGTAACACGAACATCGCTGAGGGGATGATGGATGGCATCGCTGTGTTGAGTACGCAAAATCCTCACTACGGCCGTCCTGGGGCCGCTCACATCATGGTGTTGATGACCGACGGTGAGGCCAACACGTACAGTGGCTGTGACTCTGCCTGCGACGACGACCCCAACCTGTGGCCCAACGACAGCGTGCTGGCCAAGGACTGTGTGGTCTACTATGCCCACGAGGCCCGCGATAATGCCATCGTCGTTTACACTATCAGCCTGGGTTGGGGCGCTGACCGAGAATTGATGGAGCACGTGGCCGATACCACCGGCGGGTTTCACCGCTGGGCTCCCACGTCTGACAAGTTGGACGCGATCTTTGACGAGTTGTTCGAGCGCATCTTCCTACGGTTGATCAGTTAGCGCCGTGACGCCCATCGTGGCTTTACACGGTGTAGTACGGGTGTACGGCTGGGACGGATTGGTCGAGCAGACAAGGTCTCGGGTTTTTCACAAAACTCGAGACTTTGTGTGTTGTTGCTTGCTTGACATTCTGGCGATAAACCAGTATCATTTGGGTATGTTTCATTTAAGTAGAGACCCTAGACCTCGGAGGTCTCTGCCGAGCTTGTGCTCGCCCAAAACCG
>CAYMWP010000038.1:0-31806 GCA_964393895.1 uncultured Anaerolineales bacterium | reverse complement strand
TTCTCGTCTTCGAAAAGATGCCGATAGCCGTCGACTTTGTGCTCATAGTCCGTGTGTCCGGCGCCCTTGGGATCGATAAACACGATGTAATAATCCGCGCCCTTCTGAAGCCAAAAGATAAAGTCGGGCTTGAATTTTCGGATTCGGTTTGCCTTGGGGTCATAGTAGGGGAGATAGACTTTGTCCAGGTGCTCGTCCAGCTTGCTAAAGAGCCACCAGTCGAACTGAGCGAAAAGATTGGTCGATTGGGCCACGTAATCGTTCAAGTCCTTGACGAAATTTACCTCGCTCGGGACCTTGATGACGTGTCGGATAAAATCGGCCCGCTCGGTTTCGGATAGGATCGTGGGGATGTAATAGTGCTGAGCAATGTACTCGATTCTGATCCGCTGGCCGTCATGTTCAAAGAATGCGGTCGGGTTCAACTGTCGTCTCTGCCGCTCGAATTCATCAAACGATAGCTGCCCATATTGGGCCTCAAGTTTCTCCCGAAGCCCCCGATATTCCTTGACTTTGGCGATTTTTTGTTGCAGGCCGTAAATGTCCCGCAGCGTCACCTTGATGCGCCGGAAGTGTTGAATTTCGTCTTCAAGTTCCTCCAGCCGTTCGAACTCTTGGGGTACCACGCCCAAGTACTCAAAGGCCCGACGGGTGAGGAGATCGAGGTGTTTTACCGCTTTGCCTGTGGTTCTGAAATAGGTGTCGGCATGCTGTAAACCGTGGCGCAGCCAGGCGATCTTTTTCGGTTCGACTCCACCATACCGGGCCAGGAGAACGCGGTCATCAAGGGCCTCGACGTAGGCCGCCAACAGATCCCGTTCCTCCGCTGTTGTTTCGAACTTTGGGGGCTCCCTCTCCTCCACCAGGAGGCGATCGGCGGTCCGAAAGATCGGAATCAACAGCCGGTGCTGGGCTGCCTGCTCGTTGAGAGACAGCGAGAGGGTGTGCGCCTCCTCTTTGCGCCGCACCTGGTCGAGATGGTTGATGACAAAGTGCAGCGCGCTCCGGTTGGTGCCAAAGATAAAGAGCGTCTCGATGGGCAATGCTCTGGGATCGCCTCGCTCACTCACCTGCGCAAAGGTGGCCGGGTCAACCTGGCCCGCATTCGAGAGCGGGAGCAGCCGCCGCCGCGCGTTCGGCAGCGGCTCGATGCGCACCCCGCGCCCCACCGATTGCAGGATGAACTTGCGCGCCTCGGTGCCCATCCCGATGTTGACAAAGTTCATCACGTTGGGGCGGTTCGAGTCCCATCCCTCGTAAAAAGTACGCGAACCCATCAAAATGTTGATGTCCGATTCGTGCTCGTCCAATCGCTCAAAAAAGCTCTCATCCTCGAAGGTCTCGCTGACCTCGTAGCCGGCGAGGTTTCCCTTCAGCCATCCAGATATGTCACCGATCTTGATCAGAGCGAAGGGCTGCTCGCCCGTCTTGAGCTTGAAGGCCACTTCTTTGTGATTCGACGGGCGCTTCAAGACCTCGATCTCGCCCGGGCTGCGCTCGTTAAAGACCAACTCGCGCAGGTCATCCAGGGAGAGCGCCCGGAAGCGTTGCTCTTGGACGCACACGGCATCCTCCTCGAACATGAACGCCGGGCGCTGCCGCAGCTCGTCCCACAGCTCGTCCTTGGCCGCCTGCCAGGTCTCCGGCCCGACCTCTCCTTTGCCGATCTTGACCAACTCGCGGAAGAAGAGCTTGACGTCCGCTTTATCGGTGTTGACGGTGTGGCCCAGCATCACCAACAGGGGCTTGTGGTACTGTAGACTTGCAAAGTCTGTCAGACTTTGAAAGTCTTGCGCGTAGGCCAGCATCAGCAAAGACTTGAGGACGATCTTTTGTTTTTCCTCGTCGGTATAGTCTTCGTCCTGGTCGCGGAAGGCGCGGATCTCTTGCTCTAACACGGCGATGTGCTTGCCGTACCCGGCGCGGATGAATTCGGCCAGGTTAAAGTTGTAGACGGTGGTGGCTATGTCGTGCACATCGGTGAAAGTGGCGGAAAAGTTGAACAGAAAGCCATTGCGGGCGAGGATGGAGTAGATGTGCTGGCGTTTCGACTCCTCCGAATCCCCCTTGTGGGCCTCGTCCAGGAGCACGTACCACCGACCCTCGTTCTCGTAACTGCGAAAGTCGAGGATCTTTTGCCCGGCCTCATCACTCAGGTTATCGGAGCGGTAGATAAAGACCGGCAGCTCGCCGGGCAGCGGGCGCGGGCCGCGCTTCACCTGCGCGTAATCCTTGAGCGAATACAGCCGGATGGAGAGATCGGCGTGCCCGGCGTTGAACTCCTGCACGTGGGCCTTGAGCTGGTCGATCAGGTCGTCGCGGTAGGTCAGCACCAGAATGTCGTGGGCCGGAATCTCCTCAAGTTGGATGAGATGGTGGAGTAGTTCGATCAGTTTGATCAGGACCAGGGTCTTGCCGCTGCCGGTGGCCATCCAAAAGCCCATGCGGTTGATAAAGTCGCGATAGCTAAAGTAGACCCGGGTGCTAACTTGAAGCGCTTCCTCCCGCGCCGGTTGGTAATAATCCCCCAGCAGCGCGATCAACTCGCGGTTCTTGATGGTGTGGTTCTTGAGCACGATCTCCAGATCGGCGGGGTCCAGCCCGTTGCGCCTGTACCAGTTGAGAAACTCGACCTTGCGCGCCTCCGCGCTGGCGCCGGCCTCGCCCGGGCGGTAGTCGGACCATTCATCGTAGTAGCGTTGCAACGCCCTGAGGGCGTGGCGCAGGGCGTCTTGTTGCTCACGCCAGAGCCGCTTGTCGCGGGAAAAGCTCTCCAGGTCAAAGCTATTCCAGGCCGGCGGGAGATCGTCGAACGAGATCGCCTCCACCATTTCTTGAAGCAGTTCTTTTGCCATCCCTTACCACCAGATCAGAGGTTTGATGAGCTGCCAATCGAGATCCTGCAGGTCGATGCGCTCGCCGTCCTCGAATTCGACGTACTCTGGCGTGATGCGCGCGATCCACTTGCCGCGCAGGTTGGCCAGCGTCTCGGCCAGGTCAACGTCGGGGTACAACCTGGAGAGGTCCACGTGAACCTCGTTCGCCTCGTGGTCGATCTCCAGGGCGTGCAGCATCTTCAGATCGCGCAAAAAGACGTACTGCTCGTAGGTGTCCTGGTAGGGATCGTCAAAGGGCGCGGCGTCCTCGACGTAGCGGGCCTGGCGCAGCACGTCCTCGTATTGCTCCAGCTTGTAGTATTTGACAAAGTGGCTCATGCCCTGGCCGCCCTGCTGGGCCACGCCGTCCTTCCAGGCGTCGGAAAAGGCCACCTTCTTGACGCGGGGCAGGAGCACGGTGTCAAAATAGTCGGCCATCTCCACCAGGATGTACTTGCGCCGCCCAGCATCCTCGCGGTTGAGGTTCATCACCGCGTGGGCCGTGGTGCCGGAGCCGGCGAAGAAGTCGAGGATAATATCAGAACCGCTAGTTACTTGCTTCGCTAGGATGGAAATCAAGGAAGTTGGCTTTGCATAGCTAAAAACATTTTCTTCAAAGAATGATTGAGTTTGTCGCGTAGCTTCCGTATTGAGCCCGGCTAGTAGAGCAGTAGTCCCAAATTGGTCACCCTCTATTTGAGTATCTATCCATGTAGAGATTGGATTAGTTTCTGATTTCAAATCACTTTTGAATCTTTTTAACTTGGGGCGTTGGGAAGTATCTTCAGGAAAAATAACTAATTCTTGATCTATTTTCTCCTGCATCGTCTCAGGATAGTAAGCCCAAACACGATTTGGGTCTGGGGGATATACTTTGCCGGTTTTAGGGTCGCTCAACGGATAGTACTGATTAGGTCTTTGATCTCTTGTCATACCTACAGTGAGGTCCCCAGCTACCCAATCCCCTCTTGGGTCATTATCGGGGTTGTTGTAGCTCGAATAATCTTTCGGTGTTCCTGTAAAAGTTGTGAAATCTGGCCCACCATAAGATAGGATATACTCATGATCTTGTGAAACCATATCTTGTGAGAAAGCAGATGGGGATCTTCTTTTCCTCACAAATTTAGCAATCTTTACACCCTTGTTTAGAACTATATCCATAAGGATAGATAATTCATCAACTTCGCGATCATCAATACTGACGAATAAAACACCGTCTGGAGCCGTCACACGGAATCCCGCAGCTAACCGATCCTGCATCATAGTTAGCCAACTTGAATGTTGGTAATTATCTTTATAAACAAATCCGTCGTCATCCCCCGTATTGTACGGCGGATCGATGTAAATACACTTCACCCGTCCCCTAAACCGGTTCCGCAACGTGTTGAGCGCCTGATAGTTCTCGCTGTGGATGAGCCAGCCATCTAAGGCCTCATCCAGATGCTCGAACAGCCCCACAATCTCCAACTCCAGATCAGGCACGTGGCGCGTGTCCAACGGCAGGTATTGGTAGCGCGCGTCCAACTGCTGGCCGAAGAGATCGCGCGCCCAGACCTGCTCCGGGGCGAAGTCATCGCCCACCATGCCCAGCTCGCGCCACTCGGCCACCTGAGCACGCATGCCCTCGTGGTCCAGCAAGCGCGTCAGCAGGTCGGCGTCCCGCCCGGCGATGCGGTCCAGCGTGATCACGTAGTGGCTGTCCCGCACGAACTTGGGCTTGTTCCACACCCGCACCAGCTCATCCTCGAACTGGGCGATGAAGGTGATGATCTTGAAGGCGATGCGCTTAAGCTCCTGGAGCTGCTCGATCCGCCGCTGCAGCCAGACGTTCTCCCCGCCAAACACATACTGGTACATCCACAGGTCGAACTGCTCCTTGAGGAACTTTTCGGCGTCCTTGTTGATAAAATAGTCAACCTCGCTCTGCTTTTCAAAGACGCGGAAGGCCCGCTGGAGCAGGTCCTCGCCCAGGTCCACGTCCTCGCCGCGCAGCGCCCTGAGGATATCCAGCATCTTGGTCTTGCTGCCGTGGCTGGAGTATTCCACCGTAAAGACGACGGCGCCGTCGGCACGCACGCGGTCGAAGCGGTAGACCAGGTCGCGTTTCTCGTTGGCCTGCTTGTGCTGAAGCGTGGAGACGTCGAAGAAGAAGCGATGGCCGTCAAGCTCGACCTCCAGACTCTCGAACAGCCGGTCGGTCTTGACGTAGTAGAGCATGCGGGTCTTCCAGAAAAGCATCACGTCTTGGTCGTCGGTGTAGACCTGCTCGTAGACGCTCTGGGGATAGCGCGTGCGCCGGAAGTAGATGGAGCCGCTCTCGCTAAAGTAGCGGTGGAAAAAGTCATAGAGCTTGTCGAACAGCTCGTTGCGAAATTCGGGGTACTTTTTCAGCGTCGCGTCGATGTCCTGCTGAAGCTGCGGGAAAACCTTCTCCCGAAAGTAGCGGGACTTGATGCGCATCAGGTTGATGTATCCCGATTCGCCCTCGACTTTTGCGCCGACAAAGACATCCTGTAGAGCGTTATAGAATTCCTGCTCTTTTTGGGTCACGGGTCTGGCTCCTCTTCAAACGCAGGCGGTCAGTTCACGCTGCGGAGACGATGAATCTCCAAAGTGCGTGGGGCAATGGTCACTGGGTACCAGGGATATTATACACTGAAGGGAAAAGGAGAGCAATGAGGATTATCCCAAAACACCAAGGGCACTGACGGTGTGTCGTCCATCGTGCGGCACAAGCTCAACTGGCTGCATAACGGTCGTGTTGAGGCGCTTGGCGGGTGCGGCGCGAGAGCCTTCGCAACAGAGCCGACCACAATGCGCGTGGAAATGTTGAAATCGCGCGAGATTAGCCAAGTCGCCTCCAACACGGGGTTAGCACGCTCTTGGTTACACGTACTCAAGTCGCGTGACGGCGCAACGGCTGGCGACTTGCGCTTCTTGTGACAAAGATAGCACAATCCATTACCGAGGGGGATCCTTTAACACGATGGGCAGGAAGACGTACCGGGTCGGGCTGAGCCGCAGGATGATGGGATAGTCCTTGACCAGCAGGTCGCGGATGACGAGGTTTCCGCCCACAGTGTCCGTCATCACTTGCTGCTGATAGCCGTACAGGGCATCTATGCCCGTCACCTGGTAATCTATTAAGCCAGAGAACGTGAGGGTGGCGGTGATCCCAGGATCGTAATCTGCCGCGACGCCGTCGCTCCACAACGCGATCAAGTAGTCGTCGTTGGGCAGAGCGAAGGTGTAGCTGACCGTGTTGGTTAGCGTGGTTTGTATTTGCACGGGCAGGTTCGCGGCTCTGGCGCCGGCCATGATGGTGGACAGATTCCGAGCCACACGGACCTCGGCCTGCTGCTCCCCTGCCCCAGGCACCGATCCGGTGAACCCAGCAACGATATCCATGCCGAGGTGCATCATGATGCCCCGCGCCAGGTACTTGGCGGCCGCAGACTCGCTGTATGCCACGGGAAGACCGGGTATGTCGGGGGACCAGCCGATCTCCTCAACGATGTATTCACCCTCGAAGCCATGGGCGGATGCTGCATCCTTGATCTCCTGGACGGTGGCTGGATAGTCGTAGTAGTACTGGGGCTCGTATTCCGGTGATTGCCCGTAGAAGGGATGCCAGGAAACACCATCCACAAGGGCCATCAGATCAGACTCCAGGATGCCCATAAGGTAGTCGTTTTCGTAAAACAGGACGGTGGGCCCGACCACGATCTTGGCCTCAGGACACTCCTGGCGGATGGTCTCGATGACACGTCTAGTCACCTCGATATAGTCCTCCAACTCGATGTTCTGCTGGTCGAACTCAGGGCGACATTCCTCAAAGCGGGGCTCATTGATCATTTCGTAGGTTTGGATGCGGTCCTTGAAGTTGTGGACCAACCACTGAATGTAGTCGAGGTAGCGCTGGATCTCTTCCTCTTTCTTGAACCTGGCGTAGCATTCTTCGGGCTCGATCTCCTCATCCCAGAAGGCCAGAGAGTAGATGATCTCAAAGCCGAGGTCGTGCAGTTCGGTTACCGCCTGATCAATACTGGGATCGATATAGTATTCGGAATAGCCATCGTTAGCCGGCACCTCAGGCCATTCAAGCCAGTCGATCGTTAACGCTAGCACCCACTTGAATCCTAGTTCGTTGTTTGCCCGCTCAACCCAGTCATCCGTTAGGCCCTCTTTCTGAAAGCTCGCCCCCATTCCCATGCGGTTGTCGGCGAGTTCTTCCGAAGGCTTGGGTTGGACCTGGGCTCTGGCCGAATGGTTCGCCTCTTGAAGGCTCAAGATTCTACTCGCACCCGACACGGGCGCGCAGAATGCGCTGGTGTTGCCAGCGGCATCGGTGGCTGTGGCTGTCAGCCTGGGTCCGGTAAATGCAGACCCCTTGTCGAAGTGGAAACTGCCGATGGCATCCGCTATGGTTCGACCCTCGTAGATCGCACCCTCATCGCCGGCGTCAGAAAAGAGCTCGACCGTGCAATTGGGGCAGGTGGCGCCGCCCACCGTCCCCGCCGCCAGGTCGAAGTCGAGGATACTGGGGAAGATCAGTCTCATGTTTGCGCCAAGCTGCACTACAATACCCACTTGGTTGTCATGAATGCTATTCTGCGTGATGGTGTTGTGATGGGTGTCGGCGCCCTCCATAAAGATGCCGGCCTGTCCGTTGTGGGCGATGACGTTGTCCGGACCAACGGTGTTCCCGTGGGCCCCCTCGGTGATCCACACTCCGCTCCGCTCATTGCCCAACTGGGCAACGCCGGCGGCGTCGGTTCCCATCAGGTTTCCCGTGATCACGTTGAGCGTTGTTCCCGGCGTGGCGAGATCCACTCCGATTAGGTTGTGAATGAACTGATTGCCCTGGCCAAAGGGGCCGGCGCCGATGCTGCGATCTCCGCCGATGATGGTGTGTCTGCCGCCGGTGATGTCGATGGCCGGGCCAGAGAAGTTGGCGATTTGCAAGCCCTGGACGACGCTGCCCTGCGAGGACACGATCTGCAAGCCCCTTTGCCAGTCTCCGGACAAGTAGGAGCCATCCAGGATCACCCCGGCGTTGCTGGCGTCCAGCGTCAGGTTGTTGGCGTTGATGCCGGGCAGTTCGCTGGCAATGGAGATGGTGACCGGCGCGGTGGGCGGAAAGACGCTCGTATGGAAGGTGATGGTCTCGCCGCCCTGCGCATCCAGCAACGCCTGCCGCAGCGTGCCCGGGCCACTGTCCGCGGCGCTGGT
Organism: uncultured Anaerolineales bacterium; assembly: GCA_964393895.1. GTDB lineage: Bacteria > Chloroflexota > Anaerolineae > B4-G1 > B4-G1 > B4-G1. Next base: position 23,698 of record CAYMWP010000038.1, on the reverse strand, counting down.
GACGACAACGGCGTCCGCTTGCCGCACCGGGGTCGACGGTCGTGGTGCTGCTATGCCAAGCGAAAGCATGGTCACAAGAAGGAATGTTGAGCGTGTGTGTCTCATCGGTCTCCTCCATCAGGCCGGCTGCCAGCGCGCCAACTGCGGCCGAGTGACGAGTTGCTGGCAGCCCCTTCCGCGCTTCGCGGCGTTTGTGTATGGGCTTTCGGATGACAGTGGGCGAAGAACGCCTCGACTACTCGGAACCCTTGGCGCAGCGGAACCCGACGTCGTTGACCGCCATACCAGGGTACGCCGCAAGCCCGCGACTGGCACCGCGCAGCAAGTCTGGAGACCCCATAAGCCACCCGCCGCCCCGCAACACCCGATTCTGGCCAGAAGGCGGACCCGTCGGATTCACCTGCCGTCCGGAGGCATACTTCCCCCACCAGTCCGCCACCCACTCTACCACGTTGCCCGCCAGGTCCAGCGCATCACACCAGCTGGCCCCGTCGGGGAGACTCCCGACGGGCACCGTACCGTCCGGGCATTCTGTGTACTGCACCAGGTCGCAGGTGGGTTCATCGTCGCCCCAGGGATAGACGTGCCCCTCCGGCCCTCGCGCCGCGTACTCCCACTCAGCCTCCGTCGGCAGCCGCGCCCCGGCCCACTCGCAGTAGGCCGCTGCATCGTGCCAGGTTACGCCCACCACGGGGTAGTTGTCTCCGTTGAACTGCGCATCGTCCGAGTACCTTGACTCCTCACAGTCACCATCCACCACGCAGCGCACGTATTGGGCATTGGTCACCTCGTACTTGTCGATCCAGAAGGCGTCCAACGCCACGGTGTGCACCGGCTGCTCTGTGATATCCTCGGTACCGCCCATCTCGAACTCCCCGGCTGGCACGTAGACCATCACCGCATCGTCGGCAGGCCGGAGCCAGGTGTCGCCCACGCCAGTGGTCTGTCCGCACGAAGTCGCGGACAACAGCAGCGCCAGCGCCACGAGTGACACTAGGACCAGGATCAAGCGTTTTTTGTTCATCGTTTTGAACTACTTGTGCACTATTCCAGTCTCTCCTGCTAGGGCCGGTCTCCGGCTTCCACCGGCGACTTCCCGCCCCGCTCTGGGACCTTTCTAAACCGCTTCCACGACCAACCAAAGGCCGCAATGACCGGCGAAATCACAGAGATCTTAAAGACCAGCAATATCCAACCCACCGCCGACTGATCGTAGGTCAGCGGTGGGTCCCAAAGCAACGTATCGGTGATCTTGAGCACAGGCACCGCGTTCAGGAAATGCCAGAGAAAGAAATCGGCCACAGCGTCCACGGACAATGCCTGGGCGCTCCCCAGCGTCAGGGTCACGCTCCCTGATTCTTGGAGCAGAAACGTCGCCACGGCGAAAAACTGTATCGAGATCAAGAGCAAGTTGAGCGAATAGACCAGGGGCGCCAGTATCCCGATTTTTCTCATCCGATTCAAGAGTCGTTCCTCGGTCCTGCCGTACATGACAACGAACGCTGATGCGAGAAAAAGCAAAGCCCATATCGTCAAGACCAGGACCCGCAGCCACGTCGAATCACTCTCCAGTATGGCGTCGGAGAGATTGCGAAACAAGGTCAAGGGTCCGGTGATGACGATCAGCCAGAAACACAGCCTCAAGTACCACCCGAACAACCTGAAGACAAAAGCAAGCACCCCAGGGTGAAGCGCGTTGGCAAAGCCAAGTCCGAGGATCAGCAGGGAGAAAATGACAAAGCCAAGGCGCTCGCCAGGCTTGATGAACACCAGCGTGGAGCCGATCCAAAGGGCCAGGAAAACCAGCGCGCCTGCCAAAAACTTCTGCTGCTTGATAAACGCTATGTCAATCTTCATGATGCACTCCCTTGGGTTGAGAAAAAGGGCCGCCTGTTTGCGAGATGTTGCGGCGGCCCAATAAGACGAGCGGCAGGTAGATCTCGTGCTCCGCCACGTCGCCGCCCCAAAAGCCGCCGGTCAGGATATACCCGTCCCCCATCCAGACGGCGGCGTCCGGCTGGCCGATGCTGCCGCCCAGGGCGTAGGTCGAACCGGCGTCCTCGCTTGCGCTGGCCCCGCCGCCGTCCACCGTCCACCAAGCGATAGTGTAGCTGATGCTGTCCCCAGGCGCGGCAACCGTGAGATTCGCCGGGGCAAAAACGGCAGAAACCACCAGGACAGCGGCGAGCAAACCCAACCCAACCTTGACGAGCCGGGCCAGAATCGTCACCTCGCTACGATACCCGTTCGTCCACCTCATCGCTCGCCTCTCTCCGGCCCGCCCGCGCGGCCGCTTCGCGGGGCGCGCCGCATGCCCCACACCGCACCCAGACCGAGCAAAAGCACCGCCAAGCCCGGCATCCAACCGCCGCTTCCAACGTTCAGGACGCCGCTTTGCACAGCAGAGACGCCGTTGGTCGAGGCCGCTTCCAGCGCCGCCAGCCGCGCTTCGAGATCGGCGTTCTGCCGCTGCAGGACCTCGATCTGCGCCTCCTGGCTCTGATGCTGGGCGTACAATTCCTGGATCGCCGCCAGCGCCACCCCGTTGGCGTCCAGCGCGGCGATGTGGCGCTCGTCCTCGCCCAGGCCGAAAGCGGCGTAGAAATCCTGTGCGGTCGGCCCCATGTGGCGCACGGACGGCTCTTGCGCCCGGTAATTCCAGGTGGTGATGGGCACGTCCGCCAGCCGGGCCAGCACCGCATGGCCGTCCACCGGCGCGAAATTCTCCTTGCGCGCACGGTCGGAGGCGTCGGTCCAGGCCCCGCCGGTGGAGAGATAGCCGTCGGTAGAGGTGTTGATGAAACGGCCGGCAGGAATGCTGGGCGAGCTGTCCGTACCGAACCAGACGCCGCCCGAGGCCCGCACGCTAAAGGTGTCGTCGCCGGGGGTGTAGATATAAGCAGAAGTCGAATCTGCCCACACAAAGGCCCCCGCATCGTCGGCCTGGGCATATCTCCCGACGGCAAAGCTATAATCGCCCGAAGCGGTATTGTAGTAGCCACCAGGGACGGTCGCGCGAGAGCCACTGGCCGTGTTGCCGAAACCCCCACCGACAGTCGAATAACTGGCACTAGCGACGTTAGACACCCCCCCGGCGACGGTGGCAATGTAACCGCTGGCCGTATTATAGTCCCCCCCGCCGACGGTGGCATAAGAGTCACTGGCCGTATTATAGTACCCCCCGCCGACGGTGGCATAGGAGTCACTGGCCGTGTTGCCATCCCCTCCACCGACGGTGGCATAGTCGCCGCTGGCCGTGTTGTCGTATCCCCCGCCAACAGTGGCATAATAGCCGCTGGCCGTGTTGTTGTACCCCCCACCGACGGTGGCATAGGAGTCACTGACCGTATTGTACACCCCCCCGCCGACGGTGGCACCGTTACCACTGGCCGCATTGCTGTAACCCCCGCCGACAGTGGCGCTGTCACCACTGGCCGCATTGCTGTAACCCCCACCGACGGAGGCAAAGTCGTCGCTCGCGACGTTGTACTGCCCGCCACCGACGGCCGCACAGTAGCCAGTGACGGTGACCCAAGACCCACCGGCCACAGCCGCGTAATCGCCGGTGACGCTGATGTGCTCGCCCCCGGCGACGGTGGCAAAGGTGGCGGTCACGACGTTGGCCGCACCCCCGCCGACGGTGGCCCCCTCGCCGCTGGCGGTGTTGTTCGCGCCTCCGCTTACCGTGGCGCGGGACCTGCTGGCGGCGTTGTTCCAGCCCCCGCCCACCGTGGTGAACATGCCATCGGCGAGGTTGTCCCGCCCTCCGCTCACCGTGGCGACGATGCCGCCGGCGGTGTTGTCCTGGCCCCCGCCTACCGTGGCGCGGTTGCCGCTGGCCTGGTTGCCACTCCCCCCGCCGACCGTGCCAAAACCGGCCGTCACGCGATTGGGCGCGTCGCCCGTCCCACCCCCGCCGACGGTGGCCCCCACCACCCCCGCCGTCTGGTTGCTGCTATGGCCGCCGACCAGGTTCGGGCTGGTCCCGTTCGGCTCCAGGCGCAGGGCGGCCGTGCCGCTCACCGCCAGGGTCAGGCTGACCCCGTCGGTGGTGCCCAAAAAGTGCGTTCCCGGCACGGTGGCGCTGTTGCCGGTGAGCGACCAGTGGCCGCCCCCAGCGCCGCTCTCGTCGGCGGCCGGGGTCCACGCGCTGCCGTCCCACTTGAGCACCTGGTTCAGCGCCGGCGACGCCGCCGTCACCGGGCGGCCCTGCAGCGCCCCGGTCGAGCGGGCATAGAGCGCATAAGGCGCTGCCGTGAGTGCCTGGCGGCCCAGGTCGGCGTAGGCTGTGTCGCCCCCGCACTTGACCCGGATACCCAGCCAGCGGGCGTCGCCGTCGAAAGCGTCGCCGCCAAAGTCCAGGCTGGCGGTGAACAGGCCCGCGTTGACAGAGACCGTGGTCGTGATGGGGCTCCCCACCTGGTTGCCTCCGCTGGAAGCGTCATACAGCCGGAAGGCCATCCCGCAGTCATCTGTGATCGGTTCGCCATTGGCCTGCAATTGCCCCTGGTAGGTAAAGGCCGTGCCCAGGGCCATCTCGAAAGCCGGCGCCTGCGCCAGCGTCGAAGCGACCAGCACCGACATCAACACGAGCCAGACCGTCGCACCCCACATATACTTTTTCATCGCATACTCTTCTTTCACGCCGAAAACAAGTCTCACTTGGCTCAAAGCACAACAGCGAAACTAGAAAGGAGCGAATGGTTCGGTTTTTCTCACCACAAGTTTTTTGCCTTGCGCGGCCAATTCGTTGATTTCTTTATTCGCTGTTGTGTCACCGTATCGCTCACGTATCAGTATAGCGCCCCAACGTGTGAAAAACGTGTGATGGGCGTGGAGCGAGTTGCGCTCAAGCCCACTCACCGCCACAATGGCCTGGATCGGATTTCGGTGTTTGACGCATCATGGAGGAAACGGTCGCTCTGCACAAACGCATTCGCGACGGAGAGCGGGCGCTCACCCCCACTCGTGCCGTCCCGCACAATGCCAATTGGGCGTCGTCGTAGGGGTATCTTTTCAATAATAGGGGGTAAATTGATGGAGCGCCATCATCTTGCTGGCATCAGGCCGTCAAGATGACGGCGCTCCCCAAGATATTGAAAAGATACCCCTACGCCGCCTTTCTGCTGGCCTATGTGATTTGGGTGTGTTTCATTTCAGTTGAGAACATCGCTGGCGCGAGCTGACTGTTGGTCGGACGGAGACCGGCCAGAGCACTCTTTTTTGCCCGCTGGGGCCGGTCTCCCGACCGTGCCCCAACTCATTTGAAACACACCCATGTGATTTGGGGCGCCCTCAAGGCCCCGGACCTGCTCGAGGAGCGCAGCCGGGTGGCGGAGAACGTCAAGCGTTGGGACAAGGTCATCATGGCAGCCTACATCATTCTGCTCCCGACCACGCTCGTTCTCGCCGGGCTGGACGTGGGCCGGGTGCAGTGGTCCCAGGTGAAGTGGGCCTGGCAAGTGCTCGGATTGGTGGGGATGACTCTGGCTGGCGGCCTGATCTTTTGGACGATCCTCACCAACGCCTATCTGGGCCGGATGGTGCGTATCCAGGAAGACCGGGGACACCAGGTGGTCACCGACGGCCCGTACCGCTACGTGCGTCACCCAATGTGCGTCGGCATCATCCTGCTCTTTCCGTGCCTGGCCCTGTTCCTCGGTTCGTGGTGGGCGCTGGCGCCGGCTCTTCTGATCGCTGCGCTTATGGTCGTCCGCACCGCGCTCGAGGATCGCACACTGCAGGCCGAGCTTCCCGGCTACGCCGAGTATGCCCGGCAGACACGGTATCGCCTGCTGCCGGGCGTGTGGTAGGCGCATAAAGGTAAAGAAATGCCCACTTCCATTTTCCGGTCAGTGGCACGCAAGGCAGACGCATCAGACTTGATCTAAAGGGGTGAGAGTGATAAGATACGACTATGATGGCAACGCCGCTTTTGGCTACCAAGCTCTACGCGCCGCCGCTGCGCCCGTACCTCGTACCGCGCCCCGAGTTGATCGAGCGGCTGAATGACGGCTTGCGGGTGGGCCGCAAGCTGACGCTCGTCTCCGCCCCCGCCGGCTACGGCAAGACGACGCTGCTGAGCGCCTGGCTGCGCACCATCGCGCGCCCCTCTGCCTGGCTCTCCCTCGACGAGGGGGATAATGACCCGGCGCGCTTTTTCAACTATTTCGTCGCCGCCCTCCAAAACGCACACGCCGAGCTTGGGCGGACCGTGGATCGGCTGCTGGAATCCCCACAGCTCCCCCCGGTCGAGACGCTGTTGACCGAACTGATCAACGATATCGCCTCCCAATCCCGCTCCTTCGTGCTGGCGCTGGACGATTACCAGGTCATTGCGGAGCAAAGCATTCACCAAGCGGTCAGCTTTCTACTGGAGCGGCAGCCGCCGCAGATGCACCTGGCCATCCTTTCGCGTCAGGACCCGCCCCTGCCGCTCTCCCGCCTGCGCGGACGCGGCCAGATCACCGAGTTTCGGCAGCGAGATTTGCGCTTTACCCCCCAGGAGACGACCGCCTTCCTCAACCAGGTGATGGGACTGCATCTCGACCCTTCCGACGTCGCGGCCCTCGACCGGCATACCGAGGGCTGGGTCGCCGGCCTCCAGATGGCTGCTTTTGCGCTCCAATCTCGCATCGCCGCCGGCGGGGCGGAGAGCAGTCGCCGTTTCATCGCCAGCTTTTCCGGTCGGCACCACTTTATCCTCGACTATTTGACCGACCAAGTCTTGAGCCGCCAGTCTGAGCCGATTCAACGGTTCTTGCTGCGTACCTGTATCCTGGAGCGCATGTGCGGCGATCTCTGTGACGCCCTCGTCGGTCAACCGGCGGCCGGCGAGCCGAGCCAGCGCGTCCTGGAGCATTTGCAGCAGGCGAACTTGTTCGTCGTGCCGTTGGACGACGAGCGTCACTGGTACCGTTACCATTCACTCTTTGCCGAGCTGTTACGCGCCCGGTTGCAGGAACACACTCCCGATCGAAGGGGCGACCTGCACCGCCGCGCGGCGGTGTGGTATGACGCCCATGATCTGTCCGCCGAGGCCGTGCATCACGCCCTGGCGATTCCCGACTATGAATTGGCCGCCGAGGTGATCGAGCGGGCGATTCGACAAGTACCCACCTGGTCCAGTCTCAGCACGTCCACATTCATGGGCTGGCTGAACAGGCTGCCGCAGGCCGTGATCGAGGCGCGTCCGTGGCTGCGACTATTTGCCGGGCGCGTCAGTTATGTCAGCGGGAAGCGGGAGAGCGCCATTCAAACCCTGTGTGAACTGGAGCGTTCATTGGGCCAAGCCCCCACCCATCCTGACGCCGAGCGCATCCTGCTGCTGGCCGCGTTGGACCGCGCCTCCTACGCCGCCGTGCACGGGGAGGTGCAGCAGGCCTCGCAGCTCGTCCGCCGCGTGCTGGCCGAACTGCCGCCAGACGAGGTCAACACGCGCATTCGCGCTCTGTCCATCCTCGGTCTGTCCAGCTTTCGCGCCGGCGACGTGCGGGAGGCCGACCGCGTCTTTTCGAGCATCATCGGGATGGCGCGCGCCGCAGGCTGGGGCTTTGCCGTCGCCTCTTTTCTCTGCAACCTGGCCGAGATTCACGTCGTCCGGGGCCGGCTCCGGCGGGCGATCCAGATCTGTGAGCAAGCCATCACATTGGGCGCCGTTGACGGCCGGCCGACGCACATGGTCGCCTTTGCCCACTTGGCGTTGGGCAAAATCCTGTACGAGCAGAACGAGCTACCCGCCGCCGAGGATCATCTCTCGCAGGGATTGGCCCTTTTGGAACACGGCCAAATCACGATTGGCATAGAGACCGGGCACGCTGCCCTGGCGCTGACCCGGTTCGCCCAGGGGAATGCGGCCGGCGCGGCGGCTGCGATGGACGAGGCCGTCCGAGTCGCCCAGGCGAACGACATCCCCCGCCTCTCGATGCTGATATCCGCTTACCAGGCGCGGCTCTGGCTGGCCCAGGGCCGGATCGGTCCGGCCGCCCAGTGGGCAGACGACTATCGGCGCAGCGAACCAGGCGACTATTTGCGCGAGTTCGAGGATTTGACCCTGGCCCGCGTCCTGCTGGCCCAGGGAGAGCCGTCTCAGGCCGCACAGCGGCTGGATGCCATCGTGACGGCGGCGGAAGCTGCCGGTCGGACGGGCGCGTTGATCGAGGCGCTGACTGTGCGCGCCCTGGCCCGGCAGGCAATGAGAGAGGGCGGCGGGGCGCGCGACGACCTCGCCCGCGCCCTCATCCTGGCCGAGCCGGCGGGGTACGCGCGCGTCTTTGTGGATCACGGCCCCTCAATGGCCCAACTTTTGCGAACGGCCCTCTCCCGGGAAGCGGCAGCCGATTACGCCGCGGCCCTCCTCGCGCTATTCCGGCCGTCGGCAGGCTCCCGCGCCCCAGTCTCCCAATCCGCCCTTGTGGAACCGCTGACGGACCGCGAAATGGAGGTTCTCGCCTGCCTGGCGGAGGGGCTTTCCAACGCCGAGATCGGACAGCGGCTCTCCATCGCGCTGCCCACGGTCAAATCCCACACGCGCAACATTTACGGCAAACTGACGGTCGGCAGTCGGAAAGCGGCCGTCGCGCGCGCGCGGACGTTGGGTATCCTCCCATAACCCATCCCATACCCCGATTTCATACCCCAATCATACCGCCGGGATGATGCGCGTCATCCCTCTTTTGTGCTATACTACAGCCGAGATGAACGATCCAGTCACGTATGAAATCCAGATCGAAGGGTGGATCGGCGCGCGCTGGGCGAGCTGGTTCGACGGGATGGCCCTGGTCCACAGCGGCACGGAGGACACGTCGCCCGTAACCGTGCTCACCGGTCCCGTCGCTGACCAGGCGGCCCTGCGCGGCCTTTTGACCAAGATTTTGGACCTGAACCTGACAGTGATCTCGGTCAAGCGGCAGGAGCAGGAGCATGCATAAAAGGAGAAAGTCGAATGTCTCGCGTGATACAGTCATTTGGTGAATTGACGGCGGAGCAGCAGGCGCGCGCTGGCGGCAAGGGCGGCGCGCTGGCCCGGCTCTATCAGAGCGGCTACCCGACGCCGGATGGGTTCGTGATCCTGCCCACCGCTTTTGCCGACGATGGGCTGACGAGCGAGGCCTGGAACCAGACACAGGCCTACCTCGACCGTCTGCGCGGCGGCGACTGCGCTGTCCCCTTTGCCGTCCGCTCATCGGCGATGGGCGAGGATTCAGCGCAGGCCTCCTTCGCCGGCGAGTTCGAGACGGTGTTGAACGTCGTCACCGACGAGGATGTCCACCGGGCGATCCTGACGGTCTACCACTCGCGACGGAACGAACGGGTGCAGGCCTACAGCCAGGCCCAGGGGCTGGACGGGAGCCGCGAGATCGCCGTCATCGTCCAGCGGCTGGTGTACGCCGAGCGCGCCGGCGTGCTCTTTACCGCTCACCCGGTCACCGGGCGGCGGGACCAGGCGATGATCAGCGCCGCTTGGGGGCTGGGTGAAGCGGTCGTCGGCGGGCTGGTCACGCCGGACACCCTGGTCGTCGCCAAAGCGACCGGGCGCGTGCTCTCCCGCGAGACGGCGGACAAACAGGTGATGACGGTCCGCGCGGGGAGCGGCACGGAAGAACGGCCCGTTCCAGAAGCGCAGCGCCGTGCTCCGGTCCTCTCCGACGAGCAGGCCGCGGAGCTGGTCCGTTGGGGCGCGCGGATCGAGGCGGACTACCGCATGCCGATGGACATTGAGTGGGCCTGGGCGGAGGGCGAGTTTTTCATCCTCCAGGCGCGGCCCATCACGGCGCTTCCTCTCCCTGAACCGCCGCCGCCAAGCGAGTGGAAGCTGCCCGAGGGCGCGTACATGGCGATGCGGAACAACATCGTCGAGTTGATGGCCGACCCGCTGGCCCCACTTTTTGCCACCCTGGGCCGCTCGGCGATCAACGCCAGTATGGGCCGCCTGCTGGCTGACTTTTTCGGCGATCCGGGCATGGTGCCGGATGAACTGATCATCATCGTCAACCAGTATGCCTATTACAACGGCTCGTGGTCGGCCTGGCAGATGCTCAAGATCCTCCTCAGCAGCGTGGGAATCTCAAAGCGGATGTTCACCGGCGCGGTCGAGCGCTGGACAGAACAGGGCCGCCCGCGTTACATCGACACGGTTCAGCACTGGCTCGCCCAGCCCTGGCAGCAGGCCTCGACGGTCGAGCTGCTGAGCGCAGCCCGCGAACTGTCCGAGGCGGCGATCGACGCCTACGGGGCACTCGTGGGCGGGGTGATCCCCGCGGCCTGGATCAGCGAAGGCCTGTTCACCCTGGTTTACAACGTGCTGGTCAAGCGGCGCGGCGATCCCGCTGCCCCCACCTTTCTGCTCGGTTTCGACAGCCTCCCCATCCAGGCCGAAAAGTCGCTCTATGACCTGGCCGGATGGGCGCGCGAGCGCGACGAACTCGCCGCCTACCTGGGCCGCACGTCCGCTGCACAGCTTGTCGCCGACCTGGCCGCCGATCAACCGCCGGCAGGTGTGGATGCGGAAGAATGGGCTGCGTGGCGCGATCGCTTCCAGGCTTATCTGGATCGCTACGGCCACGCGATCTATAACCTCGACTTTGGCACGCCGGTGCCCGCCGACGACCCGCTCCCGACCTTGCAAACGCTCAAGCTGTTCGCCGGCGGTGAAGGCGCGAACCCGCACGAGCGGCAACAGGCCGCCGCCGCTCGCCGCGAGCAAGCCACGCAGGCCGCATTGAGCAGGCTAAAGGGGCTGCGGCGCAAGCTCTTCCGCCGCTTTCTGGCCTCGGCGCAGCGCTACGCGCCGCTGCGCGAAGACGGGCTGGCCGAAGTGGGGCTGAGCTACCCCTTGCTGCGACAGATGTTGCGCGAGGTGGGCCGCCGCCTGGTTCAGAACAAGGCGATCGCCCAGGCCGACGACATCTTTTGGCTGCGCCAGGAGGAGGTCGAGCAAGCCGCGGTCAGGCTGGACGCCGGCGAAGGGCTGGACGACCTGACCGGGATCGTCCCACAGCGCAAGGCTGCCTGGCAGGCCGCGCGACGGGCGTCGCCGCCGCTTGCCTTGCCGCAGATCAAGCTCTTTGGCGTTGACCTGGCCGAGCTCAAGGCGCGCAAGGGCAGGGGCAAAGGGAATGTGCTCAAGGGGGTCGCCACCAGCCCGGGCCGGGTCACCGCCCCGGCGCGCGTGCTGGCCGGGCCGGAGGATTTCGCCCGCATGGAGACGGGCGAGGTGCTCGTCGCCGCGCTGACCACCCCGGCGTGGACGCCGCTCTTTGCCCGCGCCGCCGCCGTCGTCACCGACGTGGGTGGGCCGCTCAGCCACGGCTCGATCGTCGCCCGCGAGTACGGCATCCCGGCGGTGCTCGGTACGGGCACGGCGACCACCCGCATCCGCAGTGGGCAGATGGTCACCGTCGATGGCAGCCGCGGCGAGGTGATTCTGGAGGAATAGAAAGATGCTTTACAGGGGTCAAAGTGCTGGATGTGAGGGATCCGGCTCATCCTCACAAGGTTGGCGAGTATGGCAGCGTGAACGGCGCTCATGACGTCTATGTGGATGGACCCTTTGTCTATATCGCAGAAGGCAGAAAAGGGTTGATCATCCTGGAATTCAGTGTCAGTCAAAAATAGAGGAAAATGATGCAAGCAGACAGGTTTCAAGAACCGGTAATGATGCATATCCCTGTCGGACCATTTCTGATGGGGATTAGCGATCGGCAGATTGATCGACTAGCTCGAATAGACGACTCGGTGCAAAAGTGGAAGGAAAAAGGCTACTTTGACAGGGAGCAGCCGCAGCACACGGTCACGCTGACAAGCTATGATATGACCAAGTATCCGGTGACGGTGAGGGAATATCGAGCGTTTGTCGCAGCCGGGGGATATCGGATGACTCGATACTGGACCGAGGCTGGTTGGGCGTGGCTTGAGTCAACAAAGAGAGTAAAGCCGATGTTCTGGGGCGAAGAGAAATGGAGTGGAGATGATCAACTACCGGTGGTCGGGGTGAGCTGGTACGAGGCGAGAGCGTATTGTGAATGGCTGGGAGAAGAGACAGGAAGGCGCTACCGGCTGCCAACGGAAGCCGAGTGGGAGAAAGCGGCGCGGGGAACAGATGGGCGGTTGTATCCGTGGGGAAATGAATTTGAGGCATGGCGATGCAACACGCGGGCAAGCGGTCTGAATCGTACGGTGCCGGTAGGGCAACATAGTCCAGCAGGAGAGAGTCCGTACGGATGTGCGGAGATGGGAGGGAACGCATCAGAATGGACACTGAGTGAATACAGATCGTATCCATACGCAGAGGACGATGGGCGGAATCAGGAAGAAGGGGAAGGGATGCGAGTGATAAGAGGGGGATCGTGGCACAAACCAGTGTTGCGGGCACGAGTGGTTGCCAGAGGTATGAATGATCCTTTTTTCTCAGATGACGATGTGGGATTTCGATGTATGCGAGAAGGTTGATAGATTCCGATTATGTCAGTTTTGGCCCGCCGGACAGTGCGCCCTATCACCGATTTGGGTTCGCGTGAGGTCTGTTTGGCGCTGTGCAGCAGCGCCAAATTAAATCTCGAGTCTAATGGAGTTTGCACATGGTTCAGAATGCGGGTAAACCGGACGGCGCGATGGATTGGCGTCTTACGCCAAGTCTGCGCAGGAAAGCACTGCGCGTCACACTTGTCATCGCAGCAGCCGTACTCCTCTTTAGTTGCGGCCTCACATTGGGAGGGCTGCCGCAGGCCTGGCCGGCGCCAGCATTAACCTCCCAGCCCACTGGGCCGATCCTCTCGGACGCGCATCCGACGTTGGCACTGGCTCTGGACAGCTATGTGGGGCGCTATGCGGGGCGCGATCGTTTCGCCGGTTCGGTCCTGGTGGCTCACCGGGGGCATATTCTCCTCAGCAAGGGCTACGGCCTGGCGAACCATGAGCACCAGGTCCCCCATACACCTCAAACAAAATTCCGTCTCGCCTCGGTGTCCAAACAGTTTACCGGTGCTGCCATCGTGCATCTGCAGCAGCAAGGCCTGCTGCGCGTGAGCGATCCCGTCTCTATTTACCTGCCCAGTTATCCACGTGGATCCGAGTTTAGTGTGCATCAACTGCTCGTTCAGACTGCGGGCATCCCCGAGTTTACGACCACCTTTGACAAGCGCACGCCGGTCACGCTTGACCAAACACTCGACCTGTTCAGTGACCGCCCGCTGGATTTTCCTCCGGGCGAGCGTTTCTCCTACAGCAACTCGGGGTACCTGATCCTGACCAAAATCATCGAGCAGGTTTCGGGACAAACCTATGCAGCCTACTTGCAGGAGCACTTTTTTGCGCCCCTGGGTATGGCCGATTCGGGCTACGAGCGCCACGAGGATATCCTGCTCCACCGCGCGGCCGGGTATACGACCGACGGTGAGCGAGTGGTCAATGCCCCGTTTGTCGATATGTCGTTTGCCGGAGGGGCCGGCGCGCTGTACTCCACGGTGGAGGACCTGTACCGCTGGGATCGCGCGCTGTACAGCGATGAGATATTGAGCGCACCCTCCCGCAGCGCGCTTTTTGCGCCGGCGGTCCTCGTTGAAGGATATGTCGAGTCACTGGCCTACCACGGCCACGCGCCAGTGTACTATGGCTATGGCTGGATCATCGATGAGCATCTGGGGCACAGGCGTATCTGGCATGGAGGCGGCATCGATGGCTTTGTGACCACACTGGTCCGGTACCCCGACGATGATCTGGTGGTAATTGTGCTCTGTAATCGTGACGACGCGCCGATCGACGTGATCAGTGATGACCTGGCAGCCATCATTTTTGAGCAGATAGACCTCGGAACTCTTGGCGAGACCCCCGATGTTTGTCAAGAGGAGTCCAAGTGAGCACACCCATCGCCATTCATACCGAGCACCTGGGCAAGACCATTGGTCGCGGTGAGCAGCGCGTTCGCGCCGTTGACGATCTGTGCCTCCGCGTCCCATCGGGCCTGGTCTATGGTTTTCTGGGGCCTAACGGGGCAGGCAAGACGACGACCATTCGTATGCTGCTGGATCTTGTGCGCCCCACCGAGGGGAAAGCCTACATCCTGGGGCATAACGTGCACGAGCATCCACAGGCGCTGCGCCGCGTGGGAGCCCTGGTAGAACACGCCGCTTTTTATCCCTTTATGAGCGGGCGCGACAATCTCGAGGTGCTGGCGCGCACGGCAAACAACCATACTCCCCGGCGTATCGTCGAGCTGCTGGAACAGGTGGGCTTGAGCCAACACGCCAGTCGCCGGGTCAGAGACTATTCTACAGGTATGAGACAGCGCCTGGGTATCGCCGCCGCTCTGCTAGGTGACCCCGACCTGGTCATTCTCGACGAGCCGACCAATGGCCTGGACCCGGCGGGCATTCACGGGATGCGCAACTTTGTCCGGGATCTGGCGCATATCCATGGCAAGACCGTCTTTCTGTCCAGCCACCTGCTTGGCGAGGTCGAGCAAATATGCGACCGGGTGGCGATCATCCATCGAGGCCGCCTGATGGCCGAGGGCGCAGTGACCGAGTTCCTGACCGATGGCGCACAACTGCGCGTATTGGCCTCTCCCCAAGACAAGGCGCTGGCTGTCCTGAAGGAGGATTGGCCTGCCGCCGTGCATGGCACGTGGCTCGTCGTTCGCGCTTCCACTCGGGACAGTCCGCGTCTGGTCAGGCAGTTGATATCGCACGATGTGGATGTGTATCAGGTGGTCGTCCAACAGCGATCCCTGGAAGAAAAGTACCTGGCTGTCACTCGGGGTCAACCCCAAGAGGAATCCGATGTTTGAACTGCTACGCGCCGAGTGGAACAAGGCGATCAAGAACCGCCTCCCATTGTACTTTCTAGTGTGGATCTATGCGGTAGGCTTGGCGATGCTCTACCTCTTGCTGACCTTTTTTTCTTTGGTTTTCGACAAGGTCGAGTATGGCGTCACTGCTTTTAGCTCGGGTTTGTGGACCACCGATGTGGTGCGCACGTGGGGCATGCTTTACCGCTTTCCGTATAACGTTCTAGGGCGGCTGCTGCCCCTGGCCTACATGGCCGTGATGGTTGCCGGCGAGTACGAGTGGGGCACCTGGAAGAACATCGTCCCGCGCACCCGACGCGCGCGGCTTGTCTTGTCCAAGATCGTGATCCTGACAGTGCTTGTGATGCTGTCTGTACTCGTGACCTCGGCGGTCACTGGCGTGGGACAAGGCCTGGCGCATTGGGTCGCCAGCCGGCCCTACGGCCCACCCATGAGTGGGGCGGTGCTGCGTGCGTTTGCGCGCGACTACTGCGAGCAAATGTTTCTCGGTCTGCTCTCGATGCTCCTGGCGTCTGCTTTTGCTGCGCTGTCGGCTGTGGTCACACGATCGGTGGTCGGTACACTGCTGGCCGGGTTTTTGTACTCGCTGAGCGAGGAGGTATGGCTGCCCCTGATTGACCTATTGTGCGGCCTCTTTGATCGGCCCGAGCTAATCGCTCTCTACCAATACACACCCCGATACTGCCTGGAGAACATTCATGCCTGGCTGGTCCACGGGCACGCCTTTACGCAGATAGTTGGCTGGGGTGGTCCGATCACGTTCACCGCTCAGCCAGGGCTGGTTCTCTCGTTCTTGGTCTTTGTGTGCTGGATCGGCGGCTTGATTACGCTGGCCATCCTCGAGTTCCAAGCGCAGGATATTACATGTTGACATCATCCATAAAAACAGGGATCGCGATATGAAGCCACAGACAGATGCGGGTTCGTCCGCTTTACCCGCTATTAATGAGGACGAGGAATGCAACTGGTGATCACGCCTGGTGCTCTCCTCGGATACGGTGGGCAATTCCGACAAGCTGCTAGGAGCCCCGGCTTCTGGAGGACCTCGGTATAAAAGAGGGGATCTGTCCCATCAGGATTTGGCCCGTTCCTGCGCCTGCACCCCATTTAGCTTTCTCAGATCGAACGAAAACACCGCCGGAGGCTTGCGCTGTTCGGTGTCCAGCGTGCCAATGTATCCCAACGTCGTCTTGACGTCGGCGTGCCCCCCAGGTTCTGCTGGATGGCGACTAGGGGGCGCAGTCTAATACGTCTGGGGTTCCGTTGACAACGAGGCTGGTGATGGATACGGCTTCCAGTGCCCGATTTGGAGGCGTGTGCGCTAGGGGGAGGCCCTGAGCAGTCCGTGCGCACCGCGGAGAAAGCCATCTCTCAGATCTTGAGCCGGGATGGTATCTGCCAGCTCATCGACAAGCTGGCGCGCGCTTAAAAAGTGCCCTTCGGCCTCCGCCGCCTGTCCCATCGCGCCGTGCACGTGGCCCAGGCTGGCGTGCAGACGCCACAGCAGGAATCGCGAGCTTGGCATCTGAGCGTTTCGCACCGCAGCCTGCAGCAGCGAACCAGCCTCCTCGGGTTGCCCCATGGCGGCCAGGGCTTGGGCCTTCAAATGCCACAGGTAGGGGGTGACCTTATCGGGCGACATGCCGGGGGCCGACGTGATCAGGCGCCCGGCGATCTCTAGCGCCAGGGACGCCCGGCCCTGGAGGAGCGCCAGCTCGGCGCGTCTGGCCCAGCAGGTGCGCTTGTGAATGCTATCCATGGGCGTCCCCGGCGAAAGCAGCGTATCCAGCCAGGTTTGGGCCTGCGCCAGGTCGTTGAGCAAGCAACAAGCCCCTGCCAGGCACCCGGTGGCGTGGTGGATCCAGTGCTGGGAATGGAGCCGTTCCGCCAGGGCCAGCGCTTGCCTGAGCTGCAGTTGCGCCTCCTCAGCGGCAAACAAGGCAACGTACAACTCGCCCAGGGTGGACCGGCTCCCTGCCATCCACTCGCGATGGCCGATGGCGGTGGCGACGCTCAGCGAATCCTGGACGGCTTCCAGGGCGCATCCGTATTGGCCCTCCGCCGCATGCAGGAGGCTCAGAGACCAAAGCGCCCAGGACTCGGCGGACGGCGAGTTGGTGTCACGTGCGAGCCGGAGCGCCTGCTCCAGGTCAGCCCAGGCGTTGATCGCGATGGCCGGCGAGACCGAGGTGGGCGTGCCCAAGGGGCCGCCGCCGGCCAACCCGCGGCCCGTCAGGCTGGCCGCAAGGCCAGTCTGGTCGTCCATCCGTTGCCATAGCGCGATGGCGCGATCATAGTACGCCACGCTGGCCGCAAACTCGCCTCGGATCATGCTGGCAAGACCCAATTGGTCCAGCGTGCTGGCAGTCTCCCGCGCGTCCCCCGCCTGCTCGACCACGGCCAGGGCTTGGCGGTGATACTCGATCGCCACCGGCAGGTTGTCCGCATTGGTGTGCCAGTTGCCTACCCAGTTCAGGCTTTCCGCATAGACCGCTGGATCGTCCATGCGGCGGGCCAGGTCCAGAGACCGATCGATAAAGCCACGGCTCTCCCCATAGTCGCGCGAACCCCACAGCCTGGCCAGGTTGAGCAAGGCGCGCCACTCAACGCGACGCTCGCCGGCGGTCTGTCCTGCCTGGCGGGCGGTCTCATAGTCGGCGCGGGCCTGCTCGAACCGGCCCAGGGTTTCGTAGGCCAGGCCACGTTTGCCGTGCAGGCTGGCCAGCGTGGCGACGTCGGGCGCCACGCGCGCTGCCAACGCGAGGGCCTGGGTGTACAATGTGATCGCTTCTTCGTGCGCATATCTGCGCGCGGCGCGCTCGGCGGCCAGGGCCGAGTAGTGGAAGGCCGGGCCCTCGTCCCCGGCCCGGAGAAAGTGGTAGGCCAACTGGACGGCAATCTCACTCTGATGCCCATCGTAGAGGTGCTCCAGCGCCGCCGCAACCTGCCCGTGCAGCAGCCGCCGCTCCGCCCGGCCAAGTCGCCGGTAGAGATACTCCTGAATCAGGATGTGGCCGAACTTGTAGACGGCGGCCCGTCGTGATCCGACCTGCACCTCGCCCTGCTCTCTGACCAGCCGGTGCAGCGTCTCGAGTTTCCGCAAGTCCCGCAGCAGAGATCCCTCGGCGGCGCCCTGTACCGCAGCCAGCACCTCGGCCGTAAACCGCTCGCCCTCCACGCTGGCCGCGCGGACGATCTGCCGCAGTCTCGGTTCCAGGTGATCGATGCGCGCCTCGATGGCCGCCTCCACCCGGGCGGGCAGGGCCTGCCAGTCGAGCTCCGGTCCCTCGAGCCAGGCGCCGTCTGCTTCGTCGCGGACCAGGTCGCCCCGTTCCTGCATGGCTCGCAGCAGTTCGATGGTGAACAAGGGGTGACCCGCCGTGCGGTGGAACAAGGCAGCCCGGAAATCCTCCCCCAAGCGATTGGGTTCCGTGTCCAGGAAGGCATCGACAAAGCGGCGGCCCTCCCTCTGCTCGGCGAGATCGAGGTCTACCCACACGTCGCCGAAGGTGCGTTTGAACTCGTGTAACACCTTCTCCAGCGGGTGGCGCTCGCCGCGCTGCCCGGGCCCCAACTCTTCCGGCCGGTAGGCGCACACAATCAGGACGCAGTTGCCCACCTGGACAAGCCGCCGGCCCAGATGGAACAGGAGACCGATCGAAGCGTTGTCGGCCCACTGAACGTCGTCCAGGATCAACGCCAACGGGTACTGGTCTGCCACAGCGCCCAGCACCCGGGCGCACTGCTCGAACAGAAAGAGCTGCTCCAGGTCCATGTCCCCGCTCCGAGCCCGTTCGACCAGCGCCCGGAGGTGCGCCAACCAGCCATTGGCGTCCGGCGTGGCGTGAGTCAGGCGCGAGAGCAAGGCGTCGCCGTCCAGGAGCGTGCCGATCAACGACGGCCCCCAGGTCAAGAGGGCGGTCATGACCAGCGGCAGTGCGTCCCATACCCGCCGGGCGTGATCGCGCCGGATGGCGCCTGCCGACCAGCGGCCTTCCAGATCGCCGGTGAGCATGGCCATCACGTCACGGAAGGGAAGATAGGGGTCGCCGGTGCCGGCGTAGGCATTGCAGTTGCCCTGGGCGACCAAGAGCTCGGGATGCGCCCTCGTCGCGCGGCGGACGAACTCGCCCAGCAGCGCCGACTTGCCCTGGCCCGGCCCGCCGGTCACAAAGGCGACGCGGCCCGTTCCTTCCAGCGCCTGATCGGCAAAGGCGGCCAAACGGGCCAGTTCCCGGTCGCGGGCGACAAAGAGCGGCGGAGAGGCATCGTCTTCGCCCTCGAGCAGAAAGCGCGGAGGATGGAAAGCTGGCGGGCGGGCGTGAGTTGGAGGAAGGATCTCCAGTTCGCCGTCCCGGATGCGTCCGGCAAGCTGTGTTGTCTCTGTCTCTGGCTTGATCCCCAGCTCGTCTGCGAGCACCGCGCGGCAGGCCTCGTATTGGGCCAGGGCCTCGGCGCGCCGGCCGCTGCGGGCCAGCAGGCGCATCACCTGGCGGCGGGCCGTTTCATCCCACGGTTCCAGGTCCACCTTTCTCCAGGCGTGGGCCAGCGCTCGCTCGTATTCGCCCTGGTGTTCATAGCCTGCCACCAGGCGGGACAGGAGGTCCAGCACCTGGCGCTGAATCTGTTCGCGCCTGAGGACCCGCCACTCTTCAAAGAGGGCGCTGTTGGGCAGGGACAGGTCCTCCAGGAAGGTGCCGCGGCACAGGTCAAGGGCCTGCTCCAGGGCCTCCGGTCCCGCGAGCTCCGTCCGCTCCAGGCCGGCCAGCGATCCGGCAAAGGCGCGGGAATCTACCCAGCAGTCGCCGTCGGGGTTCAGGACGATGGCTTCGCGGCTGCCAAGGAGGAACGGCGGCTCGGCGCCATAGTCGCCGATGGCCAGGCGGAGGGAACGGAGGGTGTGGCGCAGGTTGGCGCGGGCCGCGCCTTCCGGGCGGTCGGGCCACAGCATCTCAGCCAGGGCTTCACGGCGGTGAGGGCTGCCGGCCTCGTCGGCCAGATAGGCCAGCAGGGCGCGGGTCTTGAGCGTTTCAAAACGGGTGACTGGTTCGCCGTCCAGGGTCACCTCAAATGGCCCCAACAAGCGAATGTCCAGGCGGGTCATGCGACTACCATCCCCCTCAGGCGCGGAGCGGAGGCTATGCTGGCGGTAGGTGGCACGCTTCCCAGGATGATGTGATGCCCCGCTCCCCTTCCACGGTTCAACAGACACGACCGATTGCTAGCCAGTATACCACCACCGAAGCCGGGCTGCAAACCGCGCACCGACAAGGTCGTGTATCCGTTAGTTGATCACACGCTTTCCACACGCTCCGGGGGTATGCTGTACTCAGATGTGGTCGAATCTGACGGCAGGAAAGAGGCGGGACAGCGAAGGAAAGGGGGGGGAGGGACGATGGACTAGCTGGCTCTGGGCGAAGGTGGTGAGTGGTTTGATCAATCAGTAAGAGAGAGGAGAACGGACGATGAATAAGAAACTGTTAGGGCTTGTTGGCTTGATCTTGCTGGCGGCGGTCCCCTTGTTGTCGAGTTGCGCCTCGTCGGATGAAACGGCGGCGCTCCAGGCCCAGGCGGACCAGGTAGCCAGCAACAAGGAGGTCGTTCACAGGTTCGTCGAGATCTTTGAGTCGGGAAACTGGGACGACATGGACCAAGTGATTGCCAGCGATTGTGTGCTTCACTATCCGGGCGGCGTGGACGTCAATGGCTTGGAGACGATGAAAGCCGGCTGGGTCGTGTTCTTTGGCGCCATGAGGGATATGCGCGTGACACCCGTCGCCGAGATCAGCGAGAGCGACCTCCTCGTCGATTTCTACACCTTCGAAGCCACTTACGAGGGAGACTATATGGGGCAACAGATCGCCGGCGCGCCGATCAAGTACAACCAGGTGGAGATGATGCGTATTGCGGACGGCAAGATCGTCGAGTGGTGGGTTGAGAATGATCGGCTGTGGATGTCGCAGCAGCTCGGGTTCGATCTGATGCCTCAGTAGATGACGACTTTTGCGGTGCCTTGAGCGGCAGTAACCGCCACCGAGAGATGAGAGAGCGAAAGAGGCTGTACCTGGCCTACCTGCTGCGCCTGTGGCAGGTGCGGAACAAGGGGCAGACCGGTTGGCGGGCTTCCGTTGAGAATGCCCACACCGGCGAGCGGTTGGGTTTCGCTCACCTCGATGAGCTCATCGCCTTCTTGCGAGAGCGGACCGGTCTGTCGCCGCCCGAAGAGGGGATGGCGCAGGGCGAACGCACACCCAAGGCAGGTTCCGAGTCAGAGGAAGAAGAGTCGTACTGAAAGAAAAAGTCAGCGACAAACTGTGACTCTTTGATCCGGTCGCGGAGGAGTGGGGCCAGATACTACCGGGTTCGACGAATTCATAGGTGGCCGTGGAAAGCGGTAGAGAACCCGGTGTAAGTCTTTACCTTAAAGGCGCCCGGAATGGTGGCT
Source organism: uncultured Anaerolineales bacterium (assembly GCA_964393895.1). Taxonomy (GTDB): domain Bacteria; phylum Chloroflexota; class Anaerolineae; order B4-G1; family B4-G1; genus B4-G1. The sequence continues at coordinate 2,447 of CAYMWP010000038.1, read as the reverse complement.
TTGCCAATATCTGGACTTGGCACCCACGCGCCAAGCCCAGGTTTTCTGACTGGATATAATCCAGAGCCCTTTGGGTAACAATGGTGGAAACCCCGCGGCGCGCAGAGGATCGGGGATGCCGTGGAGATGAAGTGCATGATCAGGAAAATGGAGCCGTTTGCCTGCCCAGCGCCCGTTACCAGGGATAGCCCTTGAGGCCCTGGCAGCCCTTCAGCGCCGAGATCTCGCCACAGTGGACGTTGATGTGCCAGATGATATAGATCTCCAACACCTGGGCCAGGTTAACATCGTCGCCCAATTCCTGGGTGACCAAGTCCATTTTGCGTTCCAGATCTGCCGGTGCGAGAGTGGACAACCAGTCCAGAGCGGTCTTCTTGACCTGAGTAGCGCGTTCGTGCAGCATAGACAGGTACTCTTGAACGTCTTGCATTTTGACCTCTGCCGGCGCGCCGTCGGGGATTATTTCCCGCCCTATGCAGTAATGATTTACAAAGTGATCTACATAGGCAATGATATGCCAATAGATGGCGCCGATGGAGCTTGCGACGCCAGGAGGCGTCCAATCGGCTTGCTCCTGGGTCAGGTCGGCGGTGACCAAACCCAAGACATCAAAGGCAAGACCCAACGAGTATTGAAGCAGTTCAACGGTATTCATCTTCTCCTCATTTCTCGAGTGCCACGCTGGCCTGAAAGAGCCGGTGCTGGGCACTGAAACTGACAGGAATCCTGTCCTGGCCGAAAAGCACGTCCATTCTACACCAGAGCGCAATTTCCCCCACTTTGGTAGAATAGCGACCTGCCCACCCTAATCCGCGAGGTAACCGATGACCTTTATCCGTCAAAGTGTACATTCTCTTTGCCAGGTTGTCAAACAACGCTTGCGCCAAGGGCATCGAGCAGCACATCCCGTGCCAGCCAGAGCGACCAGATGCGCCTCCCGCTGGCGGCAAAGTCACATCTCGCCCTATGCTGGGTGGTCTGCATCACGACTACTTCTGGCAAACCGCAGACAGTGCTGGGCAAGCAGCGCACCAGCCCTCGAGCTGTCTCCACTAACTGCTCACACTGCCTGACATTCCCCTCTCTATCTCCGGCATCTTCTCTCCACAGACCGGATAGATGGCGCGCGCCAGTTGTGGCCTATTTGACGACGGTTTCTGCTCCCTGCCAGCTCGAAACCCCCCTCGATCGGTCTCCAACTTGCTGGATCAAGGGAATATCGCCCTGACCGACCAGTTCTCCCCACCCATTCTCTGCTTCCCACACCACCTGAGACGCGCGATTCTCAATCGAGTCTGGCTAAAATGAGTTGGAAAAGATACTGGTTAAATTGTCTTTGTCAGCCTTGACACAGAATCATTGCCCAAAAAGCTTCGAAACAGGTCAAAAAAGACACTTCATGGGCCGCGTAACCCAGATTGACCCTCCAAGCATGGGGGTAATGAACGCAATGGCTATGGAAATAGGAACTCGAACAGTTTTTAGCCAGACTCTTCTCAATCCATTGGGGCTGACTTTAGAACGGATGGGCTTTTCGGCCAGGACAGGCTAACTGCAGCGATGCATAAATTCGTTCCGCTTTGCGCCGGCCCGCACCGCGGGCTGATTCTCAGCCATAGAAGAGGCGGCGCTAGGCCCACAAATTGGCCGAAAAGTGCCCTAACACCGGCTCTTTAGGCCGGTGTGAGTGTACGGCAGTCTGCACTAACAAATCCTATTCGATCTTGGTTACTTGTAAGTTTAATGGCTCACGACCTATCTTGAATCTGAAATCACATTTGTCGGCGCCTTCCGCCAGCGTTTTTGTACGAATCAGCCCTGTACCGGTTAACTGGCTGTTGAGAAAATCATATAAACAGACATATCGTGTAAATTCATCTGCGCCTTGCGCACGAAAGAAGTTGACGATGGCACATTCGGTGTAGTCGATGCCAAAATCAAACTCCTTGCCATCGCCCTGGATATAGCTGAATACGAAATCTTGCGGGTATCGTCGCTGTTGCGACTCCACCGCTCGCTTCCTTAACAACGCCTTGCCAAGTTTCTGAGCCAAGGGCGTGGAGACAAGAAATCGAATGATACGCACCCTGAGGTGAGGTAGTGAAGAGATGTAGGTCTCATTGATCTGGTGGTGTATCTTTGCGATTCGTTCAATCGGCTCACCACGAGCTTTCAATGTCTTGTACAACGCAAGGCTATACATCGTTCCAATCAGGTTTTGGGTTAAGCGGTTCTTTCTTCCACCGATGTAGGGCAGTTCGGGAAGGAGTCTCTCGACTTCCTGACGAACTTTCCCAATAATAGTGTCAGCCAGCTCGTCACCATAATACGATGCAAGAACCTGTTTGCCGAAACTGGCGAATCTTTCAAAGCGTTTCAGGATTTTAGTTTTCTGACTTTCCTGAAAAAAGGTGTTGGTTTGTTCGTCGGTGGGGATAAAATGCCCA
>CAYMWP010000037.1:0-32761 GCA_964393895.1 uncultured Anaerolineales bacterium | reverse complement strand
GTGGCCTGGCATAGAATTCACCATAGTGGTCACGGATTACGCGAATGGTGAGTTGTCAAGGTAAAAAACCAGGGTTTTCTGCGAGCAAAGAGGCGCTTATGCTTCACCCAAAGCGGCAAAACCCTGGGGCAATTGCGTTTAGACCTCCGAGGTCTCATTGCAGCTTATTCGAGCGCAAAACATTGGCCGTTTCAAACATTTGCAGTGGGCGAAACGGTTGTCCAAGACCTCGGAAGTCTGACCTGAGCAGTTACTTTCGTCAAATCTCGACAAAGTAGGCTTCACAGGCGCGGTCAATCAGGTCTTTGTTCAGCTCTACCGGTACGTTCAGGTAGCGAGCGATGTCTATCAATTGATCTACGAGATCGCGGGGATGGCAGGCTCGCTTGGAGCGATTGAGCTTGAGGTAGTGCTCCTGGATGAGGTAGGCTAGCCCGCGGTCGTCGTAGGGCACGTTTTTGGCTTCACACATACGGCGAAAGATCTCGCGGTATTCGTCCCAGGAGGGATTGTCAATCTCGATCTTGTGGCGAATGCGGCGCAGGAAAGCCTCGTCCACCAAGTCGCGCGGGGCCAGGTTGGTCGAGAATACGATCAGCACGTCGAAGGGCACTTCGATCTTGCGGCCGGTGTGCAGGGTCAGATAGTCCACCCGCTTTTCCAGGGGCACGATCCAGCGATTGAGCAGGTCGCGCGGCCGGGCCTGCTGGCGACCAAAGTCGTCAATCAGCAACATGCCGCCGTTCGCCTTCATCTGGAAGGGGGCCTCGTAGTACTTGTTGTTCTCGTCATAGACCAGGTCGAGCGCTTCCAGGGTCAGCTCGCCACCGGTGATGATGACCGGGCGCCGGATGCGCACCCAGCGCGGGTCGGCTTTTTTGCCGACGCCGGGTGGCGCTTCGACCTCCACGTGGTTGACAGAGTCAAAGACCCTGATGATCTGTCCCCCGATTTCGGCAGCGTAGGGAACGTACATTGCGTCTCCCAGTATCATCCGGCCGATGCTTTCGGCGATGGCGGTCTTGCCGTTACCTGGATGCCCAAAGAGAAAGATGGAGCGGCCCGAGTTGACCGCCGGGCCCAGTTGGGAGAAGGTCTCTTCGTTGATGACCAGGTGAGCTAGGGCCTGACGCATTTTACGTTGGTGTACGACCACGTCGCCCAGGGGCTGGTCGTGTATGGACTGATAGTAAGTCTCTAGCGTGACGGGCGCTGCACCAGCGTATTGGCTGCGGTCGAGCGCTTCGCGCCCCATAGCGCGTCCCTTATCGGCGATGGCGTACTGGTAGGCCGCTTCCGCAAAGCCGCCAGCCCCTTTGACCTCGCACAGTTTCTCCCGCTTGAGGAATTCCAGCACCTGGTCTACCACGCCATTGTAGGGGAGCTTCATCCGTTCGGCCAGCTCGTAGCCTGAGAGATTCCCCTCAAAATACATGATCTTGAGCGCCAGGTCGGTCAGAAAGCCCAGGCCCAGGCCCGTCTCCTTGATCGAGGTCGGCATACGCGGGATAAAAGATGGCATTATAGCTTTGTTTGGTTTACGCTGTTCCATTTCTCACTCCTGTCTATCGGTGGGGCAAGCTGACAATTCAGCCTGCGCCACTCAGCACCTCGCCTAGGCGGGTAATTTCCTGTTCGGTGTTGTAGCAGTGCGGCGAGACACGGATGTATTGCTCGCGCTTGGAGACCACCACTTTTGCATCGCTTAATCTCTGGAATAGTTCGTCCACGTCACCGGGCGCGCTGAATGAGACGATGGCCGACCGGCGCTGGGGATCGAGGTTGCTCACGACCTCGTAGCCCAGTTGCTCGAGGGTAGCGATCAGTACGTCAGTCAGATGCAGCGTCCAGCGCTCGATGGCAGGGACGCCGATTTGCATCAGTAAGCGCACCGCCGCCAGCAGGCCGATCTGCCCAATGGTGTTGGCGCAGCCGAGCTCGAAGCGGCACGCATTGGGCAGGAAGGTCAGATTGTAATCGCGCCAGTTCTCCCACCCGGTGACGCTGATACAGCCGGCGAAGGGGGGCAGTATCTCGTCCAACAGTTCCTCGCGGCAGTATATAAAGCCCTGGCCTGGGGGTCCCATCAGCCACTTGGGGCCGCCGCAAGAGAGAAAGTCGATCTGGCACGCTTGCACGTCCACGGGCACGACGCCCAACGCTTGGATCCCATCCACGACGAAATAAGCCCTGTGCTCGCGGCACCACGCCCCTAGCGCCTGGAGGTCGCTCCTGAAACCCGTGAGAAACTGAACCGCGCTGACGGTCACGACGCGGGTACGTTCGTCGGCGTGTCTTTCCAGCGCCTCGACCGTCAGCCCGCCGCCGTCGTGGGGGAGGCAGCGGGTCTCGATGCCCCTGTGCCGCAGGTTCATCCAGGGGTAGACGTTGGAGGGAAACTCCATGTCGCAGAATACGACGTTATCGCCCGCTTGCAGTGGCAACCCGTTGGCGACGATGTTGAGGCCCTCGCTGGTGTTCTGCACGAGGGCGATCTCGTCCGGCGTGCCGTTGATCAGCCAGGCCAGCACGGAGCGCAGGTCGTCTGAGATGGTCTCGTATCGGCGCGCGCGGTCGAACATCACGCCCCGGTCGGCGATGAACTTGGACATAGCGGCGCGCACGGGGTCGGGCAATGGCGCTACGGCCGCGTGGTTCAGATAAGTGCAGTGCTCGGTGACCGGGAACGCGGTCCGTAGTGTTTCTACGTCCGGGTATTGGGATGAGGCGTTGTTGTGAGCCACTCTTGGCCTGCCTCCACAGGTGCGTGTATTATACTATTGGTCGTCGTAAGCGGCAACTTGGGACAGAGATGGGATTCCGCAAAAGTCCCGTGAGCCAACTCCCAGATGTGAGGGCTGATTCAGCGCAGCCTCCCAGATATTCGGTGTCAAAAAGTCAACCCAGGGGTTGAGCGAGTTTTTCGCAAAGTCAACCCAATTTTTCGACCCCACGTATGGGGGTTGCGCAAAATTTTTCCCTATATGTGGGGGTGTGGTACTGAGCCGACTTGTTGCGGAATCCCCTCTTGGTTTTTGCTTGCCTCCCCGCCGCTCCTGTGGTACACTATGATTGGGTAATAGTCCGGGGAACCACGCGAGATGCGAGCGCACGAGGCTATACCACGGCCAGAGGAGAGCGACGAAATGCAAACCCAACAAATCAAGCAGATCATTATCCAAGAACTGCCGACCATCTTGCAACACGACCGTGAGATCCAAGACCTCGTCGTGCAACTCTCGAGGCGCCACCTTGCCGACAGGGAAGAAACGGAAAGCAGGTTTGACCGTCTGCTCGACGAACTGCGCCGTGACCGAGAAGAGCAAAGTCGCAAGTGGGATCAACAGAACAAAAATGGGATGAACAGAGCAAAAAGTGGGCTGAACAGAACAAAAGATGGGATGAACAGAACAGAAAGTGGGACGAAAACCAGGCTTCGATCAACCGCTTGCTGGAATCTGTCGAAAGATTGAGCCGCAAGCACGATAGCACTATCGGCGCGCTGGGCGCGCGCTGGGGTTTATACTCGGAAGCATCGTTTCGGAATGCACTGAAAGGCATCCTGGAAGAATCTTTCGACGTCCAGGTGTTGAACGTCACCGAATACGACGAGCGAGGGAAAGTCTTTGGGCGTCCCGAGCAAGTCGAATTGGACATTATCGTCAAAAATGGCCTGTTGATCGCCTGCGAAATCAAGCCCTCAATGAGTAAATCGGACATGTACATCTTCGAACGCAAGGTGCGCTTCTACGAACAACTACACGACCGGGCCGCCGACCGGATGCTGGTGATCTCCCCTATGGTGGACGAGCAGGCTCAGTCCGTGGCCGACGATCTGGGCATCCAGGTCTATAGTTACACCGATAGTGTCGCCCCGGAAACTTTTGATCTGGCTACGTTGTAAAAGGAGTATCCGACCCAATGAATGCGAAAAAGAGAGGCCGCGTCTTTTCTGGCGCTCGCCCCACCGGACGGCAACACCTGGGCAACTATCTGGGCGCCATCCGCAATTACGTCGCCCTGCAAGAGGATTACGACTGCGTCTACTGTGTGGTGGACCTACACGCCCTCACCACCCTCGAGGATACCGACAAGCTGCGCAAGTGGACCTACGAGATGACGCTCGACTGGCTGGCCGCCGGGATGGACCCCGATCAGGGCACCATCGTTTTTGTTCAATCTCACGTGCCGCAGGTGGTCCAGTTGCATCTGTTGCTTTCGATGGCCACCCCGTTGGGCTGGCTGACCCGGCTGCCCACGTTCAAGGAAAAAGTGCGCCAACAACCGGATAACGTCAACTATGGATTAGTCGGCTACCCGGTGCTGATGGCCGCCGACATCACGCTCTACAAGTCCGACGTCGTCCCGGTCGGCGTGGACCAGGCCCCTCACCTGGAGTTCACCCGCGAGATCGTGCGCCGCTTCAACCATCACTTTGGCGCGGTGCTGATCGAGCCCCAGGCCAAGCACACCGAGTTCACCAAAGTCCTGGGTATTGACGGCGAGCAAAAGATGAGCAAATCGCTGGACAACCACATCGAGATCTCTGCCTCGCCGGACGAGATTCGGGAGCGGGTGATGCAGATGAAGACCGACCCGGCCCGCAAATTCCGCTCCGACCCCGGTCACCCGGAGGTGTGCAACGTCTTTTCCTTGCACGGCTTTTTCTCCTCAGACCAGGCGGCGCAGATCGAGCAGGATTGCCGAGAGGCCCAGATCGGTTGCGTGCAGTGCAAGCGCCTGTTCGCCCAGAACCTGAGCGACCACTTTGCCCCCTTCCGCGAGCGCCGGGCCGAACTGGCCGCCGCCCCCGATCTCGTGTGGGACATCCTGGCCGAGGGCGCTCGCCGGGCCTCTGCCATCGCCGCCGAGACCATAGCCGAGGTCAAAGAGGCCGTCGGATTGCCCAAACCCCGGTGACGGACGAGACTACCACCCTGGCCGAACTGCGCCGGCGCATAGCCGGGTTCGTGGCTGCCCGCGACTGGGAGCAGTTCCACACCCCCAAGAATCTGAGTGTCGCCATCGGAATCGAGGCCGCCGAGCTGATGGAGCACTTTCAATGGCTCACCAACGAACAGGCGGTCGCCGCCGTACAGGATGAGGCCAAGCGGGCCGCCGTCGCCGCCGAGCTGGCCGACGTGCTCATCTACGCGCTCAGCCTGGCGAACGTGCTGGGAGTGGATGTGAGCGCGGCGGCGCTGGGCAAGTTGGAGCGGAACGAGGAACGCTTCCCCATCGCAGAGTGGCGCGGGCGGGCGCGGGGAGTAGAAAAATGAACATCTATCGCAACCCGTTGGTGGAGCGACTGACGCGGCGCGGCAAGTGGCCCTCGGGCCGCGCTGCGCTGTGGCTGGCCTTTGGATTGGGCCTGGCGAGCTTGGCGGTCGCCACGTGGGAAACGCTGCGTATGGAGAGCGACCAACCGGGCCTCGCCAGCATGATCCTGCTGGCGCTGGCCTGGCTGCTCACGATCCTAACACCACCGATCACGGCCGTCTTTGCGACTATCCTGGTCTCCCGCGACGCGCGCAGCGAGACGTACGATCTCTTGCACGTGACCACGCTCTCGGAGGCCGCGTTGGTACGAGGTTACGTCTTTGCCGCACTCCACCGGGTGCGCGTCCTGCTGGCCCTGATCGTAGGGTTGATGCCCGCGCTGGCCGTGGGTATGGTGCAGGTCGGCATCGCGGTCGCAGTGATCTTTTACTCGATAATGCTTTACCCCTATCCCGGCTACCAGGATGGGCCGTATGGGGCCTCTCCTGGTCTCGACCCGGTGCATGTGACAGGCCCGGCGCTGGCCTGTATGGCGATTGCCATTGGTCTATGGGGACTGAACTGGCCGGCGGCGGCGCTGGGGGTGGGATTGGCCTTGCGCTGGCGGGAAAGTGCCGTGGTGACCATCGTTGCACCAATGGCTATGCTGCTGATCGCGACAAGTTTGCCGCTGTTGGTACTGCTGACCAACGGTATGGGCCGGGCAGCAGCGGCTGCCCTGTTGACCCCCTACATCCTGGGGGCGGCCGCGATGGGCCTGGCCCGGCAGTGGGCCAAGACATAGCGTCGAGTGGACGGAGAAGTGAATATGCGGGCAGTCGTACAGCGAGTCAGCCGGGCCTCGGTGAGCGTAGAAGGTCAGATCGTAGGCGCCATTGGGCGAGGCGTGGTCGTACTGGTGGGCGTCACCCACGGCGATACGGAGGAACAGGCCGAGTGGCTGGCGCGCAAAGTCGCCGGCCTGCGCATCTTTGAAGACAGCGCCGGCAAGATCAACGCCGGCCTGCTCGACGTGGAAGGTGCGGCGCTGGTCATCTCCCAGTTCACCCTCTACGCCGACACTCGCAAGGGCCGCCGCCCCAGCTTTACCGACGCCGCTCCGCCGGAGGTAGCCGAACCGCTGGTGGCTCACTTTGCCCAGGCGCTGCGAGACCACGACGTGCCCGTCGAGACCGGCATCTTTGGCGCGCACATGCTAGTCGAGATACACAACGATGGCCCGGTGACCATCCCTCTGGAGCGTTAGGGTTATGAAGGATGCGAACTTGCGCTGGGCCGATCTCGCCCCCTACGCCGGTCGTTGGGTGGCGCTGGTGCGCGGGCGCGTGGCCGGAACGGGATGGACGGCCGGCGAGGCCCGGCGGGCCGCCAAGCGCAGCCGTCCCAAAGAGGAGCCCCAAGTGATCTTTGTGCCGGCCGTGGAGCACCCCAATGGCTGTCGTCACCTTGACTGATTGGCCCTGGCAAATCGTCCGCCGGCTGGCCAAAGAGCGTGGCGTGCAGGTGTGGCCCGTGGGCGGCGCGGTGCGCGACGCGCTGCTGGAGCGGCCCGTACACGACTGGGATTTTGCCGTCGAGCGGGGCGCGATGGGGCTGGCGCGCTCCGTGGCCGACGCGCTGGACGGACACTACTTTCCTCTGGACGCGGAACGGGATACTGGCCGGGTCATAGCGACGACTCCCAACGGCGCGCGGGTGGAGTTGGACTTTGCCGCGCTGCGCGGCGGCGGTCTGGAAGCCGACCTGTTCGCGCGCGACTTTACCGTCAACGCAATGGCGCTGGACGAGACAGGCGCGTTGATAGACCCGACGGGGGGACAGGCCGATCTGGCAAAGCGTTATATCCGCGCCACGAGCGAGCGCGCCTTCCAGAACGATCCGGCGCGACTGTTGCGCGTTGTACGGATGGAGGCCGAACTGGGGTTCGAGATCGAGCCGCATACGGTGGGTTGGCTTCGCCGCGACGCAAGCCTGGCGGCGCTTCCGGCGGCAGAGCGAGTGCGGGATGAGTTCGCACGCTTGCTGACGCTCCCGCGCGCCGTCGTCCCCCTACAACGGTTGGACGAGTTCGGCCTGCTGCGCCACATAGCGCCGGAACTGGAAGCACTCAAAGGCGTATCGCAATCGCCGCCGCACCGTTTTGACGTTTGGCATCACACACTGATGACGGTAGACGCGCTGGAAGGGGTCAGCGCCTCCGTCACGGGGCAAAGAGTGGCGCGGCTCGCGCTGGCGGATGCACCCTCCGCCGCCTGGGGCGACCTGGCGCGGGCGATGGGCCAGTTCGCCGGCGACGTGAACGCTCATCTGAGCGTAAAAGTCAGCGGCGGGCGAGAGCGTGCAATGTTACTCAAACTAGCCGCGCTCCTGCACGACGTGGGCAAGCCCCAGACCTGGTCGCAGGACGAGCAAGGTCACATCCATTTTTACAACCACGAGCCGATAGGCGCTCAAATGGCAGCGGCGCGGATGAGAAAACTCCACTTCAGCCGCGACGAGGCGGAACGGATACGCACCATAGTCGGCCAACACCTGCGTCCGGCCCACCTGTCCCGCGCCGAGAAGGTCACCCGCCGCGCCGTCTACCGCTACTTTCGCGCCACGAGCTGCGCTGGGGTAGACGTTGTACTGCTCAGCCTGGCCGACCACCTGGCGACTTATGGCCCCAGCCTCCAGGAGCAGCGTTGGTCGCGCCGGCTGGAGGTAGTGGAGACACTGCTGACCCACTATTTTGATCAATACGAGGAAACGGTGGCTCCGCCGCCGCTGATCACGGGCAGCGACCTGATAACAGGACTGGGACTGGACGCCGGGCCAGAGATCGGGCGGATATTGGAAGCGTTGAGAGAAGCCCAGGCCGCCGGAGAGGTGAATACGCGGGACGAGGCGCTGGCACTGGCCCGGAAAATCGCCGGCCTGCTTGACAATCTTGACCAGTTGGGATAGAATACCCTCGCGCCGAGATAGCTCAGCCTGGTAGAGCACCTGACTGAAAATCAGGGAGTCGACAGTTCAAATCTGTCTCTCGGCACCTTAGGATAGACCCGCCTGAAAAGGCGGGTTTTTTGCGTTTATGCCCCATTTGGGGGTCAATTTTGGCCTGTTTTCGGGCTTCACGCCCCATTTTTAGAAAGTGAGTGACTGACACGAGACTAAAGTGTTAACCTGACTCGATTTTCTATTTCGCGAGGTTTTGTCCACTGGACAATAGATTCTCGCCCAGGAGGAGGTAAAATGAAGATGAAGACGAGAAGTTTCAGGCAGGCAAAGGTAGATAAGATGGATACAACAGTAGACCGGCTCATCGAGTATTTCGTGCTGACCAAGCAGATGGAAGGTAGATCCGCCAAGACGGTCGAGTGGTACACAGGTATGCTTGGTCAGTTCTACAAATTCCTGTCCAGCGATGGGCATTCGACCGCCATCCGCGATCTCATGCTTGAGGACGGACGCGACTTTATCGCTTTCCTACAAGGTCGCACGACACGCTTCGAGAATCACCCCTACGCGCCTCCACAGGAGGGTGGTCTGTCTGTCCATACTATCCGCTGCCACGTACGTGCCCTCAGGTCATTCGGGACCTGGCTAGCAGAGGAAGGCTACACAGAGACCAATCTTTTCGAATGGTTGGTGCTTCCGAAAGCCCCCAAAAGCCTCGTCGAGATTCTCACCGAGGATGAGATGAGTCTGGCTAAAATGAGTTGAAAGACCTGCGCTCCTGGTAGATAATTGGAGTTCCACCAACGACTCCCCTGAAAAAAGATGGGCTTTCGCCCCTCATGCAAGTGTGGTAAAATAGCGCCACACTTCGCCGAGGAGAACCCGTATGTTTCGTAAGAACGATCAGCATCTTCAATGGCCATTGTTCAGCAGTATTGATTCCCTGCCGAAAAAGCAACAAGCGCGCCCGGAAGAATCCTGGGCAGGCACTTTCTATGACGAGCTCTTCTGTCGCATTGATGAAGAACCCTTTGCCGTGCTTTACTCAGATGACGAAGCCTCGCGTCCCAATACGCCGGTTAACCTACTGATCGGATTCGAGACACTCAAAGCCGGTTTTGGCTGGAGCGACGAGGAAGCTTTCGATCACTTCTGCTTCGATATACAAGTGCGCTATGCTGTAGGCCACCGGGACTTGAGCGCAGGGCATTTCGACCTGCGCACGGTGTACAACTTTCGCCATCGCGTCGCCAAGCACATGCAAGAGAGTGGCGAGAACCTGATCGACCAAGCGTTCGAACAAGTTACAGATGAGCAGGTGGCCGCTTTCAATCTAAAGACGCACAAGCTGCGCATGGATAGCACGCTCGTCGCCAGCAACATTCGTCAGACGACGCGTTTGCAGTTATTGGTCGAGGTACTACAACGAGTGCACCGGATGCTGGATGAAGGCGACCAACGGCGATATGCCAACAGCTTTGAGGCCTATCTGAAAGGCACTTCAGGCCAGTACATCTACTCCATCAAGAGAGAAGCGTATGCGGAACATCTGCAACGAGCGGGCGAGTTGATGCACAAGTTGGCGACGGAACTGCAGGCAAAGCACGCCAACGAACCGGCTTATCAGGTTCTCGAACGAGTTTTCAAAGAGCATTTCTCCGTCGACGAGAGCACACTGCGCGCCAGGGAAGGGGAGGAGTTGAGCGCTGACAGCCTACAATCCCCTGACGACTGGGAAGCTACCTATCGACGGAAGCGGGGTCAGGATCACATCGGCTACGTGACCAACGTGACCGAAACCTGTGACCCCGAGAATCCCTTTCAGTTGATCGTCAAAGTACAGACCGAGTCGAATAACACAGATGATGCCGCAATGCTGGCCGAGGCACTGCCTGGCCTCAAGGAACGCACAGGCGTAGACGAGATGCACACGGACGGCGGCTACAACAGCTCAGAGGTGGATGAGAAGATGCAAGAGCAACAGGTGCAGCAGATTCAGACCGCCATCCGAGGGCGCAAGCCTGCGGCAGAGAAGCTGGGCCTGGAGGATTTCGAGTGGCAGGTGGGTGCCGATGATGGGCAACCTCAGAGCGTCACCTGTCCCCATGGCCAACAGGCAGAAGTCACCGCCGGGCGCAAGGAAGGTCGCTATTGCGCTGCCTTCGACTCATCCGACTGCGAAAGCTGTCCCCTCCGCGACCAGTGTCCCACCCAGCCCCTCAAGCGTCGACCGGAAAACGTGCTGCGGTTTTCCCAACAGGACGTGAACGTAGCGCTACGTCGCCAACGGTGTGCAGATGAGCGAACCAGAGAGCGACATCTGCGACCGGCCGTAGAGGCAACAGTCCGAGCAGTCAAACATCCGTTTGGAAATGGTAAAGTGCCAGTACGCGGCAACCCCCGCGTGAGTATGGTTATGACGGAATCATCTGCCATGAACAATGTGCGGCAGATTCACCGCTATCAGATAAGCCAGAAAGAGGCGGGCAGAGCAGAAAAAGGGAACCAGAAAGCAACGAAAAGCACCTGGCAGCAATCTGCGTCTTCTTTTTTCGCATTCGTCTGGCCCCAATTGCGAGCGTGTTTGCGCTTGATGCACCCCCTTCGACCGGCTTGGGCCTGCTCATTCTAGGCTTTTTTCAGGAGAGTCATACCAGAAATAGAGCAATAGTTGGGTGTCAAACCACATCACAAGGAGAAGGCAAACATGTTCAAGACAGGTTCGACGATTCTCTCAATCTGGAGCGGCATCAATTTCCTCCTCGCCGCCTTAATTCTGACCACGCTCGTCATTTTCGACGCGGATTCCCCATTGCTGGTCATGGTGTTTGAGAAGCCTGAAATCGCGGCGCTGGATGCCAGAGTCATTGCCTCGCTCAATACGTTGACCATTCTGTACAACTCTTGCTCGGTCGTGGTCTCAGTGCTGGTGTGGACGGTTGTTCGGAAAAACCTGGTCGCCGGCGAAACATGGGCTTTCTGGTTGCTGTTCTTCGTGATTGGCTTTATTGAGGTGATGGCCTTTATCGCCTCCGCAGAGGTGGGACACGCACGCTGGCAGGTCAATGTACTTCAGAGTTTGCTCTACGTTGCAGGGATTGGCGTGACCGGCTACGCCCTCTTCAAGCAATAGCGGAAAGGCGGAATGATCTATAATGGCTCGGGAGAATACGTTTTCCCAGATAGACTGCGTCTGTTATGCAGAGAGATCCCCCCAGTGAACGGTCAGTCACTCTCCGGTTTCTTTCTCAAAGCCCTTCCCAATATGAAAGAGGAATTCCATGACCAGATTCATAACCGGCGTGTTTATGGTGCTGCACGGCCTGGTTCACCTGTTGTACGCCGCACACAGCCGAAGGTTACTTGAGCTTCGCCCGGAAATGGTTTGGCCTGACGGGTCGTGGGCGTTCGCCAAGCTCCTGGGAGATGAGGCAACAAGATTGCTGGCGAGCCTCTCCTACGTGTTGGCTGCCGCCGCTTTTGTGCTTGGCGGCATCGGGTTGTTTGCGGGGCAGGCCTGGTGGCGTCCAATGTGCGTGGCCTCGGCTGCGTTTTCTGGAGCTATCGTTCTCCTCTTCTGGGATGGGAAGATGCAGCGGCTGACCGATCAGGGGGCGATTGCCGTACTCATCAACGGAGCGATTTTGATTGCCGTGCTCGTAATGCGGTGGCCTTCCTTTGGGCTTTAGGCCCGGATGCGGTCTGACGCACCGGTGCATAGATTGACGCTGCAAAGTCCTCGGGGGATGATAGGACGTTTGACGTTTCCGGGCAGTGGCCGTGCGAGGCCATAGCCTAACGGCTTGTTCACTTTCGAGAGAGGGGTTCTATGACAGACGGCAAGGCGATTCAGGTACAGGATTTGCACAAGGACTTTGGTGAGGTCTATGCTGTGCAGGGGATCAGTTTTGAGGTGGTCGAGGGGGAGATCTTTAGCCTGTTGGGACCCAACGGCGCAGGCAAGAGCACGACCATCTCGATGATCTCGTGCTTGCTGGCGCCGACCAAGGGCGACGTGCAGGTGATGGGCCATTCGATCAGGGGTAAACAGATAAACGTCAAGGCAGCCATCGGCGTTGTGCCGCAGGAGCTCGCCCTCTACGAGGACCTTTCGGCTCGCGAGAACCTCAACTTTTGGGGCAAGATGTACGGTCTGCGCGGCGCGGCCCTCAAGCGACGGGTGAACGAGGTATTGGACCTCATCGGCCTGACCGACCGGCAAAAGGGGCGCGTGGGCAAGTTCTCTGGCGGGATGAAGCGGCGGATGAACATCGGCATCGCGCTGCTGCACCGTCCCCAGGTGCTCATCCTGGACGAGCCAACGGTCGGCATTGACCCTCAATCGCGGCGCAACATCTTGGACAGTGTGATGGTGTTCAAGCAGCAGGGGATGACGGTGCTCTACACCACTCACTACATGGAAGAGGCCCAGGAGCTCTCCGACCACATCGCCATCATGGACAACGGCAAGCTCATCGCCTGCGGCACGCACGACGAGTTGGTCAAAATCGTGGGCGAGATGGACCGCATCACGCTGGAAATCAGCACCGACTCGGCGCAGGTGATCGGCCAGTGGCAGGCGATCGAGGGTGTGCAGCAGGTGACCGCCGAGAATGGTATACTGGAGCTGCTGGTGGACGATAGCAACCTGGTGTTGCCCCGCCTGTTTGAGACGGCCACGCAGGCGGGTGTGCGCATCACGTCGGTAGACATTCAAGAGCCCAATCTCGAAGCAGTATTTCTGCATCTGACGGGAAAGGCCTTGCGTGACTAGAAGATGAAAGTATTCGACATTGCGATCAAAGACATGCTGCGCTCCTTCCGCAGCGCGTTCGCTCTGGTGTTCATGTTCGGTATCCCATTGCTGATGACGGGGATGTTCTACTTGATGTTCGGCAACATCGCCCAGGGTGGTGGCTTTGACCTGCCCAGAACCAAAGTCGTCATCGCCAACCTCGACGAGGGCGGCCCCCGGCTTCAGATTAGCACAAAGAACATCCCTGGCGGTGCGAAAGCGA
This sequence comes from uncultured Anaerolineales bacterium, assembly GCA_964393895.1. GTDB lineage: Bacteria > Chloroflexota > Anaerolineae > B4-G1 > B4-G1 > B4-G1. The sequence continues at coordinate 19,523 of CAYMWP010000037.1, read as the reverse complement.
GCACGATGGGTGAGTTGATCGTCAGCATCCTGCAAAGCGAAGAGATAGCAGAGCTGGTCGAGGTTTCGCTGGTCTCCAGCGCGGCAGCCGCCCGCGCGGCGGTGGACGGGCAGGCGGCCCAGGTCGCCATCGTCATCCCGACCGATTTCTCCCGCCAGTTCGCCGATCCCGATGAACAAGCCATCATCGAGTTCTACCAGGATCCCACCCTGACCATCGGGCCGGGCATCATCCGCGCGCTCATCAACCAGTTCATGGATGGGATGGCAGGCGTCAGTATCGCCGTGGACGTTTTCCTGGACGAGGCACCTCCTGACGACCAGGCTATGGTCGGGCAGGTTGTCTGGCGGTATATGGACATCTCGCTAGTGCAGGACGAGGACCCGGCGGACGCCCTGCTCGACGTAAAGAAGAGCACGCCTACCGCTACGCCGGACTCGGAAGAGGACGACACCATGTTGCAGCGCATCGTCGGCGCCATTATGGGCGCGATGATGATTTTCTACGCCTTTTTCACCGGCGCATCCACGGCCCAGAGCATCCTCAAGGAGGAAGAAGAACGCACCCTGCCGCGCCTGTTCACCACGCCCACGCCGCAGGCCGCCATCCTGAGCGGCAAGTTTCTGGCCGTCTTTCTGACCGTACTGGTGCAGGTGGTGGTACTGATCGTCGTCTCGCGGTTGATCTTTGACATTCAATGGGGCCGACCAGACATGGTGGCTTTGGCGGCAGCGGGCATCGTGCTCATTGCGTCAACGTTCGGCATCTGTATCAACTCGTTCCTCAAAACGACCAAGCAAGGCGGTGTGATTTTCGGCGGCGTATTGACCGTCACCGGCATGCTCGGCATGATCAGCATCTTTGGGATGAATTCACCTGCTGCCGCGCGCCTGGGCGACACGGTCTCGCTGCTGGTGCCCCAGGGCTGGGCCGTGCGCTGCCTGTCCCAGGTTATGAACGGCGCGCTGGCCAGCGATGTGTGGCCGACCATATTGGCCATGCTGGTATGGAGTGTGGCCTTTTTCGTCATCGGCGTGTGGCGTTTCAACCGCCGGTACGTGTGACTTTTTCGATGGGAGAGTAACGTGATTCGCATTTTTGACATTGCCCAAAAAGACCTGCTGCAAATGGTGCGCGATGGCAAGGTTTTCATGTTCCTGCTCATCATGCCGGTGGTCTTTACCTTTCTGTTCGGCTACGCTTTTGGCGGTTTCGGGGAAAGTCAGACGGACTCGCGCCTGCCGGTCGGCTACCTGGACCAAGATCAGAGCTGGCTCAGCGAGCAGTTGTACGATCTACTGGCTGCCTCGGAGGTCATCCGTCTGGACTGGGACCCGGCGCGCGCCGTTTCCGACCTGGAGCAATTGGTCGCCGATGAGGAACTGGCCGCTGCCATCGTCATCCCGAACGGGTACGGCAAAGCTACCGTGTCCGGCAAACGCGCCCGGCTCACTCTGATCGCAGATACCGCCGCCCCGACCGGGACGACGGTCCAGGCCGAGATTCTGGCGACTGTCAACCGGCTGGACAGCGCGGCGAGCACGGCGATTGCCATCGAAGAGACCGTCGGCAACCGGGTGCCATTCGACTATGCTTTCGAGCAGGCGCTGTCGGCCTGGGAAGAACCGCCCATCGCCGTCGTCGAAACGACCAGTAGCGCCATTCAATGGCTGGATAGCCGGGCATCCCTGGCGCACACCTCGCCCGGCATGATACTCCAATTTGCCATCGCCGGCCTGTTGACCGCCGCACAGATCATCGTCACCGAGCGCAAGTCGCGCGCCCTGCAACGGTTACTGACGACCGCCACGCGTCGGGTGCATATCTTGGTCGGGCACTATATGGCGATTTTCATCCTCGTCTTTATCCAGTTTATCATGCTCATTCTCTTTGGATGGCTGGTGCTCAAATTGGATTACGTGCGCGAGATCGGTGCAACGCTGTTGGTGACATTCGGCGCCGTGACGTGTATCGCCGCTATGGGCCTGCTGATCGGTGTTATGGCCCAAAGCGAGGAGCAAGCCATCATCTTCTCGCTCATTCCGATGTTCGTCTTGTCCGGGTTGGGCGGTGCGTGGGTACCGCTGGATGTGACCGGCGAGACGTTCCAGACCATCGGGCACGTCTCGCCGGTCGCCTGGGCGATGGATGGGTTCAAGAATATCCTCATCCGTGGGCTGGGCATCGAGTCGGTGTTGCTGCCTGCGGGGATGTTGCTGGCCTACGGGATCGTGTTCTTTGGCCTGGCGGTGTGGCGGTTCAGGTTCGAGTAGCCGACCGCCTGGAGAACTAGGTGAAGAACAGACCTCAAGGGGGCGCTGAATGCAGAATCACGGATTCTTTCTACTCGATCCAGACAATGAGCCGTTTGCTCTGGGCACCAGTCACAGGCTGCCGGTTGGTGGGCAGGGCTGCCTCCTTCTCTTTTTCAGCATCTTTGTCCTGGCCGGTCTGTTCATCGCAGGCGCGGTAGTTCGTGAATGGGCGCATTTTGCTGTTCTCAGCACCAGCTATGTCGAGACCCAAGGTGAGGTGCTTGGCCGCGAGATCGAGTCTGACGATGGTGACACCTATTACGTCACCTATGGCTTTGTTGCCGACGACAAGAGGCGCACCGTCAAGGAGAGTGTGGGAAAAGCGACCTATCACTCGGTGAGTGTGGGCCAGTCGCTTACCGTTCGCTACGCGCGTCGTGACCCTGACATCGCGACCATCGAACCAGGTCGTCTCGGTGAGCTGCTGGCCATAACCGGCTTTTGCCTGGTCTGGAATGGAATCGTCTTTCTTTTCGCCAGGCCGTTGGTGCGTGAGATCCTCAGGCGGCGCAGGTTAAGCCGAGAGGGACAGCGGATCGCCGGGGAGGTCATTAGCTGCTCCGGTCACCGGGACAGCGACGGCGACTTTGTGCTTGATCTCCGGTTTGGGTTTCGCTCACCGCAGACAGGGGTGTGGGTCGAGGGCAAAGACTCGCAGCTCCGCAAGGACCTGGAGGGCGAGCCGCTGCCATCGTCCGGCACACCGGTCCACGTGCTCTACCTGGACGATGAGGACTATCTGGTTCTGTGAGAGGGAAGGAGCTATCCAAAAGTGTCCAAGCCCCTCACGGGAGGCATACTGATGGGATCACAGGAACCAAAGCGAACGACGGGATTCTGGTCGACGTTTGGAGGGATGACGGTCCGCCCCTGGCGGACCCTGGGTGAACTGGCCCAGGACCCGGCGGCGCTCAGGAAGGGGGTGCTGCTCCTGCTGCTCATCACGCTCGTGTACACCCTCATCCTGGCGATCTTTATCGCCCGGGGTTACCCGGCCGCGGCGCCCTCGGTGCTGCCCCTGGCCGTCGACGCGCAGTATCCGGTCCAGATCTGGTATCAAGGCCCATTGTTCTTTGCGACCACCGGACTGACGGCAGGGGTCCTGATGCTTGCAGGTCGTCTATCGGGTAGATCGCCGGGTTTTTCCCTGGCCTTTGCCCGCATCGCCTATGCTTCTGTCATCCCCTTCTTCTTTACGACGATGTTGGTCGAGTTGGCGTTGGCCTTGATGTTGCTGGCGGGCATCGTACAGCCGGACGCGGTGTTGAACTGGCTCCTCGGCCCAGGCGCCTGGTTTCCTGCCGCCTATCAGTTGATCGCGGTCATCTGGATAGCCGCTTTGTTCGTTATGGCAGCCTGGCGGACCCTGGAGCGGGGTTGGGTCGCGGGCCTGCTCGGCGGCATAGTAACCCTGGCGGTGTATGCGCTCCCTGTGGCGTTTCTTATCCGCTAGAAGGCATTGGGGGGCACGAACAGGCTTCGCAAGCGTGCGGTATCAAACCTCTGTGCGGAGGAAAAGGAGAGATAGATGTGATGAACGAGACAAAGGCCGAACTCTACAAGCGTTACCCGATTTCCAGCGTCCTTCTCTACAATGGATCCACCATACTTCACTTTCTGCTCGGCGGGATCGGAATTATGCTTGGATATCGATCCTGGCCCTGGGTGGGCTATACAGTTGGCTTGCTCTACCTCGTTTTTGCCTTTGCCGAGATGTACGTCGTGATGCCTGTGGCCGTCTGCCCCCACTGCGTATACTACCGGCTGAAAGGCAGTCTGTGCGTCTCGGGCCTGAATGTGGTGTCCCAGCGTTTCGCCAAGGAAGGAGATCCCAAGCGCTTTGCACAGCGGGCCGAGGGCCTGTTGTGCCCCAACAACCTGTACCTGTTCTCTCTTGTCCTGCCCATCCTGGCACTGATCCCGGCCCTGATACTGGGCTTTTCTTGGCCGCTGCTCGTTATCCTGGCCGGGTTGCTCGCCTTGCTCTTGTACCGTTTTTTTGTCATCTTTCCCCGGGTGGCTTGCATACACTGTTATGCAAAACACCAGTGCCCGCAGGCTGAGGCGATGGGGGTCCGCGAGCGTTAGGCAGATGCTGTTGGGAGGGAGTGGGCCTGGAGGACACGTATGAAACCAAACGATCCATTGATTGGAATGGGGATCTTGACCCGGGAGTCGTTGGCCGGGCAGGTGGCCGTGGTCACCGGCGCGGGGCGGGGCATCGGCTTTGAGGCAGCGCGGGCGCTGGTCTGGCTGGGTGCGCACGTGATCCTGGCCGAGATCGATACCCACACCGGCCGGGCCGCCGCCGCGCGTGTCACGGCCGAGTTCGGCGCCAGCACGGCAACCTTTGTCCACACCGACGTCGGGGACGAGCGGAGCATCGCGCGGATGGCAAGGCGGGTCCTGCGCGCCCACGGCAAGGTGGACGTCGTGCTCAACAACGCCACGATCACGCCCTTGGGTGCGGTTCACAAGGTGCCCATCGAGGCCTGGGATGCCAGCTACCGCGTCAACCTGCGCGGGCCGGTGCTTCTGGCCCACGCTTTCCTGCCCGGTATGATCGAGCGTGATTATGGCGTCTTTGTCTGCGTTGGATCGGTGGGAGAGGCCTTTATGGGTGGTTACGAATCGCTCAAAGCCGCCCAGGTGCACCTGGCCCGCACCCTCGACGCCGAACTCGAAGGGACGGGCGTGATCGCCTTCACCATCGGCCCGGGCATCGTGCGCACGCCCGGCGCTGAAGCTGGCATCGCGACCCTGGCGCCGCTCTATGGCAAGACGGTTGAAGAATTCTATGCCATGAGCGAGGCGCACCTCATCTCTGCCGAGGCGGCCGGCGCCGGGTTCGCCGCCGCTATCGCCCTGGCCGAGCGCTTCCGGGGCGAGGAGTTGGGCTCGGTCCAGGCCTTGCAGGCCGCCTCCATCCCGCTGGCGGAACAGGCAGCGGAGACAAAAGCACTCGAACTTGACGATGAGGAACTGACACAGGCCCTGGCCCTGTGCCGGGACGTGCGCACCACCCTGGCCGAGCAGGCGGAGGGCTGGAAGAAACGCCCGCTCTTTGAGCGGCAGTGGGTCGTCCGCGATTTCAAAAAACAGGCTGGCATGTCGGTCGAGCGATGGCTGGCAGCGCTGGAAAACCTGGAGCACTGCCTGGAACAGGGTGACCTGGACACATTGACAAGTCTCCATACTCCTATCGACGCACTGGCCCGTTACTACGAGCGTCTGCAAGAGTTGGCGGCAGGTTACGAAAAAGACCCGGAAAAGCTCAAGGAGCAACTGGACATCGTCAGCCGTTGGCAGGAAACGGCCGAACGCCTGGATTCTTTGCTGACCTGATGTGCCGCTAAGGAGGGGAGTCTTGACTGGGTTTGATGAAACGACCATCCGAGCGGTGGGGTTAGAACGAGGTGAGCTGGCTGGCCAGACGGTGGTCGTCACCGGCAGCGGGCGGGGCATTGGCCGCGCGACGGCGCTCACCTTTGCCTGGCTGGGTGCGAGCGTCGTCGTTGCCGAGCTCTCCGACGAGGGTTTGGAGACAGAGCAACTCATTGTCGAGGCCGGAGGAGATGCCTGTTTTGTCCGAACTGATGTGTCCAGCGCAGCCGAGGTGGACAGGCTTAGGCGCACCGCGCAGGAGACGTTTGGTCCGACCAGCATCCTGGTCAACAACGCCATTGTCTGTCCGGTTGTTTCTGTGCTGGACACGGACACGGCGACGTGGGACCGAGTTATGGCAGTCAATTTGCGAGGCACATTTCTCACGTGCAAGGCCTTTTTGCCGGAGATGTTGAATCGCAAACGCGGTACGATCGTCAACATGGTCTCTGCCGAGGCGATGCCCTACCTGTCGGCCTACTTTGCCTCAAAGCAGGGCATCGCTACCTTCAGCCAGTCGCTGGCGGCCGAGGTGGGCGAAACAGGTGTGCGGGTTATTCCCTTTGGCATTGGCATGCATGGTGGATACACCCGGTATCCGGAGTGTTGCTCAAGAGCTTGCACCCTATCTGGGCCTCATACTCGACCAATTCCTCGAGGTTTCGCTTCATGCAGCCTATGAGGGACTGATGCCCGCAGTTCATGCGGCTGTGGCTGTGGCTTACTTGACTGTAGCATTGGCAGACGAATACCACGGTGAGATTGTAGATGGCTACACCGTGTTGGAGCGCGCTGGCTTGATCGACACGCCCAGGGCCACGGTCGAGACATTGGAAAGTCGCTCCAGCGGTGTATCTTGATGGCGCTCAGGCGCTGCAACAGGCGCTATCCCTGAGCAGACGTCTACGAGACGTATTGGTCGAGACGGATTCCGAGTTCGAGCAGTTGCCCTTCTTTACCCGACCCATAGCCCGCCGAGGGTTCAAAGCCAAGGCCGGTCAGAGCGTCCAAGAGTGGAGTCGTACGACGGATCTGCTCGCAGAGTGCTTGAGCAACATGGTGGATTCCGATCTCACAGCAGTGACGCCGTTGCGCGCCAGTTGGCCCGATCTTGGAGAGAGACTGAACAAGCTGATCGTCTACTATGTGGAAGTACCTGACGAAACCGCCCGCTTTACCAAAGACGCAGGGATACTGTGCCAGGTTGCCGAAACTAGCGCCGAGCGTGTGGCGTCTATACGGAGCCTGATTTCATCGTTGGAGGGGATTGTATGAAACTATTCGCGTTGGAGAGAGAGGTCCCAGGGACTACCGCAGAGCAGTTTCGACCGCATCTGGAGGCCGAGGCGGCCAAGGTGTGGGAGCTGTACCAGGCTGGTGTGTTTCGTGAGCTGTACTTTCGCCAGGATCGATCGGAGGCGGTGCTGGTGCTCGAATGCGCCGACGCCCAGGAGGCGGAGCGGGTGCTTGGCACACTTCCCCTGGTCAAACAAGAGTTGGTCACGTTTGAGGTCATTCCCCTGGTACCCTATCCTGGTTTCTCCAGGCTGTTTGCTGATTCTTGATAGCTTGAGTGTGTATCTGGTCGGAGGGTGATCTGTGCATCTAGAGATCTCGACGGAATTGGGTTGTTCCCCGGACCAGGCGTGGCAGCAGGTGCAGACCACGCGGCTGATGAAACACGTGACCCGACCGCTGCTGTTCTTTGAGCCGCTTGAGCCGCCAGTCTGGCCGGACGTGTGGGAGGAAAAGGCGTACCTCTGCCGGACCAATCTGCTGGGCTTTTTGCCCTTGGGGAAACAGTGGATCGACGTTCGTTTTTCCGGTCCGGACCCGGCGCATACAAATCAGACGTATCAGGTCTGTGACAAAGGGCGCGGCGACCTGGTGCGCAAGTGGGACCACCTGGTGGTCATTGAGGGGACGCCGGCGGGCAAGACGCGTTACACCGATCGGCTGGAGATCGAGGCCGGCATCCTGACGCCGCTGGTGTGGCTCTATGGGCAGGTCTTTTACCGGCATCGCCAGCGGAGATGGCGAAACCTGGCCCGGAGTGGCTTTGACTATGGCCGGGAGTGAGTTCTGGTGCTTTCGGTGCCCCAAGCAGGTCGCGCGCAGGAGTGAAACGTGGAACTGACCCGTTCAAAGAGGGTGTTTTTGCTCATCCTGCCCATTCTGCTTACCGCGAGCACGGCCATTGTGTTCACTTCGCTGGCCCGGCGGCTGGGTCCTGACCTGGGGTATCTACTGGGCTTTGTCTTCTACTGGCTCTGGTGCGTCGGCGTGCCGCTCGTCCTGTTTGGAAAGGAGGGCTTTCTCTCGCTGTTCAGAGAAGAATCGCCGCTATTCAGGAGGGAGAACTGGTTCCTCATCACCCTCCTGGCTTTGACCGTCATTGGCGCTGTGGTGGCCTACTTTATCCCGAACCTCACCAGGGTGTCCCTATGGGTCGTCCTCTTTTCTCCCATCACTATCGTCAATGGCACGTGCGAAGAGGTCCTTTGGCGGGGGACCTATGTCAAAGCATTTCGCCAGGATGTCCTGTTGGCCTGTTTCTATCCCGCCTTTGGTTTTGCCGTCTCACACGTCTCGCCGGAACTCGTCTTTCCTGCCGAAGGTGGTGTGTTGCCCTTTGTGATCTCTACCTTGTTTCTCGGGTTGGCCTATGGCTGGGTGGCCTACAGGACCGGATCGGCCAAGTGGACGGCGATAACCCACAGCCTCATCGGTCTGTTAGCTTTTGGCGAGCCGCTTTCGACCAGTATTGTACGGCTGGTCTTGCCGTTTCTCGACATACCATGAACATTTTGGCCATTGATGCCAGCTACCGGGGGGACTGGGGACAAACTCGCTTCTTTGTCGACCACCTGTTCCGAGGTGCAAGCGATTCCGACGCAGCGTGTGAGGTCGTCACCCTGGCCCGGCTCAAGATCAACCGCTGTCTATCCTACCACCGCTGCCAGACGGATGAGCCGCGCCCATGAGCAGGCCGGTCGCGAGCTGGCTACCCTGGGACGGATCCGGCCGTTTACCCAGCGCCGCGCCAACCAGGAGATCGTGTCCGTGCCCTTTTTCCGTATCCTGAAGCGATTCAGACCGGTCAAGCGGTGGGTTCTGACCGCCAGCGATGCAATGTGGGCGGAGAACTCGGAACAGGAACCGATCTGAGGAATCCATTTGTCGGTGGAACGGAGTCGAGATGGACTTTTTGCCTTTCAGAATAGCGAGCTTGTTGACTGGTTTGACGATGGCCGGTGAGGCGCTTGCACTCCTGGTCGGTATGCATACCCTGAGTGCGGGCGACAATCCCTGGACCTCGGTCAAGAACGATCTCTTTCTTACGCTCGATATCGTGGCCGGGCTGGGGTTGCTCTACCTAGTGCTGGCCCGTCGAGGCGCGCCCTATGGTCTCTATTTCCTGGTCGGCCTTGCTCTGCTGACCCACGGCTATCGTGAGTGGGAGTATCTGGCTCGCGCCAGCAACCCGTTCTGTACCAATCTGCCGCTTTTCGTCGTCAACAGTCTCAAGTTTGCTGGCCTGTTGGCCGTTGCCATCCTTGGCGTACAGTTGGTTTGACTTGTGGAGGGATGAATGATCGTTGTAGACAGAGAGAAGTGTGAAGGGTGCGGGCTGTGCGTCAAGGTGTGCCACGAGCATTGTTTGACACTCGTGAACGGCGCACCCAGCGTTGACCTGGCCTATTGCAGCACCTGCACGCAATGCATCGCTATCTGCCCCCAGCAGGCCATCTCCTGGAATTCCACGCCGCCGGAGGCCTATGACGGGAGTCGTCTGCCCACGCCGGAGCAGATCGACGAGCTACTCAAGGAACGGCGCACGATCCGGCGGTTCAAGCGGAAAAGGATCGAACGTCCTCTCCTGGAAGAGATCGTGAGCTATGGCATCTATGCGCCGACCAACAACTACCACCTGCGTGCCGTGGTGGTAGATGACGAGGCCATGGCCGAGGCGTTGGACCAGATCATGGTCAGCTTTTCGGCCAAGATCCTCAGCTTGTTCTACAAGCCGATGATGCTCTTCGCGCTGCTCAGCCGGTTGTGGCCCAACCCCGATTACCTGCTGAACAAGCCCAAGCTCAAAGTGGTCACCGAACGGGGCTACACCTTCGACCATAAGGTATCGGCCATGGTGTTCATTATCGGTGACAGAAAGACACCCCCTGTCCGAGGCCAGCGCCCAATACGCGCTCTACAACATGGTGCTCTATGCCCAGACCAAAGGGATCGGGAGTTGTATGTGGGGACCTGGCCAGATCTTTCTCACCCGGACCAGGAAGGCCCGGCAACGCCTGGGTATGGAGCGGCACGAGCGTATCTATGGCACGGTCCTCCTGGGCTACCCGGCGGTCAAGTTCGCCAACAAGGTCAATGGCAAAGCGCTGCCCATTCAGTGGAACGCCGGGGAGGGCTGAGGTGTTGCCTGGGGGGTTGATCCCGATCCTTATTATGCTGCCCAATCTGCTGTGGATGCTCTTTCCACCGCGCGGGCAGCCCGAAGGCAGCGTTGGTTCGACGGGTAGACTCCACCGGCTGATGGAGATCCTGGAATGGGTGGGGCGGATCGCCGCCCTGGTGATCCCGTTCTTCTACCGGATAGAGGCGCAGAGCCCTCGGCAGGTTGTCGCTCTGGTTGTGGCGGCGCTGGCCCTGCTGTTCTACTATGCTGGCTGGGCCAGGTATTTCCTTCGAGGCCGGAGGTATGCGCTCCTCTTTGATCGACTTCTGGGGGTGCCGATCCCCCTGGCGATCAGTCCCATCGTCTGCTTTCTGGCGGCATCCGTTCTCTTTGGAGCTTGGTATCTGGCTCTGGCCACTGTGATTCTTGGCGTTGGGCATGTGTGGATCACCCTCCAAGAGTCTTGACAAGACCCAGTACAGGGGGCATGATACAAGATAGCAAGATCACCATCCCAGGAATCGCAGAGTCCACGTGTGGCTCCCGATCCGGTTTGGAGCAACTTGTAGGCTTGATATCCGTATAGATGTGGGAAAAGACATGCGCTACAAGAGCGTCGTCGTGACCAAAAGGGGCGGCCCGGAGGCCCTCCAGGTCGTCCAGAGTGACCTGCGCTCACCGTCAGGTGGTGAGGTGCGGATCAGGAACCTTGCCACGCTCGTGAGTATGCCCGACGTTCAGGCCCGCTACGGTCACACCCCGATCCCGCCCAAGATACCGTTCGTGCCGGGCTATGCCATCGTTGGCGATATCGACGCAGTCGGCGAAGGCGTCACCAGGGCCGGAGTGGGCGACCGGGTCGGGGCCCTGACCGTCTCTGGAGGTTATGCGGAGTATATCATCCTGGATGAAGACGGTCTGATCTCCGTCCCCGAGACGCTGGACCCGGCAGAAGCGGTGACGCTGATCCTGAACTATATCGTTGCCTATCAGACAATGCACCGATCTGCACAGGTCAAGGCGGACGACAAGGTCTTGATCATTGGCGCGAGCGGCGGTGTCGGAACCGCTTTGCTCCAAATCGGCAAACTGGCCGACCTCACCATGTACGGCATTGCGTCTGCCAGCAAACACCACATCCTGAACAAGCACGGCGCGACGCCGATCGATTACCACACCCAGGATTTCGTCGAGGTGATTCGTGAGGCGGAACCCGACGGACTTGATGCAGTGTTTGATGGGATGGTCTGGGGCTATCTCGATCGCGGATTCTCGCTGCTAGGACGTGGCGGCACGTGGGTGCAGTACGGCAACCCGCTGAACTTTTCAGGCTTGTTGGGTCTTTTGGCCAGGCTGGTCCTGTTTAACCTGGCGCCGAACGGTAGGTCCCTCAAGCTGTATGGAACGACTACCTCCAAGTTTGGCAGAGGTAGATATCTGGAGGACTGGGCCGCACTCTTCAAACTGCTCGAACAAGGCAAGATTAGGCCTGTTATTATGAAAAAGCTTCCCATCCTGGAAGCGGCCCAGGCCAATGCGCTGTTGGAGAGCGGCCAGGTCATCGGACACGTGGTCTTGGTGGCGCCAGAGTTGCTGTGAGACCGCCGATCCGTCAACAAACCCTCATAAGGCCACAGGAGTTAACATGAACACTACCGTAAGAGCCACTACCGCAGGATCGTTTTTCCTCTTTATCTTCCTTTCCGGCATCTGGCTGAGCAGGAGCGGCAGGCCGCTCAACGTGACCATCTCCACGGTTCACAAGCTCATCTCGCTGGCGGGGGGAATCTTTCTCCTGATGACCATTCGTCAGCGGCATCAGGCCGTCCCGCTGAACACGGCGGAATGGATCAGTATCGTGGTCACCGGGCTGTGTTTCCTAGCCGTGGTCGCTTCTGGCGGCTTTCTGAGTTCCGAGAAGCCGATGGCGGTCGCCGTTTTGAGGGTGCACCAGGTTGTGCCGGTTCTAGCCGCACTCTCCAGCGGCGTTATGCTGTACCTCGTGTTGGGCCGCTAGAACAGGTTCACGTCGGGTACACTCGATGAAACTGATGGATGTCCTATGGTCGTTGGGAGGTAGACGATGAAGATCATGATTGTTTATGACTCGATCTATGGGAATACAAAGACTATTGCTCAAACAATCGGCGAGGCGATTCCCGGCGAGGTCGAGGTGATTCGCGTGGGTCAGGTGAGCGCAGGCGACCTGGAGGCCATTGACCTGCTTATCATCGGGACGCCGACTCACGGCGCTTTGCCAACAGAGGCGGTCCAGGGTCTGCTGGAGAGGCTTGGGCCGCCGGCCCATGAGGGCGCCAGAGCAGCCACGTTCGACACCCGGTTGACGTGGGGGTTCCTCGAACGCTGGGGTGGGTTCGCTGCGCCCAAGATGGCGGACGCGCTCGTGGAAAAGGGTTGGACGCTCGCAGGCGCACCAGGAGGCTTTTTCGTCAAGGGTCTTCGAAAGGGGCCACTCAAGCGGGGTGAGGTGGACCGCGCTGCGGCTTGGGCGAGAGGGCTGCTTGGGGGTCAGACATAGCTTGCCTGGGCTTCTGTGACGCTCGCACAGGATATACAATTAAGGAGGAGGAAGTGTCTCAATCAAAATCAAACCATGCTGCTAACCTTCAAGCTGGGGATAGCCGCTGCCGCCTCGCTCCCTGCAGAAGTCATCGCCGCAGCCCAGGCGCGCGGACGAGGGCGAGATTTACACGCCACGGTAGAGGAACTGCTGCAGGTATTAAGGGTATAAAGCACTTGTCGCGCTGACCAGTCCGTCCCGGGCAAATGAGTATTCGCGCTCCAGCCCGCCCCAAAAGAGACATTGAGTGGGCGCTCCATAGTGTCCTGTCGTTTTTCAAAGACTGTCATCTCTAACCTGTTTGTGACCGGGGTTGCCGCTGTTATTGTCGGGCTGGCGTTCCTGGTCTGGTCGTTGTTCTTCGTCCAGCACCGCTAGCACCGCTATGGTGGATGGGTACTCGGTCTGCCTGTCATCCTGTTGCTGCTGGTTGGCGACGGGTTCGTGCCGGTCTTGATCGGGATGGCTGCGGCAATCGCCAGTCACGGCCTGGGACGTTCGTCTTCGCATCCTTGCCAGCCATTCCTGACCGCGCTCTGGCCCTGGCCGCTGGTCTTGATGTCGCTCTGGCTGCCGGGCAGTTGACGGGGTTCTTTGTTAATGGTTAGTTTGCTATTTGATGTTGAATGTGACGTCTGCGGGCATCCCTGGTTTTAGTTTTCCTTCAGGATTGGGGACTCGAAGTTCTATCGCATAGACCGTAGCGCGACGCCCTTCTACAGTCTGGACGTTTCTTGGGGTGAATTCAGCTTGATCTGAAATGTGTACAACCTGACCGGTAAAAGTTTCTCCCGGAAATGAGTCAACTGTAATCGAAACTTGTTGTTCGAGATAGATTTTTCCATATTCAGCTTCCGGGATATACACGACCAAATCCACTTCATTCAACTGCCCAATGACCATCACCGGAACACCGGGAGCTACGGTTTCACCAAGTTCCAGATTTCGACTGAGAATGATCCCATCCATAGGCGCGTAAACAATGGTTTTCTCGATTTGAATTTCAAGTAATTCGCGTGCCGCTTGAACCTGAGCCAGATTCGCTTCAGCTTGTGTCACCGCTGTTTTGGCCTGCTCTATAGCGGCAAAGGCTGCTTTAATTTGCAACGAATCTTCACCTTGTTGTAACAGGACTAGTTGATCTCGGGCATTATCCAGTCGGGAACGAGCAACGGCTACTTTGGCGCGAGCCTTTAGCACATTTTCAGCGGCATCGGTAGATAACATGCCATTATAATTACGTTGAATGGCATTCAAATCAGCCCATATCGAGTCGTAGGTTTTTTGGGCTACATCAACGAGTTCATCATCATTGGCAGCTTGAGCCTGTTGTAGTGTCATACGCGCAATTTTTAAGGCTTCCTGCATTTGAACTAGTTCTTTCTCGGTCTCGATAAAAGCATCGTTGCTGGCATCCTCAAGTACATCCTCTAAATTAGCAAGTTTAATCTCCAGATCTGCCTCAGCATCTTTAACTTCAGTTTGCAAGGCCAAGATGCGCTCATCCTTTCCAAAATACCAGACCGGTAAGTCAATTTCCTCATCCTGGAGGGTTAGCCAGGCATTATTCCGCGCTTCAATTTCCTCCATGCGAGCAGCCTGGACCGCAAGCTCGTACTGCACCTGAGCGCCGACAAGCTGAGCTTTGGCCGCGTCGACAGTCGCGCGAGCAGTATCGACTACCGCCTGGGCTTGATTGTAGTGCGCCTGGGCAATCTCATCATCGAGCCGAAAGAGAATATCTCCTTGTGTCACCACATCGCTTTCTTTTACGGCAATGTCTATCACCTTGCCACCAGTCTCAGATGAGATTTTGACATCTTTGGCGGAGATCGTGCCAGATGCGCTTAATTGGTTCGTGCTTTGGTCATTCAGGCTAGTACAACTGCTGATACTAAAACTCAAGACGGTCAACATCAGCGCCACCAGGGTTAACATATTCTTTTTCATTTTTTACTCCATTCACATTGATTGGGTTAGGTTACAAATGTTTGCGAAAGATCAACACACTAGCAAAAAACACAAGAATGCTGAAAACCATCATGGGCCATATCCACGACCACAGATAGGCGGCTCCAACGCCTTTGAGCAGAATGCCGCGAATGATCTCCAAGTAGTAAGTGAGCGGCAAGATGTATCCACTATAATACGCCAACCAGGGCATATTTTGACGCGGCCAGATCAAACCGGAGAGCATCACTGCGGGAAGAATGATGAATACGGCCAGATAAAGCGCCTCAATCTGGGTGCGCGAAATATTCGAGATGAGCACGCCCAATCCCAAAGACCCTACCAGAAAAATGCCTGATAACGAGGTCAGCAGAAATATATCCCCGCTAATTTTCATCCCAAATACCAATGCACCGGTAATTAGCACCATGGCCAGATTGACAGCGGCAACAGCTACATAAGGGAAAATTTTTCCTATCATTAGTTCCCAGGGTTTGATCGGCGTGACGATCAATTGCTCCAATGTGCCTTGTTCTCGTTCACGAACGATTGCAAAAGCAGTCAGCAACAACGCCTGTACCTGTAATATCAACCCTATTAGGCCGGGAAGGAGAAAGTCCATCCGCCGCATGTTGGGGTTGTAAAGGAACTGGATATGTGTACTCACAGGAAGTTCAATATCCAGTTGTAATCCGCTTCTTGTAATCCTCTGAACCAGGATTTCTTGGGCGGTGGATTGGCTGACAAAATCTGCTGCAAGTTGTGAGGTTTGCGCCAGATTCGGGTCCGTACTATCGATGTAAAACACCACTGGGCTGGAACCTGCGGTACTTGTTTCTCTGCCAAAACATTCAGGAATCAGCAACCCAGCGCGAACCACCCCTTTATCCAACAATTCTAAAAGTTCATTCTCGCTGTAGGCTTCTGTTGTGTATTTGAAATATCCACTGGCCACATAACGCTCGATCATCTGGCGGCTTTGATCACTTTTCGATTGATCAAATACGGCTAATGGAATATCTTTGATATCATTCAATACAGCGAATCCCAATAAAATAAGTAGCATCACGGGTAAGATGATCACCAGCACCAGGGCGCGCACATCACGAATCACGTGTAGCCACTCTTTGTGAACAATGGTTGTCATGCGACGAATAGATGGTTTCATTTTAATCTCCTGGCTCAATCAAGTTCAGCTCGCACATGCGATCAATTTTCTCGGTCGGTTAAATAGATGAACACATCTTCAAGGGATGGTAAAACGCGTTCGATCCGTGCAGCAATATCGTGGGCTTGTAGGGCAGCTTCCATTTGTTCATTATCGTTTTCCTTTTCTACCAGGGCATGTAGGAGCACTCCGTGTATGGCGACATTTTGGACAAACGGCAAGTCTTTTAGAATTGCCTCGGTTTGTCCCAGATTTGGAGAATCAATTTCATACAACACCCCCCGGAGGGTGTTTTTGAGGGTATCTGGGTCTGCCAGCGCGATCATGCGCGCCCGGTACATCATCCCAATCAGATTGCAGAATTCGGCTTCATCCATGTAGTGTGTGGTAGCCAGCACACTCACCCCCTGGCCGGCCAGCGTGTAAATCATTTCCCAGAATTCTTGCCGAGAGACCGGGTCCACTCCGGCGGTTGGTTCATCGAGGAACAGCATGGGCGGCTTATGAACGATGGCACATGCCAGCGCTAACCTTTGACGCCAAGCGCCAGAGAGATTACCGGTTAATTGCCTTTCATGGCCGCGTAAACCGGCCATATCGATCAATTCTGCCAGACGGGTTTTGAGAGTATTGAGGGGTACACCATACAAGTTTGCGTAAAAGCGCAGGTTTTCAGATACCGTCAGATCGTTGTAAAGTGAAAATTTTTGAGACATGTAGCCAATCTGCTGCTTGACCTGTTCCGGCTGGCTGCGAACTTGAAAACCCATGACGCGGGCTTCTCCTGCAGTCGGTGTAAGGATGCCGCACAACATCCGGATCAATGTAGTTTTTCCGGCCCCATTGGGTCCCAGCAACCCAAAGATTTCCCCTTGAGGGATTTCAAAGCTCACCTGATCTACCGCAGTAAAATCACCAAACTTGCGCGTTAGCTGATGTGCCTCGATTGATTTTCCCGCACTCATTTGTTTTCCTCCCGTTGTTCAACCAGGTGGATAAAAACATCTTCCATTTGAGTGGGAGCTTCCCGTAAAATGCTGATATTCGCCCCAGCCGCTGTCAGTTTCAGATTGATTTTGTCCTGGATTGCAGTTGGATCGGCTACCGAAAGGCGTAAGCGGTCGCCAACAGCTCGCCACCCCAAAACCCCCTTGGTCTGATCGGCGATCTGGCGCAGTAAGCTACGCGGCCTGGCTTTGACCTCAATAATCCGGAATGGCATCTCTTGGGTTAGGTTTTGTGGTGCGCCGCTGACCAATATCTTGCCTTGATCCATCATGCTCACACGACTACAGCGCTCGGCTTCATCCATGTAGGGTGTGCTGACGAGGATGGTCTTGCCTTGTTGAATCACTTTAGCCAACAATTGCCACAACTGACGCCTGGAGGTGGGATCAACCCCGGTGGTTGGCTCATCGAGGAGAAGTATTTCAGGCTCGTGTACTAAAGCACAGGCTAACGCCAATTTTTTCTGCATCCCCCCCGAAAGATTTCTGCCGCGCCGGGATGTAAAATCGGATAGCCCGGCAAAATTCAATAGTTCTTCAATTCGAGTGTTTTGCCTTTGGGGTGGAACGCCATTGATGTTGGAAAAGAAGCGCAGATTCTCAAGGACGGTCAGGTCTGGGTACAAGCTAAATGCCTGCGGCATATATCCCAACTTTGATCGGATTTGTTCGGCCTGATCCTTCAAATTGAATCCTGCCAGTTGAACAGACCCGGCGGTTGGCTCAATCACAGTGGCTAGGATGCGGATCAAGGTGGTCTTTCCGGCGCCATCCGGCCCGATGATGCCATATAATTGTCCTTTTTCGATGGTAAGATCAATGCTTGCCAGGGCCAGCCTGGCGCGATTATTTTTTGAATACTGTTTGGTTAAGTTTTGTGCTTCGATTATGGTTTCCATGATTTTTCCCTTTTTACGGGTAAAATTTCCAAAAAGACCAAAAAATTGATCAAAAAAAATTAGGCTTGCAAAATGGGAGCAATTACCTCCATCATCCTATCTCCCAATTGCCGGCATAAACGCGGTTCCATATCCATGATGATGGATTGGTAACGGCGGATATGCGCCAGGAACAAATCATTCCATTCCACATCATTGGTGTTTTCATTGGCCAGCAGTCCGAGTGTAAAACCACCCAGGAGCATCAGGCCGGAGCGCGTGATGCTCCCTTGCCATTCTAAAATTTGGGGCAGGTGTTGCGCCAAAATAGTACGTCCAGTGCCTTTGCCCAGCCTGAGAATGACGATGCTCATCACTTCGATGCAGTAGCGGAGCAATTCTGGTACATCAGGCGGTACCCGGGCCAGGATTTCTTCGGCCAGGTCAATCTCGTCATCCAAACCACCGGCCCGGATGCTGGCCATGATTTGCACCTTGACCGTTTCCCAGTTATCAAGATCGGCATCTCCAGCGAGTTTAACAAATAAACGATGGGTTTGTTCGGTGGGCAGAAAAACGATCTCGGAGCGCCCAACAACGGGTTTATTCGAATCCAGTCGATAGGTTGATGTTACAAATCCTTTTTCTTCCAGGACCCGCAGCATATCATACGCCGTGAATGGACTGACCCCAACGCGTTCAGCCAGTTCTGAGTAGTGAATTGGCCCATTCAATTCTCGATACAGGTCCAATAATTGCTGGATGAACGTTTCCTGCCGGCCAGTGAGTTTCATTGGTAATGTCTCCAAAAAGACCAAAAAGCTAATTGGATTATACACGTACTTGTGGAATTAGTCAATGTATTTCCGGGATTTACGGGCAGGGAAGCGCACAAACTTTCTGAATCTAGGGCTTGGCTGCCTGTCCTGGAGCACTGTAGCGGCTTCTTCAAACGAGACCTGATGCCACCCTAGATTGGTCACTGCCTTGTTCAAATCCCACTCGAATTGTAATCCCACGCTGCTCCTATATCCTCAACTGAAGTTGTCTCATTGGTGTTGAAATTGGTTTTCAGGTGTGTGTCGTCGCGTGCTAACGAATGGGGGGCTAAATTAGTTCTGCCGACTGCCGCCTGGCCCGCGCAGCCGTGCGGTGCCGCCACTCGTGCAGACAACTAAAACCACCGATGCGACCCGGTCTGGCGCGTTTCGTAGTATGTAAGTATAATTCTAGCGAAAGGAGAAACTGATGTCAGACTCAATCCTCGTAGCTTATGCCACCCGCTATGGCTCCACCCAGGAAGTCGCCGAAAAGATTGCGGCGACGCTGCGGGAGAGCGGCCTGACGGTGGACGTGCAACCCGTCAAGCAAGTACGGACGTTGGATGGTTACCGCGCGGTGGTGGTGGGCGCGCCGCTGTACATGTTCGATTGGCTCAAAGAAGCGCGCGATTTTTTGTCACGACAGCGCGCAGTTCTGGAGGAAATGCCCGTAGCCGTTTTCGCCCTCGGCCCGACCGAGGACAAGGAGAAAGACTGGACGGAAACGCGAGCGCAACTCGACAAGGTGCTATCCAAATTCCCCTGGCTGACGCCGGTGGCGGTCGAGTTGTTCGGCGGCAAGTTTGATCCGGCCAAGTTGACCTTTCCCTATAACCTGGTTCCGGGCCTTAAACGGATGCCGGTCAACGACATCCGCGATTGGGACACCATCTGCGCCTGGGCCAACGGCTTGCCCGAAAAACTCGGTTGAGAACGGAAAATATCATATGGGTGTGTATCCCAAATTGTGAGTCTACGCCACCAGAGGCAGCGAATGGTAGT
>CAYMWP010000036.1:0-33234 GCA_964393895.1 uncultured Anaerolineales bacterium | reverse complement strand
CAAGACAAGCCGTCAAGGATTAATGGTGCTTGTCCAAGACAAGCCGTCAAGGATTTATGGTGCTTGTCTGAAGCAAGGCATCAAACATCGTCGGGATGATCATCCTTAAGGAGGTTGGGACTTGAAGGAATACACTACAGAGCAATTACGCAACGTCGTCCTGCTTGGGCACGGGAGCGCTGGCAAGACCTCGCTGGCCGAGGCGCTCGCTTTCGCCAGCGGCGCGGTCAATCGTATGGGCAGCGTCGAAGATGGTACCACGGTGGCAGACTTTGACGAGGAGGAGATTCGGCGCCACATCTCGCTCAACCTGGGCCTAGTGCCCGTAGAGTGGAAGAATTGCAAGATCAACGTGCTCGACACCCCAGGCTACACCGACTTTGTCGGCGAAGTCAAGAGCGCGATACGAGTAGCCGACCTGGCGCTGATCCTGGTAGACGCAGTCTCCGGCGTCGAGGTAGGGACAGAGTTGGTCTGGAACTTTTGCGAGGAGCAGGGCTTGCCCCGTATGGTGGTCGTCAACAAGCTGAACCGGGAAAACGCCAACCTGGGCCGCGTGCTGGAAACGCTGCGGGAATCATTCGGGGGTAACCTTTTTCCCATCCAGGCCCCCATCGGCGCGGAGGGAGACTTTGCCGGCGTAGTGGATCTGGTAAAGATGCAGGCGTTGGCAGGTCCTGAGGGTAAGAGTGCAGAGATTCCGGCCGACCTGGCCGACCAGGCCGAGGAAGAGCGCGTGCAGTTGATCGAAGCCGCCGCCGAGGCCGACGACGAACTCATTATGAAATACCTGGAGGGGGAAGAGCTGACCCAAGAGGAAATCAAGCGCGGGTTGCGCGCCGCCATCCTAAACGGGACAGCTACCCCGGTCTTGGTGACAGCGGCGACGGCCGGCCTGGGCATTCAGGCGCTGCTGGACGCGCTGGTCGCTTACGCCCCCTCTCCGGCTGACCGAGGGCCGGTCACGGCGAAAGGCCCGGCGGGCGAAGAAGAAATCGAGCCCAACGAACTGTCTCCGCTGTCGGCGTTGGTATTCAAGACCACGGCCGATCCCTTCGTGGGTAAACTGACCTACTTCCGCGTCTACGGGGGACTGATAGAATCAGATACCCGCGTCTACAACAGCCGAGCCGAGGAAGAGGAGCGGCTGGGCCAAGTATACGTGATGCGCGGCAAAGAACAGACGCCGGTATCGAAACTGCACAGCGGCGACATTGGCGCAGTGGCCAAATTGACCCACACGCTCACCGGCGACACGCTATGTGACAAGGGCCATCCCGTGAGTATACCGGGGCCGGATTTTCCGTCCGCCCTCTTCGCCGTGGCCGTGCACCCCACTAGCAAATCCGATCAGGCCAAACTAGGCCCCACGCTGACTCGCGTCTGCGAGGAGGATCCAACACTACGCTGGCACCAGGAGGGCAGCACGCGGCAAACGATCTTGGAGGGGATGGGCGAGGCCCACGTGGACATCGCCGTGCGCCGGATGGAGAACAAATTCGACGTCAAAGTCGAAACCACGATTCCCAAGGTGCCCTACCGGGAGACTATCACCAAGACCTATGGCGACCAATACCGGCACAAGAAACAGACCGGCGGCGCGGGCCAGTTCGCCGAGGTGCACATGCGGCTGGAGCCATTGCCCCGCGATACCGGCTTTGAGTACGAATGGGAAGTCTTTGGCGGAGCTATCTCGCGCTCTTTCGAGAGTTCTATCGAAAAGGGGATCAAGCAAGTGCTAGGCCAAGGACCGATTGCCGGCTATCCGGTGGTGGACGTCAAAGCGGTCGTCTACGACGGCAAGGAACACCCGGTGGACTCTAAAGACATCGCCTTCCAGATCGCGGGACGTGAAGTGTTCAAGCTGGTCATGCGAGCCGCCGGGCCGGTACTGCTGGAACCGATCCACAAAGTGACAGTTACCGTGCCCGAAGAATACACCGGCGATATTATCGGCGACCTGAACACGAAGCGGGCGCAGGTACAGGGTATGGATCAGAGCGCCGGCAAGACCATCATCACGGCGCTGGCCCCGCTGGCAGAGATGCAGCGCTACGCCACTGACCTGCGCAGCCTGACTCAGGGCCGGGGTCTCTTCTCAATGGAACTTGACCATTACGAACCTGTGCCGACGCACCTGGCACAGGAGATAATTGAGGCGCATAAGAAGGAAAAGGAGAAGGAGTAGAAAGTAAGGAGTAAGAGGTAGGGAGTAGGGGAAGGCTCGCTCCTGAGAGGGTGGGCCTTCTTTTTGTCCTGGTGTGTCGAAATGAACCGTCCCGACGATACGACTGCCCTCACGAACAGCGGCATCCTGGTCGTCGCCGCATACACGGCCGCGCAGATGCTTTCCGACGTGTTGAGCCTCAAAATCGCGCTGGTGGCCGGCTTTAGCATAGACGCCGGGACTTTTGTCTATCCCTTGACCTTTACGCTGCGCGACTTGGTGCACAAGTTGCTCGGTCGAGCCGCGGCCCGCACCATCATCGTAGCCGCTGCGGTCATCAATCTGGTGATGGCAGGGATGTTCACCTTTGCCGCCTGGCTGCCGCCGGACCTCAGCGTCGGCCCGCAGGCAGAGTTCGGCCTGGTGCTGTCACCCGTGTGGCGCATCGTCGTCGCTTCCGTAGCCGCCGAGGTCGTCAGCGAGTTTGCCGACACCGAGCTTTACCATTGGTGGGTCACGCGGGTGACGCGCCGCTACCAGTGGGCGCGGGTGCTGGTCAGCAACGGCTTGAGCGTGCCGTTGGATAGCTTTATCTTTTGTTGGGGCGCGTTCGGAGGACTGTGGCCCGCCACGACAGTGTGGTCCATCTTTTGGGCCAACGTACTCGTAAAGGTAGCAGTCACTCTGGCGAGTTTGCCGGGTATTTACCTGGTGAAGGAGAAGTGAAAAGTATGCGAAAAGTTGACAATTTGGAGATAGAACACTATGAAGCCTGATAATAACACTCTTATCCCACCTTATGGGGGGCAATTAGTAGATCTGCTGACATCGCCCGAAGAGCTCCCGCAACTCAAGAGTTACGCCAACAAACTGCCCTCGATCCAACTTTCGACGCGGGCAGTGTGCGACCTGGAGTTGCTGGCGGTGGGGGCGTTCTCACCGCTGGATCGCTTTATGGGCCAAAAAGACCATCAGCGAGTACTGGATGAGATGCGGTTGACCAGCGGTCACATCTTTCCCATCCCTATCACGCTGCCGGTGGAGGCTGGGCCAGAGATTCGGTTGGGGCAAGAGGTCGCGCTGCGCGACAACAAGAACAACTTGCTGGCAGTGATGACCATCGAAGAGATCTATGAATGGGACCGGGACGAGGTTGCCCAAAAAATCTTTGGCTCGCTGGATCTGCGCCATCCGCTGGTGGCCGAGATGCATCGCTGGGGCAAGTTGAATATCTCTGGCCGGCTGCGAGTGCTACAACTACCGCCCCATCACGACTTTCAGGAGCTGCGTCGCACGCCGGCAGAGACGCGGGCCATCTTGGAGAGTTTCGGCCATCAGAACGTGGTCGCCTTCCAGACGCGCAACCCGCTCCATCGCGTGCACGAGGAGTTGACCAAGCGAGCGACCGAGGAAGTGGGAGGAGCGCTGCTGCTCCACCCGGTGGTCGGTATGACCAGACCCGGCGACGTGGATCATTACACGCGAGTGCGCACCTACAAGGCGCTGACCGAGAGGTACTATGACCCCGACCGCATACTGCTCTCGCTGTTGCCGCTCGCTATGCGGCTGGCCGGCCCCCGCGAGGCGGTGTGGCACGCACTGATCCGGCGCAACTATGGCGCGAACCACCTGATCGTGGGACGCGACCACGCCGGCCCCGGCAAAGACTCTAAGGGCAACCCGTTCTACGGGCCTTACGACGCCCAGGAATTGGTCGAAAAATACAGCGATGAATTGGGAGTAAAGGTCGTCCCGTTCCGCATGCTGGTCTATCTGCCGGACGAGGAGCGGTACGAGGAGATCACCAAGATCCCGGAGGGCGCCAAGACCGCGGTCATCTCTGGCACCCAGGTGCGCGAGGAATACCTGAACAATGGGCGCGAGTTGCCCTCCTGGTTCACCCGGCCGGAAGTGGCGGAAATCCTCTCGGAAAGCTATCCGCCGCGTCACAAGCAAGGGGTCTGTATCTGGTTCACGGGGTTGAGCGGCGCTGGCAAGTCCACCACCGCCGAGGTACTGACAGTTTTGTTGCAGGAGCATGGCCGCCAGGTGACGCTGCTGGACGGCGACGTGGTGCGCACCCATCTCTCCAAGGGACTGGGGTTCAGCAAAGAGGGTCGAGACATCAATATCCGCCGGATCGGCTTTGTGGCCTCAGAGATCGTGCGCCACGGCGGCACAGCGATCTGCGCGGCGGTGAGTCCCTACCGGGCGACGCGCAACGACGTGCGGAATATGGTCGGCAAGGAGCATTACGTCGAGGTGTTCGTGGATACGCCGCTAGAGGTATGCGAAGATAGAGACGTCAAAGGACTGTACGCCCAGGCACGGCGCGGGGAGATCGAGAACTTTACCGGAATTGACGACCCCTACGAACCCCCCCGCCACGCCGAAATCGTACTCGATACAGTGAACAGCTCTGCCGAGGGGAACGCTCACCAGATTTTAGATTACCTGGCTGAGCGAGGCTTTATCCGGCGGTCGGCGGATAAAAAAACATCCGGCGGATAAAAAAACATCCGTAGGGAGATTAACATGTTCAAGTTTTTGCGCCGACGAAAACAGCCCAAGGTCATGGTCATTGGGTTGGACTGCGGCGCGCCAGAGTTGGTCTTTGATACCTGGCGCGATCAACTGCCCAACCTGCGGGGCTTGATGGAGCGGGGAATATATGGCGACCTGATGTCATCGCTCCCTGCTATCACCGTGCCAGCCTGGAGCTCGATGCTCAGCAGCAAGGATCCCGGCGTGCTCGGCTTTTACGGGTTTCGCAACCGGGTCGACTATTCTTACGACAAGATGACAATCGCCACCAGCACGGCCGTCAAAGAGAAACGGGTTTGGGAGATCCTAGGCGAGGCTGGCAAACGTGTCATCGTGGTCGGGGTGCCACAGACCTACCCGATTCGACCGGTCAACGGCTATCTCATCTCTAGCTTTCTCACCCCGTCGGTGGAGAGGCAATACACCCACCCCAACGAGCTGCGCTACGAGATTGATCGGGTGTTGGATGGCGAGGAGTACGACGTAGACGTGCGCCAGTTTCGCACCGAGGACAAGGGCTATTTGCTCCGGCAGATTTACGCTATGAACGACAAACAGTTCAAGGTGATGCGTTATTTGCTAGAGAACAAGCCGTGGGACTTTTTCATGTTCGTGGATATGGGAGTGGACCGCATCCACCACGGCATGTGGAAGTTTCACGACACGACGCACCCCAAGCACGAGCCGGGTAACAAGTACCGGCACGCTATCCGCGATTACTATGTCCATCTGGACCGGCAGATCGGCACGCTACTGGAGCGGGTGCCCCAAGATACGTTCATCCTGGTCGTCTCCGATCACGGCGTCAAGCCGATGCACGGCGGTATCTGTGTCAACGAGTGGCTGCGCCGCGAGGAATACCTGACGCTGGCGGAGGAGCCTGAGGGCAAGAAGCTGACTCCTTTCAGCGACGCGAAAGTGGACTGGGGAAAAACCCAAGTATGGGGCTCCGGCGGCTACTATGCCCGCATCTTTTTGAACGTGGAAGGACGGGAGCCACAGGGGACGATCCCGGCCGCGCAGTACGAACAGTTCCACGACGAACTGGCCGAGGCGTTGCGCTCGATCCCCGCGCCGGACGGCAGCGACATCGGGACGCGGGTCTTCAAGCCGCAAGAGGTCTACCGAGAGGTGCGCAACATTCCGCCCGACCTGATCGTCTACTTTGGCGATCTCTCCTGGCGCTCGGTGGGCAGCTTTGGACACGGAGGTATCTACACGTTCGAGAACGACACCGGCCCCGACGACGCCAATCACGCCGAGAACGGGATGTTCATCCTGGCCGACCCGGCGGATAGCAAACATCCGGGAGCGGAGAGCAGCGGCCAACGTGTGGCGGCCCGCCATCTGATGGACGTCGCACCGACGATCCTGGACGCCTTCGGACTGCCGGTTCCGCCGGACATGCAAGGGAGCAAGATGCAGGATGCAGGATAACGATCTGTACGATCTGAACGTCACAGCTGCGGGCCATCGCTCTGGCTTTGTGGCCGTCATCGGCCGGCCCAACGTCGGCAAGTCCACGCTGATGAACCAATTCGTGGGACAAAAGGTCGCCATCGTCTCGCCCAAGCCACAGACCACCCGTAACCGCATCCTGGGCATCCTCACCCGCGAGGATTATCAAGTCATCTTTGTAGATACCCCGGGCATCCACCGTCCACGCCACAAACTGGGCCAGGCGATGGTCGCCACCGCCACCCGCGCCATCCCCGACGCCGACGTAGTGCTGTTTATAGTGGACGCCTCTGTGCCACCCACCAGGCAAGACGAGACGATTGCCAAACTGATCCTAGAGCAGATCCGCCTTTCCCCGACGGAGAATAGCGCAACGACGGCCCCCGTCATCCTGGTGCTCAACAAGATGGATCTACTGCCGCCGGACAAGGTCGAGCCACACACCGAAGCATATTGGGAAACGGTCCCTTACCACCAGGAATGGATGATGACCGTCGCCACCGAGGGTGTGAACCTGGACAAGCTGCTAAAGTTGATCGTGGCTGCACTGCCGGAGGGGCCGCGCTATTACCCCGGCAACCAGGTCACCGACCAGACCGAGCGGGAGATCGGGGCCGAGTTGATCCGCGAGCAGGTGCTGCGCTACACGCGCCAGGAAATACCGCATGCCGTCGCCGTCGTCGTGGAAGAGTTCAAGGAACGGGAGAACGACGTGGTCTACGTGGGGGCCAACGTCTTTGTCGAAAAGGACTCTCAGAAGGGAATCATCATCGGCAAGCGGGGGCAGATGCTGCGCCAGATTGGGACGGCGGCGCGGCAGGAGATTGAGCGTATGACGGGCGGGCAAGTCTACCTCGACCTGTGGGTCAAAGTGCGCAAAAGGTGGCGTCGGGACGAGAGAGAGCTACGCCGTCTGGGGTATGTGGGTAGGGAGTAGGGAGTAAGGAGTATAAGAGTGAAGGCTCGCAAACGGCCCCTGGGGTTGATGCTCTTGAGCGCACTGCTGTTGATCCTGGTCTTGCGTGCTCTAGGATGGTTGCTCATCGGCGGTTTGCTAGGAGGGAGCATGACGGGAGCGGCGCAAGGATTCCTGGGCCTGATAATAGCGCCCCTGCTCGTCGGCGCCGTCGGGCTGTTGCGACTGCGAGAATGGGCGCGCTGGCTCACGCTGGCGGTATGCAGCGCCTACTTTGGTCTGACGTTGTTCAACGTCGTCGTCGCGTGGCCGGGGCCGGAGAGCAAATGGCTGACCCTAGTGGCTCTGAATGGTCTCGAGGCCGTGATCGCGCTGGTCGCGGCCTGGTGGTATCTCAACCGCAAAGAAGTGCGAGAGCTTTTCCAGAAACCCAGAGAACCCCGCAAGTAGTGAGCCACGATCATCTTTGCCGGCCAAGCAAACGCCATAGGACAATTCTATCGGGAAAAAGACCCCTCCCATGCCCAAATTCAGCGCATGGCAGTCCATTTTCGGCGCTCCCTGACCGCTTGAAGTCTGGCGTCCTTTGTGGTATAGTAACCCTGGCAGGACGTTTAGCCCTTGCCAGGAGGAATGTGACGATGAAACGTCAACTCATAGTTGTTGGACTGGCGGTGTTTGCGCTCCTGCTGCTCGCCTTCATCTCGGCGACGCTGGCCGCGCCTGGAAACGTCCCATCCCTCCAGACCGGAGAGACTGAACCCAACGACGACTTTGGAAGTGCCAATGCCGTGAGCGTACCGGGCTATGCCACCGGAGTGGTATCCGAAACAGACACGATGGACTACTTTGTGCTGAATACCGAGAACGGGCATCAATATCAGGCCACCCTCAGTAAACTGGGCTCTACAGGCAACCTGCAACTGATGATGCGCCTATACGATGCCGGTCAGGGCCTCCTGGATAGCGACTCCTCCAGCATATCGTGGACAGCATATACGACCACTCATTACATCCGTGTCGAAGCGCTTATTGCTACCACCACTACTGTCCAGAGCGCCCAATACCGTTTGGACTTGGACAAACTCGCCGCGACGCCAACCCCAACTCCATCCTCCACCCCGACCAACACCCCAACTCCGACCAACACCCCTCTGCCGAGCGTCACCGAGGGAGACAATTACGAACCCAACGACGACGAGGGCGAGGCATACGAACTGCCGGTCTCGGCCTCGGTCACGTTGAGCAGTCTGGAGGGATCGGCTAATTTCTACCCCGGCAATAGCGACCATGACTGGTTCAAGTTCTGGGCCAAGGACGACAAGTGGTACCAGGTCACCACCAGCGGCCTGAGCGATGTGGACACCTACGTACAAATCCGCGACAAGGACAACAACGTGGTTAAAAGCAACGACGATTACACCGTGGGCTATGCGTCGCAGGTCGCGTGGGAGGCCACTTACAACGGCTACTATTACGTCCGCGTCACCAACAAAGTGAACACCCTCGGCACCTACGATATGAAAATAGAGGAAAGCGACGCCCCCCCCGCCGATCCCACGGCCACGCCTGGTCCCGGCCCCAGCTCCGAGGCCGACGATTGCGAGGACAATCTCGACTTTGAGCACGCCTGCGTCATCGCTACCAACAAATCCTACACCTTTAACCTGCACCCCCCCTTCGGCGGCGCAGACAACGACTATTACAAGATCTGGATCAAACCGGGCTTTATCTACAAGTGCGTCACCTCGGATCTGGACCCCGGCATAGACCCCAACATGATCGTCTACGACCACAACCAGAACGGCATCGGCGGCAACGACGACATCGAGCCAGGAGACCTCAACAGCGCCTTCAGCTACTATGCCAACTACGAGGGCTGGCTGTACGTGCTGGTGGGCACCGGCGACCGCACGCCTAGTGACATCAACAACAGCAACTACTCGTTGGTCTGCAACATGCAGGCGCCGGGCGAACCGACGGCGACCCCCGGCCCATCCGAAGGAGCGACGTCCACCCCCAGGCCGACGAATCCGCCCGCCGCCACCCCAACGCCGGTCGAAGAGATCACGATACGCCCAATGACGACCCCCACCCCAGTTCCCGAACCCGACGGGACACCGGCCTCACGCTTCATCCCCATCAACCTGTTGGTCTACTATGACGGCAACGATGACCACCAGCCCGGCGCCGGGGAGGGCATCTCCTCCATCTCGGCCCAGGCTTACGAAGCCGCCACCAACCAACTGTTAGCCCAGGGCTTTACCGACGAACTAGGCAACCTAGAGTTCACCGTCTCGGCGCAAGGCCCCGTGCGCGTGAGCATACCTTTCTTTGGCTTTAGCCAACTGGTGGCCGGTGAAGAGGGAGCCAGCATCTACCTGCGTATCCCGCCCCAAAAGTTTCCCGGCCAGTCGCCCTGACCCACACGGATGACATCCCTATGAGCGAACCAACTCCTTCGACGACGGTGGATACTCCACAAACTTTGGGCTCGGCCGGATCATCTCGACGCAGTTGCCTGCTGATCATTCCCATCGCCGGCGGCGTGCTGCTCCTGCTGGTCGCCGGAGCGTTGATGATCTATCTGGGAATCAAGAGCGCGTTCTTCAAGGGCAACCCCGGCATGCCCCTGGAAGTGGTCAAAGTCACGCCCACCCCTTTTGCTTCCCCCATACCCGTCGTCCCATCCTGCCAAACGATCATCGGCAGCGACGACATACAAGTGAGCGTACCGCTCCCCATCTCCCTGACGGTAAGCGGCGAACCGCTCCCCGTCACGCCCATCCTGCCCGAACAGACGGGATGGACGTACCCGGCGAGCAGCTCAGGATCGGCCACCTGGATTTGCGGCACGGTGGTCAACTATGTCCTGGGGCTGGAGCCGACGCCGGACAACGAGACACTGCTGACCGACCTGCGGCCGGGAGACGAGATCAAGCTACACCTATCCAACGGCGTGGCGCTCTTTTTCCGCTTTGTCGAGCGGGGAGAGACGACGGCAAACGAAGCAACCGTCTTTGAGCAACTTTACCCCCGCCTGACGCTGATCCTGGAGACGGAGGATGGCGGTTGGCAAGTCGCCACGGCCGACTATGTCGCCGAGACGGAGCCAGTTCAGCCGCCTCCGTCAGGGGCGCAGGCCCAACCCGGTCAACCGGTGCACGTGGGCGATGCCCAGGTGACGGTGAACAGAGGACACGCCGAGAGCGGCATAGACTCTCCCGCCGGAACGATGTACTACCTGGTAGAGTTCTCGGTCGAGAACATCGGTGCGGAGCCGCTCGACGCCAGCGGCTTTGTCATGCAGTTACAGGACGATGTAGGAAACCTGTACCTGCTTTCGCCCGCAGCCAGTTCCAGCGGGGAACACGGCGCCCTCAGCGGAGAAATCCCGTCCGGCGCGACGGCCCAGGGCACGGCCGGCTACCTGGTGCCAGAGATGCTCGCCGGCCCTACGCTCACCTGGGCCTTTAGTCCCCAACCCGGCTCGGCATTGCGCGCCAGCGTGCTCATCCCCTACGAGGGAGGCGGCGGAGCGGAACCTGTCTTGGGGCAGGCCGAGGTGCGCATCACCGACGCCTTCCTAGATGGCTCCGGCGACACGCTGATCATTGAGGGAGAGGTGAGCAACGTGGGATCCAGCCCGCTCACCGTGCGGCTGAACGACATCAGTCTCACCTCCAGCTCCGGGATAGGCAGCCTGCGTGTGGCGGCTCCTCCGCTGCCCTGGACGATCGAGCCGGGCCAAACCCAGGTCGTCGAACTCCAGTACGAAAGACCGGCCGCTTCGACGGTGCTGCTGGCGCTGCTGGGGTATTCCTTCGAGATCCAGGGATTGCAGTAGAGAAACCGCACAGTCAGCAATCTGCACGACCCCGTTCGCGGCCGGTTGTTCCGCAGACCGGAGCTCCTATCGCAAGCGATGGGCCTCGTCGCCGGTCGGCCTCGCGAGAAAGGAGATGACCAATGCCCAACGAAAGAACAGACGAGAAGAAAAGCCCACTGCACGAGTGGCTGCCAACGACACTGCTCACCTTTATGGTATTGCTGATCCTGGCCTTTGTGGTCTATCAGGTGACGATCGGCACCAGCGAGAGCGACATGGGCGCCAGAAGTATGTGGGCGCTCATCGTAGCGATGGTGCTGCTGGTGCTGTTGCCGGTGGTGGATCGCATCCAGACGATCAGTGTCTCGCCCACCGGCTTTGAGGCCACACTGAGCGAGGCCCAGGCCCACGCATTGGAGAAGGTCGGCGCGCTGGACGACCCGCAGGTAGCGGAGGCGGCGCGGGCACAGATTCTCCAGGCCAAAAGCCCCGACCAGGTGCAGGCGGCGATGGAGAAAGCGGTCAAGCTGAACGTGATGCGGACGCTGGAGCTGGTGAAGGCAGCCATCCGGGGCAAACACAAGTGTTACGTGCGCTACCGGCCCGACCCAGCGGAGCCGATACAGACCTATTACGTCGCCCCTCTGGACGTCAAACCCGGCAAGTCGCCAGCGACGAAAGCGAACGACTACCTGTGGGGCTACTCCTACGAGCACGAAAGCGTCGTCTCGCTGCGCTTGGACCGGGTGCTGGGGATAGAACAGAGCGAGGAGCCTTTCGACCCGGCGGAAGTGATGGCGGGATGGAAGAACAGGGAGACGGAGTGGAACGTGGCGCGGGAGTGGTGAGTGGGGATTGGAGATTATTGGTCATCTAGCCGGGTCGCAAGAGAGGGGCTAGATGGCGACGCAAAGATCCCCAGGGCAACACGAGACAAGTTGTTGGTGCAAGCAATGCATGACTCCACTGAAAAAACCAGGTTTTTCAATGGTTTTATGGGACAGCGTCCCACTTTTGGCTCAAAATTGACGTGTTTGTGGGAATATCTCACCAAAAAACCTGGTTTTTGGGCATTTTATCCCCACCGACGAACAAACCAACACCTTTTTTCAGGAAAGTCATGCATCACTGCTGCCGCATCAACATGGACGGCAAGATGGGTGCCAGGCACTCGAGTGCCTGGCACCTCCGCTGGAGACTGCCGATCGCTGCGGCTACCGGCTCAAGCAGGCGGAGGGCCACAGCTTTTTGGCCCAACTTGCCCTGGAAGCGGGCAACCTGGAATAGCCACGCCGCCACGCCGAGAGAGCGCCGAATGCGCCCCTACTCGGTACGGGGGGGGGTAGGCAGTGTCGTGGCTGCACTCACCGCCCATCGCTAGTCGCAGGCCGGCAGTTCACAGTATCGCTGATCCAGGACCTTCAGTCCCAGCCCCTCCATCGCGGAGACCAATTCGTCCTGCGGTACGCCAACGACCCGGAACGTAACCTGATAGGTCGTGGGATCCTCACCCTTGATGGTGCCCAGCGCCAGGATGTTCCCGCCTCTCTTGGCGATGGCGCCCGCAATCTTGGCGAGCGTCCCTTTCTCGCCCGGCACCCGCACGCTCAGGCGAACCCCCTCATCCCGCCCGCCCAGCAACTCTAGAAAGACCTTGAACAGATCGGTCTCGGTGATGATACCGACCAGCTTTTCGTCCCGCATCACGGGAATGCCCCCAACCTTGTTGTCGGCCATAATGCGAGCGACCTCCTCCAGGGGGGTGTCGTCGGTGACGGTGATCACGTCCTTCGTCATCACGTCTCTCATCTTGATCTTGGCGAGCAAGTAGGGAATCTCATAGATACTCAACGTAGTGGCCGGCGAGGGAGACACCTTCAGCAGATCCAACTCTGAGACGATGCCCACCATCTTGCCGTGTTTATCCAGGACGGGCAGCCGCCGCACGTTTTCGCTGTGCATCAGCCGCAGAGCCTCGCTTACGCCAGATTCCTCAGTGACCGTGACTGGACGAGGGGTCATTCTATCTTTTACGAGCATAATTCACCTCCGTGACGAAATATACAATCGTACAAACTCAACAACATAATTCTAAACCAGCCGCTGGCAGCACGCAACTGACGAATGTCAATTGGTAAGTGGTCATTAGTCATTGGTTATTGTTCACTGACCCGCTCCCAAGCCCGCGCGGCCAGCTCCCGCGACCGGGCCTTGATGGCTTGCTCGTCGAGCGTGAGCAACTTGCGGTCGCGCATCAGCACCCGTCCGGCGCAGACGGTTGCGGTCACGGCCGAGGCCTCGACGCCAAAGAGCAGGTGCCAGGGCAAGTTCCCCGCCGAGAGCGGCGTCGTGGGCCGATAATCCAGCAAGACCAGGTCCGCCGCCGCTCCCTCGCACAACTCTCCCAATCGCAACTCGGACCAAAAGACGCGCGCCAATCGAGCGTTGTTGGCGTAGGCCAGCCGCATCACCAGGTCGCCGCCCATCGCGCGGGGGTCGCGCTGAGCCAGCTTGTGCACCAGGTAAGCAGCCTTCATCTCGGCGAACATGAGGTTGGAGAACCCGTCGTTGCCCAGCCCGACGTTCACCCCGGCGCGCAGCAGCGCTTCGACCGGGGCCACCCCCACGCCGTTGTTCATATTCGAGCGCGGCTGGTGCGTGACCCAGACGCCAGTCTCAGCCAACAGTTCGATCTCGCTCTCGTCCACGTGGACGCAGTGGACGGCAATGGTACGCGGGCCGAGGATGCCAGCGTCGCGCAGGCGATGGACGACGCGCTTGCCAGACTTGCGCAGTGAATCCTCCTGGTCGGCCACGTCCTCGGCGACGTGAATGTGAAAGCCCAGCCCCAGTTCAGACGCGGCAGCGGTGCAATCGGCCAGCGTCTCGTCGGAGAGGGTGAGGGAGGCGTGGAGACCAAAAGACGCCGCGAGCAAGTCATCTGCACCCTGTGACCTGGCAAAGCGCACATTTTCAGCGATACCGGCCTGGGCGCGTTCGGGGCCGTCCCGGTCAGTGACTTCGTAGCAGAGGCAGGCCCGCAACCCCGCCTCGCGCACCGCCTCGGCGATGGTGTCGAGCGAGCCATCAATCCCGTTTGGGCTGGCGTGGTGGTCAATCAGCGTCGTCGTGCCGTGGCTAATGGCGTCCACCAGACAGACCAGCGCCGAGTAGCGCACGTCCTCCAAGGTGAGAGCCTTGTCCAATCGCCACCACAGCCGCTCCAATACCTGGGGAAAGTTGGCGGCCGGCTCGCCCGGGACAGCCATCCCGCGGGCAAAAGCTCCGTAAAAATGGGTGTGGGCGCAGATAGAGGCCGGAAGCACCAACTGGCCCGCCGCGTCCCACTGCTCGACATTGGGATGACGAGTTGTCAATTCCGTGGTCGCACCAAGCGCGGCGATACTACCACCCTCGATCAAAAGAGCGCCATCCTCAATTAGGCGAGGTTCGTCGCCCAGTGTAGCCAAACGTGCATTAGTGATTAGCATAGGTATCCTCCAGGATAAGTAGGGAGTAGGGAGTAGGGGAATTGTACAAGAAAAGTTAGGAGAGGACAAGTAGAAAAGTGTAATGCCATCGAAAGCGTGACTGCTCATCCTGGGGTTGTGACACAGAGTTTCACAGATTTTCACAACTTGGCTTCATTCCCGATTTCCCTACAATCAGTCTATCAGAGACGAGCGAGGGAGGAAATCGGGATGATCCTATCAGACGAAAACCGAACCTTCACAATCTGTCAGGCTACCGATCGATGCGCTGTTCGCCCGGTCTGGCGTGCAGATGCCAGAGAAAGTTCCCAAAATCCAAGTTCCTGAACGATTGGCGTCACGAGTGCGCAATCGTTACGTATAGCCTGAGCAGTGACCTTTTGTCAAGCATTTGCTTGGCGATCTACGTCGTGGGTGGCGAACTGTTAGGGCATGCGCCCGTAGATGGCGGTCAGTTCTCTGATCCGCGCGGTGACCTCGTCCGTCAGGGCGCCGGGGCGGAGGCGCCAGCACCAATTGGGTTGCCCGACGATGCGGGGGTGTTCGTTCAGGGCAAAGGCAATCTCCGTCTTGTTGGTCAGCCGCGTGCCTTCCAGGATGATCTTGGGGCATAGCTTTGTGGGCATTTATTTCTCTATCTGACGTTCTTCTCTGCTGCCAGTACAGCCCCCGATTGAGGCGGCAGCGTCGCGCCGACGATGCGCCCGGCGGTCACCTGCGCCTGGCTCCCTTCCCACAAGTCGTGCAGGGTTGTGCCGTCCGAGAACAGTCCCTGCGCCGGCACATCCAGATCATAGTTAGTGGCGCCGTTGTTCAGCAGGACTGCCAATGTCTCATCCTCCGCCTGGCGGGCAAAGGCGTAGACCCCGTGCCGATCGTCGGCGTGCAGGCGGACGTAGCGACCGCGCCGCAGGGTGGGGTGCTCGTGGCGCAGGCGGATAGCCCGGCGGGAAAAATCGAGCAGATCGCGGTCCCAGCGGGCCTCGTCCCAGGGGAAGGCGCGGCGACAGTCGGGGTCGTGCTGCCCCTCCATGCCAACCTCGTCGCCGTAGTAGATGCAGGGCGCGCCGGGAAAGGTCATCTGGAACAATGTTGCCAGTTTCAGCGATTTCTTGTCTTTACGAACCATCGTCAGGAAGCGCGGCTCGTCGTGGCTGCCGAGCAGATTGAGTTGTACCAGCGTCACCTGCCAATCGTAGAGGGCCAGCATGCGGTCTGCCTCGGCGGCGAACTGGGTGGCGCTCAATGGTCGCAGATCGTACCCTCCGGGGTGCTGACTGGTATCCAGCCGGTGCCCCCCGAAAAAGCCGAGGCAGGCCCGGTTAAAGATATAGTTCATCACCGCGTCGAACTGGTCGCCCCGGAGCCAGCGCTGGGCCTCGTGCCAGATCTCGCCCACGATGTAGGCTTCGGGGTTGGCCGCTTTGACCACGCTACGGAATTCGCGCCAGAACTCGTCGTCATCTATTTCGTGGGGCACGTCCAGCCGCCAGCCGTCTACGCCAAACTCGATCCAGTGGCGGGCCACGTCGAGGATAAAACGTCGCACGGCTTTTGTCTCGGTATTGAATTTAGGCAGAGCGGGCAGGTTCCACCAGGCAAGGTAACCCAGTTCTTCCAGGCTGTCGCGCACTTGCTGGGAGGGGTAGGCGTCTAACCGCTCCTTGCCCTCCAAGCGCTCGCCGTTAAAGTAGAACCAGTCCAGGTACGGCGAGGCAATCTTGTTCTCCAGGGTGTGGTTGAACTGGTAGAACCCCCGGCTGGCGTGGTTGAATACGCCATCCAGCACCACGCTGATTCCGCGTGCGTGGGCCGCATCCAGCATCTCGCGGAAGGCGGTGTTCCCGCCCAGGATCGGGTCCACCTGGTAGTAGTCGTGGGTGTGGTAACGATGGTTGGCGGTTGATTGGAAGATGGGGTTAAAGTAGATGGCCGTGATCTCCAGTTCCTGCAAATAGTCCAGGTGCTCGGCCACGCCCAGCAGGTCGCCTCCTTTGAAGCCATAGATGGTGGGCGGGCTGTCCCACGGTTCCAGGTTGGCGGGTTTGGGGACGCGCTCGCTGCGGGCGAAGCGGTCGGGGAAGATCTGGTAAAAGACCGCGTCCTTGACCCAGTCGGGGGTGACGATGTCTGCCAATGTTTGCCTCCGCTTGATGAAGAAACCAGGTTCTTTTTCAAAAACCTGGTTTCTGGCCCGCCTTGCAGACTCTTACTTCACGCCGCCGATGGTCAGTCCGCCGACGATATATTTCTGGAGCAGCAGATATACGATTGCCACTGGTGCGGCCACCATCAGTGCCATAGCCGAGAACGCCGACCAGGGGGTATCCCCCGAGAACTGGCCGGTCATGTTCCACAGAGACATTGCCAGGGTAAAATCACTGGGATCGGTCAAAAAGATCCAGGAGGTGACAAACTCGGTCCAGCCGGCGTTAAAGCCAAAGAACGCGGTCACGGCCAGAACCGGGGTGGCCATGGGCATGATGATTTTGAAGAACAACTGATTGGGGCTGGCGCCGTCAATGAGGGCCGCTTCTTCCAGTTCGCGGGGAATCGTGTCCAGGTAGCCTTTCAGATTCCAGACGGCGAATGGCAACTGGCTAGAGGTCAGCGCCAACCCGACCCCCCACAGCGAGTTGCGCAGGTTGAACTGAAGCGAGCCGATATCAATGTTGATCCGGTTAAGCATCACGAACAGGGGGGCTATCGTGGCAATGGATGGCAAGATCAGTACCGTTAAAACGCTCAGCATCAGACCAGCGCGCCCTTTGTACTCGAACCGCGAGAACGAGTAGGCTGCAAAGATCCCCAAGAGTACCGACAGTACGGCGACGCCGCTCGCCAGCTTGAGTTGATTCAAGGCCAATTCAGTAAAGGTCACCGGGTTGGCCGTTGGTTGATCCAGCACGCGCCGATAGGCGTCGAGCGACGCACCGGGTGGGATCAGTCGGAATTCAGTGGGGCGGGCGATGTTGCGTGGATCGAGTGACAGGCTCACGACCCACAAAATGGGAAATATCACGGTAAAGGCGATCAGCAGCGCCATTGCCTGATACAATAGTTGTTTGCCCAGGGGGAGTTTTTTCTCGTGCATGCGCATACCTCCTCTCTCACCTCAGATGTCGTACCGCTCTGTTGCCCTGGTCATCCAGTTGGTGAACAGTGTCAACGCTCCCAGCACGACGAATATGATCACACTGAAAGCGGCTGCTACGCCGTACAGGCGCTGGGCGTTCACCAGGTTGAAAGCTGTCGTCACCAGGATTTCCGTCTGGCGCAGTGGCCCGCCGCCGGACATCATGTAGATAAAGTTGAACAGGTTAAAGGTCAAGGTGATGCCGTACACGGCCGCTGGGACCATAGCCGGGCGGAGCAACGGTACGGTGATGTTCCAGAACTGTTGGCGGGGGCTTGCGCCGTCAATGGAGGCCGCCTCGTACAGATCCTTGGGAATGCTCTGCAGAGCGCCGGTGGCGACGATGGTCATAAATGGCCATCCCAGCCAGATGTTGGCGATCAGCATGGCATAGTAGGAGAGCGGCAAGGGCATGCCGGGCAGGAACAAGCTGAACGGCGGTTCAACGCTCTGAAACCAGCGAATGCGAAAGACTTCTGCCGGTATGTTGAAAAGTCCGCCTATCGCAGCCAGTGATTGGTTGATCGCCCCATAGTTCGCGTCGTACATATTTCGCCAGACCGTGGCGATCACCAGCGTGGGAAGGATGATCGGCAGCACGTAGATGGCGCGGTAAAAGCGCTTGAACCACAATCCCTCGGTATTGAGAAGAACGGCGATCAACACCCCAATGACGATGTGAACCGGCACGTTGGTGAACGTCCACACCAGGTTGAAGGTCAGGGTGCGCCAGAAGCTAAAGTTGGGGATCAGTCTGGATAGATCGCCGCTAAAGATGTCCAAGTAGTTGGTCAGCCACACCCAGTCCGGAGCTTTCGAGCCGACTCGGAGGTTACTGATATCATAGTCGGTGAATGACATCCAGACCTGGTAGATGAGTGGGTAGAAGGTGATGAGTGCCATCACAAAGAAGGCTGGAACGAGGTAGAGGTAGGCTGCGCGGACTCTGTTGGTGCGCTGCCACCACTTTTGGAACGGCGACAGTTGTTCTGATGATCCAACGGGGATTGTTTCGCTTGTCATACTCCTATCCTCCGTGATTCGAGCTTGGCCGCGTACGGCAAACCTCGTGGAAGGGAGCGCTGATTAGTCACGCTTCTGCAGCTCACCAGCGCTCCCTTCATCACACAGACACGACTCGATTACTTGTTGTTAGCGGCGTTCATCGCGGCGCAGGCTTCGTTCACGGCGTCTGCTGGGGCACTGACCCCTTCGAGCACCTTGGTGAACATGTCGCCAAAGGGCGCCCAGTAGTTGCCGAACTCTACGCTCTGCGGGCGGGGGTAGCCGGTGGCGGAGGCCTGAGCAAAGCCAGCGTTCAGATCGTCCGCAGGCTCCACGTCGTCGCGGATGGGCACGTGACCAGCCTGGTTGGTGTAGATCTGGGACGATTCTTTGTTGACCAGGAACAGGGCCAGTGCTACGGCGGCGTCCTTGTTCTCGCTGTTGGGGTTGATGTAAAAGCCATCAATGCCGTTCAGCGGGTTCGCAGCGCCCGTGGCGCTGGGAATCGGGGCCACGCCCAGGTCATCACCCAGGTCGGCCTGATAGTCTGCCAAAGCCCAGGGGCCGTTGACGAAGAAGGCTGATTCCCCATTGCGGAACGGCGCTTCGGCCACGCCATAGTCCGCGTCGAAGGTCGCGCCAGCTTCCTTGAGTTCCAGCAGGTATTCCATAGCTTCTGCCCAACCGCCCTGGTCGGCGATGCACTTGTTATCGGAGTCCAGCAGTTGGCCGCCGAAGGAGCCAGACCAACCGAACATGTGGTAAGCGCCGATGAAGAAGGTCATCGGAGCGCCATCCTCGACCATTTGGAGCAACTCGTCGGTGGTCGCGGGGGGCGTCTCAACCAATGACTTGTTGTAGTAGAGTGCCACGGCCTTGGCGGATTCGGGCACACCATAGAGGACGCCATCCACCTTCATGCCGTCAATGGCAACCTGCGAAACGTGATCCAGTTTGCCTGCCAGATAGGAATCGAGGTTCTCCACCAGACCCGCGCGGGATATGTTGCCCAGGTCGTCGTTGGGGGCCACGAACATGTCGGGGCCGCCTCCGGCCGCGACCTCGGTCTGCCACTTGTTAAAGATCTGGTCAAAGGGGATCTGTAGGACGTTGATGGTCAGATCAGGGAACTCGGCCCTGGCGTTCTCGATCAGCACGGTCAGGGTGTCTTCCTCTGCGCTACCGGTCTGGTAGGCGTGCCAGAGTGTCACTTCACCGGTTGGGCCCTTGGGAGGGGCCTCGGTCGGCACCTCCGTCGCTGCTGGCCCGCAGGCTGTGATCACCAGGCCCAAGAGGGTCAGGGCCGTTACCAGAGTTAACGTATATTTTTTCACTTTCTTTTCCTCCTGATTTTATACTGGTTAACCGTTGAACTCGACAAATGGACTTTTGTTTGTATTTGCGTTTTTCGCTTCCCCCTTTCCCCCTGACGTTTGTCGGGGGTATTGATGTGACTGATGCTTTGGTCGAAGCGGCCTAGCCGCCAGCGGGAATTACGCCAGTTGCGGCTGATAGGGCCGTTCGCTGATTGCACTGATGAACTCGGCTGCGCGCCGCACGATCTCGTCAACGGGAGTGCTGTCAGAGATCGCTGCTTCGAACATGGCCTGCAACTGACGGGAGACCTTGACGTATTCCGGGATTGACGGGCGCGCGCGTCCAGAGGCGATCATGCGCGACGTTTGCGTCAGCAGCGGGTCGGCCTCTGGGCTGAGAAGGGCGTTGAAGGAGGGACAGGGTAGATTCTGTAGCATAGAGCGATACAAGTCCCCGACGACGTCGGGATCGGTGACCGTTTTGAGGACATCCATCACGAGCGCGGGGCTGGGGCACTGCCGTAGGATCACGTAGCTGGTTCCTCCCACGGTTGAAACCTGGTGCCCATCTGGCGCAGCCGGTGGTGCTACGTAGCCGACTCGTTGCATGAACTCTGCGTCCGTCCATCCACTTGCGTTGAGAATGAGGTCGCTCTCGTAGCTGCCGCCGAGCGCCATGGCAGTTTTTCCCCTGGCGAACAAGCGGGGGGTCGTATTCTCGTCATAGTCCACCACCTCAGGCGGGCTGACGTGGTGCAGCGTCACAAGTTCTCGCAAAAACTGGAGAGCGTGCCGCGCGCCGGGCCCGTTCAGGACAACGGCTCCTGTTTCCGCGTCAAAAATCTCCCCACCGGCCGACCAGACAAAGGGCATCAGATTGTACACGGTGGCCTCTCCGCCGGCCGCGCCTCCGGGGAAGGCCAGCGGGTAGGCGCATCCATACCGTTCTTGCACCTGGGGTTGAAGGAAGTGACGGGCGACGGTCAACAGGTCACCCCAGTCGCGCGGAGGCTCTAGCTTTTCCTGGGCGAACCAGTCTTTGCGGTACCACAGCAATGAAGCGTCTGACTTGACCGGCAGTCCATACAGCTTGCCGGTGTAAGAGTTGGCCTCGACAAAGGCGGGGTGCAGGTCTTTGGTGAACTCGGAGTGATTCCACTCGGGGCCGGCCGTCTGATCTTGGAGAGCGTACAGAAAGCCCGATTGCGCCAGCCCGGCTACCCAGACGCCGTCCACCATCGCCATATCTGGCGCTGTGCCACTGCCCACCGCCGCGCTCAGCAGGTTGTAGAGCTGATTGTGGCTGACCAGATCCACCTGGAATATGACTCTCAGGTTGGGGTGCTCGGCGTTCCAGGCGCAAGTAGCTTGATCGAACACTCTCGACCAATGGGAATCTGAACTCATCGTTTGGATTGGGGTGTCAGCTAGAGGGTCTGAGATCAAGCATCCTTCTACGAAGGTGCCTAGTCCGGGGCGGCGCAGGATCACTTTTTCGTACTCTAGCTCTTTGAGCGCTTGGCGTACCGGGGAACGGCTGATGTTGTACATGCGGCACAGTTCCTGCTCGGTGGGAAGGCGATCGCCTGGACGCCACAGACCGTTCTCAATCTGCTCTTGGAGCACGGTTTTGAGTTGATGGTAGATCGGTATGGGGGAGTTGCGGTCAATATTTGTCACTGGGCTTACCTGCGCGGGTGGTCAGCCTGTCATTTGATGTAATGTAATGACATTATACCAAACTGATGGGCTTTTGTCAAGCGTTTGAGCTTTTGTCGTAACTGCTCAGCAGACCCAGACCTCCGAGGTCTATAGCCTGAGCAGTTACCTTTTGTCAAGCATTTGCTTGGCGATCTACGTCGTGGGGCGAACTGTTAGGGCATGCGCCCGTAGATGGCGGTCAGTTCTCTGAGCCGCGCGGTGACCTCGTCCGTCAGGGCGCCGGGGCGGAGGCGCCAGCACCAATTGGGTTGCCCGACGGTGCCGGGGGTGTTCATTCGCGCTTCGTGCCCCAGGCTCAACAGGTCTTGAGTGGTGGTGATGGCCGTGTGTGCTACCGATGCCCACGCCAACCGGATCAGGTCCCAGGCGATGTCTGAGCCGTCGCTGCCCAGGTATTTGCGGGCATAATCGCGCTCGGTTTCCGTGGAGGTGAACTGGTACCAGCCGCTGGTTGTGTCGTTATCGTGGGTGCCGGTGTATACCATACAATCGCGGGTGAAATTGTGGGGCAGGAAGGGATCGGCAGGGCCGGACCCGAAGGCGAATTGGAGCACCTTCATGCCGGGGTAGCCGAACTCGCTCTGGAGGGCGTCCACTCCGGCGCGAGATTCGGGGTCAAAGGTCCCCAGGTCTTCGGCAATGATGGCGACATCACCCAGCGCGGCGGTGACAGCGTGGAACAGGCCGGCACCGGGGCCGCGCACCCAGCGCCCGTTGACCGCTGTTTTCTCCTCTGCCGGGACCTCCCAGTAGTTGTAGAAACCGCGAAAGTGGTCAATGCGCATCACGTCGGCTTGGGTGAAGGCGGCTCGGAAGCGGGCGATCCACCAGGCGTATCCGTCCTGGGCCATCACGTCCCAGCGGTAGAGGGGGTGGCCCCAGAGTTGACCCGTCTCGCTGAAGCAGTCGGGGGGCACGCCGGAGATGATTGTGGGCCGGAGGCGCTCGTCGAGGTGGAAGAGGTGCGGGTTGGTCCAGACGTCGGCGCTATCCATAGAGACAAAGATGGGGATGTCGCCGATGATGTGGATAGCGTGCTCGTTGGCGTATCGTTTGAGGGTCAGCCATTGCTCAAAGAATTGCCATTGACGATACTTTTGATTTTCGATTCTTCTGGTCAGCGATTCTTGCCAGCGGGTAAGCGCTTCCGGCTGCCGGGTGGCGATCTCTGGCTCCCACCTGTGCCAGGGGCCGAGATTGTGAGCTTCCTTCAAGGCCATGAACAGGGCAAAGTCATCCAGCCAGAAAGCCTGCTCGTTGCAAAAACGGGCAAAGCCTGCTCGTTGGTCGGAGGGGGTGCGTTCCCGAAAGTTGGCAAAGGCGCGGTCTAGCAAGTCCATCTTGTAGGGGATGACCGGTCCAAAGTCCACCCGATCATCAGGGAAGGCGGGAATGTTTGCCAGGTCTGCTTCAGAAAGATGGCCCGCTTCCACCAGCTTCTGGGGGCTGATGAGCATCGGGTTGCCGGCAAAGGCGGAGAGGGTCTGGTAGGGAGAGTCGGCGTAGCCGGTGGGGCTGAGGGGGAGCACCTGCCAGTAGGATTGGCCAGCCTGTGCCAGGAAATCCACAAAGCGGTAGGCCGCATCGCCCAGGTCGCCAATGCCAAACCGGCCGGGGAGCGATGTGGGGTGTAGTAGGATACCACTGCGGCGTTGGAATGTCATTCAGCGAGACCTCCGTGGTTTTCGCCAGGACGCTCTCTATGCCTCGGCCTGGGCGACCATTGTGTCAAAGGTGTGTGCCCCGGTGCGCCCGGTTCTTTCGCTCATTGATATTCCCAGATCGCGGCGAAAGCTGTGAGATAGATCGTCGCCTGTGGCCTGGAGGGTGAGAGCCAGAGCGCGGATGCCGTTGGCGATGGCGTAGCGGGGTTCTCGCCGGTCCAGGTCCTCGAAGAAGAAAGCGCAACTGGCGTACATTCGTTGCCGGTAGAACTGGGCTTCCAGCAACGCCAGCAGCCGCTCCTGCTCCGACTGGCGCAGGTGGCCGAGACCGTTCTCAGAAAGGAGGGTGGGGCCGTTTACCTGGCCCAGGACGACGGCGATGTAACTGTCGCGCAGGGGCCAGGCGTCCAACCTGAGTCGTTGGGTCTCGTACACGTATATCTGATCCAGGTCGCAGGCCAGGTTATCCAGCGCCCGCCGCAGCGCCCCTTTCCAGCGACTGTCGCCTGGCGTGCAGTCGCAGCCGACGGCCCAGCGGTCGAGCCGGTGAGCGCAGCTCCAGGCGGTGTTCTCGATCACTTCCAACTCTGCTCGTGGTGGGTTCTGGCGCAGGTAACGCCCCAGCGTGGTCGGTTCGTAGCCGTGAGTCTCTCCCGCAGAAAGAATATGGGATAGCACTTGCGCTCCCTGGCGGTGGTGGTGGCCAAAAGTCTCCCCATCGGTGGCGATCAGTAACAGTTGGCCCTCGCGGCAGCGCCACGCTATCTGGTCCCGCAGCCAGCCATCGGCCTGGGCCGGATCCGGCATGCCGAATGAGAGAGCGTTGGAGAGGTGCCGGTCGCGGACGAAGATGGCCAAGTCGGGAATGTTTCCTCCGCCGAGCGCCCGCACACGATACGGACCGGCCCCGGCCGCCAGATCGCCACGCACCTGCTCGTCGGAGAGTATGGTGAAGCGAATTCCCTCCGCCGCCATAATTTCTAGCGTTTCATAATCCACCGCCATCTCCGGCAGCCACATCCCCAGCGGCTCGTGGCCGAAGCGATGTTTGAAGCTGGCGATGCCCCAACGTATCTGGCAGATCTTGTCGCGCCGGCGGGCCAGGGGCAGGATGGTGTGGTGGACCGGCTGGGCCATTCCATTGCCGACGGCGTGGGTTCTCTGGTGATTCTGTTCGGCGGCGACGATGCGCTCGTAGATGGCGTGGGCGTGCTCGTCCAGCCAGCGGGCCAACGTGCCTCCCAGGTTAAAGCTGATGTGCTCGAAATGCCCCGCTGCGGCGTTGGGGACGTAACACTCGGCGGTGATGCGTTCGTTCCAGTTGGCGTAGGGAGCGGCGGCAGGTTCCCTCGGGATACGGCCGGTGAAGGGGTCAGTTCGTGGGGGTTGATAAAAGTGGCCGTGGATGCAAAGGTGGCAATTGGACATAGGTTGACGGGGGCTGCTCAGTTCCTGGCAGCTTCCAATAGCTTTTC
The DNA here is from genome assembly GCA_964393895.1 of uncultured Anaerolineales bacterium. Taxonomy (GTDB): domain Bacteria; phylum Chloroflexota; class Anaerolineae; order B4-G1; family B4-G1; genus B4-G1. The sequence continues at coordinate 8,511 of CAYMWP010000036.1, read as the reverse complement.
CACCTGATACCCGGATTCCTCTTGGGCCTGCTGCAACCTTTTCACCAGGTCGTGGAGGGTGCCGGGTTCCTGGGCTACCTCGTCTGCCGGACGAAGGGGATCGGCGCTGATCGCGACCGACGCCACCAGTTCCATCCATCCCAGCAGTTGCTCGAACGCTTCTTTGTTGAACCACAAGACGCCCTGGTAGCGATTCACCTGGAGAAAGTGCTGCACCTCGGCATCCATCAGCCAGGACTCGAGTGTCTGATATGCCCGCTCCTCCTCGGCCACCGATTGTTGTTCCTCGAACCACCGCTGGTGACTGGTGAGTATCTTGACCATCGTAACTGCTTGCCAGGCTGCGCCCTCGTCCAGCCCCAAGTCTCGCAGCGTGCCGGCGATGATTTTGCCCAGCAGCCACTCGTCGAGCCAACTGCGGCTGATCCGCTCAAAGTTGGCCTCGTCCACGACTTTGCCCAGAGCGTGGGTAAAAAGCCAGCCCAGGAAGGTGGGATAGTCGGCTAGTTTCGTGATCGGGTGGGCGATCTTGCGCCGTATTTCCCGTGCAATGGTCGTTTCGTTTCCACTCCCGCTGGTGAGGTGTTTGACCTCGCGGAGCAGATGAATCGTTCTCTGTTTCACCTCGTTGAGCAGTGTCACCCATTCCTCGTCCGATTCGCTGATTCGCTGACTCGCTGATTCGCCGATGCGCCTGAACAGCTCGGCGTTGACCAGTTCCCGGAACGGACGATGAACCGGCTGCAAAAAGATCTCCCTCAGGGCATCTTTGACATCCGGCACTCCGCGCCCGTTCAGGTAGGATTCCAGTTGGGCATATTGATGCCATTCGTTGTCCTGCACCTCGCGAAAGTCGAGAAAGACGTGCCGTTTGTACGCCCCCAGCTCCACGTACAGCCCCTTTTCGCACAGTTCCCCGCTGCCTCGAATATACTCCAGGCCGGTGACATAGTCGCGGAAGATGGCAAAGTGGTTCTCGGCGTTGCGCAATCCCAGTCCCTCGCCCAGGGACTTTTGTGCCAGTGCTTTCTCGTCGCCTTTCCCAGTCTTGATCGCGCGCGCGGTGGAAGTGCGAATCCAGCCCCGCGTCTCGGCGTACTTGTTGTGGTAGATGACCAGCGCCCGCTCGCCTCCGACGCGGTTCGAGTAGGCAAAGACGTCCTCGTTGACGTGCCCCTCCGGGGTGAAGAGGTCGTACAGCCAAAAGTTCTCCACTCCCGCAAACAGCGGCCGGCGGCGCAGCAGGGGGAATATCTCCCGCTCGTGCCGCTCGACCAGGTGGCCGTCCGGGCGTTCGTCCCAATACGCCCGGCGGTACTCCATCCCGTATTTCTCGGTAAAGCCCTCAATTTGACCGTGCCCAAACATTGGCAGGCCGGGCATGGTGGCCATCATCGTGCAAATGCCAAAGTACTTGTCCCCTTTGCCGAACTGGTCCACCGCCGTGCGCTCGTCGGGGTTGTTCATAAAGTTGACGTATCGCTTGAGAATCTGGGGATCAAACTCTAGCGTGTTCTTCACGACGCTGCGATATTTGGCATTGTCCTCGTCCCGCAGCATGTTCATGAACGCGCTGTTGTAGACGCGGTGCATGCCGAGTGTGCGCACAAAGTACCCTTCCATCAGCCAGAACGCCTCGGCCAGCAGGAGCGTGTCCGGCACCTCCTGGGCCACACGGTCCACCACCTCGCGCCAGAACTCGGTCGGCATAGCGGCGTCAAAGTCCGCTCTCGTCAGGCCGTGTTCGGCCCGCGAAGGGATGTCGCCGCCGCTGCCCGGCTCTGGGAACCAGAGCCGCTGGTAGTGCTTCTTGGTCAGCGTCATCGCGGCGTCGAAGCGGATGATGGGGAATTGGCGGGCCACGTGCAGGATGGTCTGGATCACGCCCTCGTGCACCTCGGGGTTGAGATAGTTCAACTGGGCGGTGTCGTTCCAGGGCATGCTGGTGCCATCGTTGCCGTGATAGATGTACTTTTCACTGCCGGTCCAGCGATCCACCCGCTTAAAGACCACCGCCGCGTCACTGCGGTCGTAATAGTGGTCTTCCAGGTAGATGCCCACGCGCTCGTCCCACGAAAGGTTGGGGCCGTTGAATGTGTAGGCGGGGAAGGGGCTGTAGTCCAACCCGACGAACCAGTCCGGATGTTCGATCACCCACTTGCCGTCAATGCCCACGTGATTGGGGACCATATCGCTGGCCAGGCGGACGCCGCGCTTCCACGCCCGCTCCTTCAAATCCTGGTACGCTTCATCTCCCCCCAGGTCAGCCGCGATCTGGTAGTCGAACAGCGAGTAGGCCGACGCGACCGCTTCGGGGTTGCCCATCATCTGTTTGATTCTTTGCGACGCCTTGCTGCGCTCCCACAGGCCGATCAGCCACAGACCGGTGAATCCCCGGCGGGCCAATGAGTCCAATTCCTCGTCGGGAATGTGATCCAGCCGCGTCATCGGACGGCAGTGTTGCTTGGAGAGTTGGTCCAGCCAGACGTAACCGTTCTTGGCGATGAGCACCAGGCTGGGCATCCAGTCCCGGTCGGGACTGAAACGCTCAGGCTCCAGTTCCAGCCCGGTGAACTCAACCACGCGGCTTGGCCCTGGCCCCAGAAAGATCGCCCTTTCTTCTTCCGCGATCAGGTCCAGGCTGCTCAGCAACCGGTACAGGTGGCTGCCCAACAAATATCCCCAGTGTTCCCGGATGTATTCCAGTTGTCCGGGGAGCGAGTGGGGTACGGCAATGGCCGGGGCGCGAAGCATGTCCATCAGGTTCTGATTTTGGGGGCCAAAGGGGGGTTGCGTCTCAAGGAACTCGCGCAGGCCGGATACAACCTGCCGATATGCGGTTGCTTTGTCCAGTGTGGCATCGTCGAACAGTTCCAGAAATGGCGAAAAGGCCAGGTTTGTGTTTGCCAGCCAGAGCATCAGCATCTCTTCCAGCACGATCTGGCGATGAGGTGTGGCCGCGGTCTCTCCCGCCAGATAATCCTCGAGCGCGATCTCGCGCCGGTAGACGGCCAACGGCGGAAACTCGTCCGCAAATTCGCGCAAGGCCGTGTCCACTGCTTCTTTACCCAGCTTTTCGTCCAGCCAATCCAGTGCCTGCTGACAGACCAGCGGGTTCTCTTGCTCGCGGTACAGGGCGGCGACGAGGTGCATAATCTCATCTATCAAACCCATCGCGTTGATCTGCCCGGCCTTTACCGCTTGCTCTGGAAACCTGACCAGATCCCGCTTCTGGTTCATTCGCTGGGCAAAGACCCGCACGGCGTGGAAATTGGCAAAGATGACGTTGCCGCTCAACGAGAACATGGATTGGTCGAACTGATACCGGTCTCGTGCCTGGCGGGAAACGTGAAACTCCATTTTCGTCTTTTTTGGCATAGTGCTCTCTTCAGTGGGTGCGACGCACTTCCATAAGCAGGGCGACGCGAAGCGGCGAGTGCGTCGCGCCTCGCACCTCATTCGACCGTCGTCCCATTGGGTATCAGGTCTGTCCCGTAGGCGTCCTCATCGAGGTCGGCGGCGATGGCGCAATTGCGACCGATGCGCGCTTGAGCCGGGACGACCGTGTTCTTGCCGACGACGGTGATGTCGTTGGGCGCTTGCATTTCTCCCCATCCTATTTGCGCTCCCGCCCCGACCCGGACGCGCTTGTCCAGGATGGCGTGGTCCACGACTGCGCCTTCCTCGATCACCGCGTCGGTCATCACGACGGAATGACGCACGGTAGCCCCCGGCCGTACCGTTACGCCCGGTGAGAGCACCGATTGCTCCACCGTTCCCTCGATGACACAGCCGTCGGTGATGAGGGAATTGATTACAGTGACCTCGTGGCAGATCTTGACCGGGGGGCGCTCTTCGCTGCGGGTGTGGATGACCCATTCCCGGTCGAGCATATCCAGTCGGGGCTCCTCCACCAGCAAGTCCATGTGAGCCTCCCAGTAAGCCTGGATGGTGCCGACGTCCACCCAGTAGCCGTGATATGGAAAGGCGTAAACCCGGTGGGTCTTGATCATCTGGGGAATGATTTCGCCGCCAAAGTCGTGGCGTGATCCGGGGCGGGTGTGGTCGGTCATCAGGACTTTGTCCAGCACCTCAGGGTTAAAGACGTAAATGCCCATTGATCCCAGGGTACCACTGGTCTGTGAGGGTTTTTCCTCGAACCCGGTGATCTGATACTCTTCGTTGACCTCCAAGATGCCAAAGCGGGAGGTCTCTTCCGGCGAGACGCGCACCGTGGCAACGGTCAGGTCAGCTCTGTGGTCGAGGTGGAAGGCGATCAGCACGTCATAGTCCATTTTGTAGATGTGGTCGCCTGCCAGGACCAGGACAACGTCCGGACGCTGGCGGAGGACAAAGTTCAGATTCTGGTAGATGGCGTCGGCGGTTCCCTGGTACCAGTCCGAATCGTGGCGGCCCAGGTATGGTTGGAGCAGCGTGACGCCGCCGGTCAACCGATCCAGGTCCCAATTCCAGCCGGACTGGATGTGGTCGTTGAGCGAGCGGGGCCGGTACTGGGTGCAGATGCCGACGTTGAATATACCCGAGTTGGAGCAGTTGGAGAGAGTGAAATCAATGATGCGATATTTGCCGGCAAAGGGGACGGCCGGTTTAGTTCGCTTTTGAGTGAGCACGCTCAGGCGGCTGCCCGCGCCGCCCGCCAGGATCATCGCCAGTGCGCGCATCTTGCTTTCTACGCCTTGTGTGCTTCCATCGCCCGCTCGTAGAGCTTGACGTACTCCTGCGCCGAGGCCGACCAGGAGAAGTCAACCTCCATTCCCCGCTGCTGCATTCTGCGCCATACCTTCTGCTTGCGATAGGCCTTTAGCGCCCGCCTCAGTGCGTCCTGGCAAGCCGCCGGCGTGTAGTCTGTAAAAGTGAAGCCGGTGCCGCGCCCGCGCTTGGCCGTGTAGTCGCTGACGGTATCGGCCAGCCCGCCGGTCGCCCTCACGATGGGGACGCAGCCATAGTGCATCGCGATCATCTGCCCCAGCCCGCACGGCTCGACCGCGCTGGGCATCAGGAACATGTCGGCGCCGGCATAGATACGGCGCGCCAGCACTGCGTCGAACTTGAGAAAGGCGCGCACTCTGTCGGGGAAGCGGGCCTGGACGCGCTCGAACATGGCGTGGTATTGGGGCTGACCGGTACCCAGCAGCACGAACTGGGCCTCTTCTTTTTCCAAGAGCCATTCTAACACCGGCTCCATCAGGTCCATACCTTTCACCTCGTCCAGCCGCGTGACCATCCCGATCAGGGGCACCTCCGCGCGCCCAGGCAGGCGCGCCTGTTGTTGCAGGGCGGTTTTGTTAGCCACCCGCCGGTCGAGTGACTCGATGTCAAAGCGATGGGAGATGTTGGGGTCTGTGGCCGGGTTCCACTGCTCATAGTCGAGCCCGTTGATCACACCAAAGAGGCGGTCCTGGCGCTCCTCCAGCAGGGGGGCCAACCCCATTCCCATCTCTGGGGTGAGAATTTCCTGTGCGTACTTTTTGCTGACTGTGTTGACCAGGTCGGCGTGGGCGATGCCCTGGGCCATCCAGTTCACCGTCCCCGGCTGCTCGACGGATAGATGCTTCACGTATTCCATCTGCGCAAAGGTCAGGATCAGCCGTCCGGTGACGCCCTGGTAGGTCAGATTGTGGATGGTAAAGAGAGTGGCAATGTCCTGATAGAATTGGTCTTCCCGGCCGGCTGTGTTCAACCAGGTAGGCACCAGCCCTGTGTGCCAGTCGTTGGCGTGGATCACGTCCGGCCTCCAGTCCAGGGATTGAAGCGCGGCCAGCGCTCCTCGTCCAAAGACGGCAAAGCGTTGAGGGTCGTCCTCAAAGCCATAGACCCGGTCGCGAGAGGAGAAGTAATGCTCGTCCCAAATGAGATAAACGGGCACCTGGTCGAGGTTGCTGCTGACCAGGTGGACGCGCTCCTCCCCAGGTCCCAGGGGGATCGTGAGCGGGTCTCCGATCTTTTTCATATGGAACTGGTCGCTGCGGATGGTGCCGTAGCGCGGTATCATCAGCCGCACGTCGTGCCCCAGCGCCTGGATGGCCCTGGGCAGCGAACCGGCCACGTCGGCCAATCCGCCCACCTTGGCGAAGGGAACCGCCTCGGCAGCGAGAAATAGGATTTTGAGGGGCTTTTCGGTCATTGCCTGGCTCCTTCAGGGCGAGTGTGCCCGTTTATAAGGATTTTTCCAAAAACTGTTTTTTAGCGTAACTGCTGCTCAGGTCAGAGACTCACAGAGTAGACAGAGATTCGCAGAGAATCTAGCAGGTATCTCTGGCAGTGTGCCAGTTGATTTTTGTCAATCCTCTGTGTTTCTTTGTGTATTCTCCGTGTGACTCTGTGTCCCCTGGTAGTCACTTCGTAACTGTTCAAGGGAAAGCCTGTTTTACCACAAAGTACACAAAGGAAAAAACCAAAAACAGTCGCAGAACTTGTCGCTTTCTTGGTGTCCTTTGTGCCCTTCGTGGTCCTCCAAAATAGGTATGCCTGAACGCTTACGTCACTTCTTAGCAGTCATCACGCGGGAGTGGGCGTGGGCGTGCGAGTGGGGAAGGGAGTCTGGGTTGGTATAGGCGTGGGCGTGACGCGGCGGGGAGGTACCAGCGTCCCCACCAGGCTCAACGACATGCTGGCGACGACCAGCAGGCTGAGTAGCCAAAACATGATGCGCATTTTTCGGTCTTGTGAGCGTTGCACGGAACCTCCCGAGCAATGATTTTGACACTTGATTATAGCACAGCAATGAGGAGACACAAGCCGGGCGTAACTCTATCTTTCCAATACCGCGGGGGGCGTTCCCACACGCGCTGTTCTGATGCCAGGTAGAAAACCCGCTCTACAGAATGTTGACAGCGCCGGTTTTTAGGTGTATACTGACCGGCGGTCAGTTGGTGGTGCCCACAAGTTGGTGTGAGGGAGAGGGCGTGTCAACCAGAGCGCGTCGTGAGCGTGAAAAGCAAGAACGGCGACGATCCATTCTCCGGGCAGCCCGTGAGGTTTTTTTCGACAAGGGATTTCATCGTGCCACCGTGGATGACGTGGCCGGGCGGGCAAAAGTCAGCAAGGGAACCGTATACCTGTATTTTGAGAGCAAGGAGACCATCCTTGCTCTTTTGCTTTTGGAGGGCTTGAACGAACTGATCGAGAGTTTGGAAGACGCTTACGCGGCGTCGGAGGTCATTTCGGCCGCCGAGCGGCTGCGGCGGTTGAGCCGGGCTTATCTGAGTTTCTTTGAGGAGGAGCCCGATTACTTTCGATTGTTGATGGCGACGGACCGCGGCCGTTTTCGAGACTCGGTCGAGCCGCAAGTTTACCAGAGAGTGCTATCCGCCAGCCTGGAAGGGTTGGATTTGGTGGCGCGGGCGATTCGACAGGGCATTGACGAAGGCGAGTTTCCCGCTTGTGACGTGCGACCCGCCGCCGGCATCCTGTGGGCGACGTTGAACGGGGTCTTGGAATTGATGGAGCACCCGCTACGACGGGAGATGGTAGGGGTTGAACGTGAGTTGCTGTGCCAGATAGCCCTGGAAACGGTCATCCGTGGCTTGCGGTTGCCCGCTGGCAGAACTGATACACGTAAACTCGGACAAGGAGAGTAATTATGGGAGAGTGGCGGAATATCCAGATCGAAAAAGACAAAGTCACAGTGTTAAAGGTGCACCACCCGCCGGTCAACTCTTTCAACGCCCAAGTAGTGGACGAGTTGGGGCAGGCAGTGGACGAGTTGTTGATGGACGATGAGGTCAAGGTCATCATCATCACCGGCGGCGGAAGCAGGGCCTTTATTGCCGGGGCGGACATCCCAGAGATCAAGGCTGCGCTGGAGCAGCCCGGTGGGTTGAAAGAGACGGCTGTCCGCGGCCAGGCGCTTTTCCTCAAGATCGAAAAGGCCGCCAAGCCGGTCATTGCCGCCATCAACGGGTTCTGCCTGGGCGGCGGGATGGAGTTGGCAATGTCCTGCCACGTGCGAATCTGCTCCGATCAGGCAAAACTGGGACAGCCCGAGATCAATCTGGGAATCATCCCCGGCTGGGGTGGCACGCAGCGGCTCGCCCGCCTCGCCAACAAGGGCAAGGCTATTGAACTAATCCTCACCGGGGACATGATCACTGCACAGGAGGCATATCGGCTCGGCTTGGTCAACGCGGTTGTGCCGCACGATACCGTGCTCGAGGAGGCGCAGAGTTTGGCGGAAAAGATTGCCTCCAAGTCCAGCCTGCCCATCGCTGCTGCATTGCGGGCCATCACCGAGGGCCTGAACGTGAGCATCGAAGAGGGCCTCAAGATCGAAGCGGAAGAGTTTGGCGAACTAGAAAGCTCTGACGATGCCCGCGAGGGAGTCGGTGCTTTCCTCGAAAAGAGGCCGCCGCAGTTCAGAGATCGGTGACGGGGCGAGTGTCCTTACCTGCTTGGCAGGACCGTGTGCTGATCGTTGCAGCAACATCCGGCTAAATTGGTTAGCGCGCACAAGCGTTGGGTCAAGTCGCCTCCTCATAAGCGGCAAACTGT
>CAYMWP010000035.1:24445-33613 GCA_964393895.1 uncultured Anaerolineales bacterium | reverse complement strand
GCGGCGATGCAGCAACTCCAGATGAGCGCGCGGGCCTTTCACCGCATCCTCAAACTGGCGCGCACCATCGCGGATCTGGCGGGGAGCGAACGCATCGAGACCGCCCACCTGGCCGAGGCGATCCAGTACCGGCCGCGGCGGGCGATGTAGGGGAGGTATCGAGTGGAATATCGCAAATTTGGAAAACTGGATTGGCAGGTCTCGGCGCTTGGCTTTGGCTGTATGCGCTTCCCGACCACAGGAAAGCCGGAGGATATAGACGAGCCGGAGGCGACCCGTATGCTGCGCTATGCCATAGACCACGGCGTCAATTACGTGGACACGGCCTACCCGTATCACGGTGGAAACAGCGAACTGGTCGTGGGGCGAGCGCTCCAGGACGGCTATCGGGAAAAAGTCAGATTGGCGACCAAGCTGCCCTGTTGGAAGGTTGAAACTTTCGAGGATTTCGACAAATATCTCGACGAGCAGCTCCAAAAGTTGCAGACCGAACAGATCGACTTTTACCTCTTGCACTCGCTGAACGAAAAGAGCTGGCACAAGGTGCGCGACCTGGACGTGCTCAAGTGGGCCGAGACCGCCATCGCCGACGGGCGCATCGCTCACCTGGGCTTTTCGTTTCACGACCAGTACGCGGTCTTTCGAGAGATCGTGGACGCATACGACGGCTGGACATTCTGCCAGATCCAGTACAACTATATGGACGTCGAAAATCAGGCCGGCGCAAAAGGGCTGCGGTACGCGGCATCGCAAGGACTGGTGGTCGTGATCATGGAGCCCCTGATGGGCGGCAGGTTGGTCGACCCGCCCGCCCCGATCGAGTCGCTCTGGGATACCGCCGTCCAGAAGCGCACGCCCGTGGACTGGGCGTTACAATGGCTGTGGAGCCAACCAGAAGTAGCGGTCGTGTTGAGCGGTATGAGCACGATGAAGCAGGTCGAAGAAAATGTCGCCAGCGCGGACGTGTCGGCCATCAACTCGCTATCCCCGGCAGAGTTGGCGCTGATCGAACGAGTTGGTGCAAAGTATCGCAGACTCTCGCCTATCCCCTGCACCCAGTGCGGCTATTGTATGCCCTGCCCGAACGGAGTAGATATCCCGCGCAATTTGACGGTCTACAACCAGGGGGCGATGTACGAAAAGCTCGACCAGTCCCGCGAAACGTACAATATATGGATACCCGAAGCGAATCGAGCCAGCGCCTGTATCCACTGTGGCGAGTGCGAGGAAAAGTGCCCCCAGGGCATCTCTATCAGCGAGTGGATGGAGCGCGTTCACGCGGTGCTTGGCGAGGGGCAATCGTACGGTCGGTAGGGTGAGCAGGGAAACTCGTTTGTAACTGTTCAAGGGAAAGCCTGTTTTACCACAAAGGACACAAAGTACACAAAGGGAAAAACCAAAAACAGTCGCAGAACTTGTCACTTTCTTGGTGTCCTTCGCGCCCTTTGTGGTTCTCCAAAATAGGTATGCCTGAACGCTTACACTCGTTTTTTTCTAAATTCGCTGTACTGTTCCGCCCAATCTAACATTGTCAAGGTAGTTACCCGAGATGTGGGAGGAGAGAGTGTTTACCAAACTTGGGCGCAAAAGGATCAGCAGGCGCGAATTCCTGAGAGGGGCGGCGACATTGGGAGGCGCTGCTCTGACCACGCGATTCTTTGGTGACGTGGGGGCGCCGGTGCAGGCGGAGGACGGGGGACTGGAGCACCATGTACACCTGCCGCCTTCAGTTCGCGCTACCCCGGCCGGCCCCTCGAAACTTGGCCTGCACACGCTGCGCGCCGACGGTGCGGAATCGTTCGTGCGAGCCGTGCACGACGCCGGCGCGTGCGTGTCGCTGGTCAAGGCGCTGGACGAGTTCGGCTACCTGCGCCAGGTCAAGACGATTTCGCCGCAGACAGTCACCGTCGCTCGCTCCAACATCGTGGTCGCGGTGGAGCCTAGCGGCGACCCGGCTGCGGCGGCGGCCTGGCTGATGGACCAGCACATGCCCAAGTGGCAGTACGAGCACGACGTGGTGGATTATTGGGAGATATTGAACGAGAACGACCCGCCCTCTATCGCGGGCCACGTCTGGCTGGCAGAGATGTACATCGCCGCCATGCAGATCGCCGAGGATAACGGGTACAAACTGGCGCTATTCTCCTACAGCACCGGCGTGCCCCAGTATCACGAGTGGGAGGCCATCGTGGAGACGGGCGTCTTTGGGCGAGCCCAGGCGGGGGGACACATCCTGGCGCTGCACGAGTATGGCTGGCCGACGACCGACAACCGTTGGGGCGAGGCCACCGAAGACCTGCCACCCTACAAAGATCGGGGCGTTCTCACAGGGCGCTATCGTTACCTCTACCGTGATTTCCTCATCCCCCGCGACGAGGTCATCCCGCTGGCGATAACCGAGAGCGGGCTCGACCCGTTGCTGGAAAACGCCTCGCCGGGCGATTGGAAACGTCGCTACGTGGACACCATGATCTGGTACGATGCCAAACTGCGCGAGGACGATTACGTCATCGGCGCGACAATGTTCACCCTCGGCCCCTATGCCGCCTGGGAAAACTATGATTACGAGGAGCTCTTGTGGCCCGGCCACCCCTACGGCGGACAGAACTTTTACGATTACATCGTCTCTCTCAAAGACGACTGACCGGGACAGAATGACATCATGCGTTATCGCGGAACCGTGATCCGCCCGCCCAGCGAGGCCCATAGCTACATTCTGCAGGTCACCTACGGCTGCTCCCACAACCGCTGTACCTTTTGCGGCACTTATTTGGGCAAACCTTTCCGCGTCCGGCCGGTTGAGGAAGTGTCTCAAGATATCGCCCTGGCGGGACAACTGCTGCCCCACACCCGCCGCGTCTTTCTGGCCGATGGCGACGCGCTGGTGCTGAGCACCCGCCGGCTCATTCACATCCTCGACGCCCTGACCTCGGCCTTCCCCAGCCTGGAGCGAGTATCCAGCTATGCCAATGCCCGCGACCTCTTGCGCAAGAGCGCGGGCGACCTGGAACTGCTCCGCCGCAAAAAGCTAGAGATCGTCTACGTGGGGCTGGAGAGCGGCAGCGACGAGGTGCTGCGTCGCGTCCGCAAAGGGGCCACCGCCGACCAGATGGTGGAGGGAGTGCGCCGGGCGCGGGCGGCCGGAATGAGCGCCTCGATCATCGCCATCCTGGGGCTGGGCGGCCCGGAACTCTCCTCCGCGCACGCCGAGGCGACCGGAAGAGCGGTCAGCCAGATGGACCCGGAGTACTTTTCGATGCTCTCGCTGATGCTGGTCCCCGGCACCGACCTGCACTGGCAATGGCACACGGGCGAGTTCCAGTTGATGGGGCCGGAAGCGATGTTGGCCGAGCTGCGTCACATCATCGGCCGCCTGAACGGCCTCTCTCACTGTATCCTTCGCACCAACCACGCCTCCAACTACCTGCCGCTGGCGGGCACACTGCCGCGAGATAAAGCCCATCTGCTGGCGACATTGGACCGGGCGCTGGCCCAGGGCAAGTCGGCGTTGCGACCGGAGGCCTGGCGGGCGCTGTAATCCCACCGTCCCCCCAACTTGCCAAACTACCCCCTTTCTGGTAGAGTAGTGCGTAAATGGCAACCAGATGCCATTTTCATCGAAATCGGTGCCCAAGTGCCGGGCACCCGAGATCCTTGACGTAGGAAATTCGTAACTACTCGGGCGCTAGACCTCCGAGGTCTTGGACAGCCATTTTTCATCCACCGTGCTGCCGAAAATGGTTGGTTTTTCACACTTGAAATAGCTCAATCGAGACCTCGGAGGTCTGAATTGGTGTTAGGCTGAGTAGATTTTGGATACGGACGCACACGGAGAAACACGGAGTGTAAGCGAAGCGACAAAATCCGTGTGCGCAGCCTGTGTTAATCCGTGTCCCATTTTACCCGTCGGTTTGAGGCGCAGCTTTGTTAGGCAGTTACAATTTGTGAATTCTTATGACCCCAATTCGTATCGTTCGATATGTCGTCTTGCAGCGCCGCCAGCGCCGCCGCACCGATGAGCGGACGGGCGTGCGTCAGTTGCTCCGCGTTCTCGGCCTCTTATCGTTGATAGTGCTGGCCGTGGTTACGTCCACTTTCGTCGGCGGGATTAGCGCCATCGCCGGTGCCTACTCTTACTTTACCCGCGACCTGCCAGAACCGGAGCAGATCGAGGCCGCCGAGGAGAACTTTGAGACCACCAAAATATACGACCGCGCCGGGCAGGTCCTCCTGTACGAGGTGATTGACCCCCAGGGTGGCGACCGTACCTGGGTCACGCTGGATCAAATGCCGGAGCATCTCATCTGCGCGACAGTGGCGCTGGAGGATCGTGACTATTGGGAAAACCCCGGCGTCAACGTGCGCGGTATCGGCCGCGCGGCCTGGGCCGACATACGGGGCCAGCAGATTCAGGGTGGCTCCTCGATCACCCAACAATTGATAAAAAATATCGTCATCAAAGAAGAACTGCGCTATGTCAGCGCAGAAGGTCCCGAGTGGAAGGATTACGAGCGCAAGATCACCGAGATCCTGCTGGCCTACCGCATCTCGCAGAAATACAGCAAAGAGCAGATATTGGAGTGGTACCTGAACACCAATTTTTACGGCAACCTGGCCTACGGCATCGAGGCCGCGGCCCGCGTCTACTTTGGCAAGAGCGTGGGCGATCTGACGTTGGCCGAGTCCGCCACGCTGGCCGCCATCCCCCAGTTTCCGGGCATGAACCCCTTCGACAACCCGGACCTCGCCCGCGAGCGCCAGCACATCGTGCTCGACGCGATGGAGAGCCAGGGCTGCATCACGACGGAAGAGGCGGTCGCCGCCAAGTACGAAGAGTGGGAGCTGGCGCACCTCACGGAACGATACGACATTCTGGCTCCTCACTTTTCCGTCTATGTGCGCAAGCAACTTGAGAACATGTTCAGCCCAGAGATGGTGTACCGGGGTGGGCTGCGGGTCTATACCACGCTCGACCTGGAGCTGCAAGAGCAGGCCCAGTGCGTAGCCAGCGCCCAGATCCGTCGCCTCTCGGGCGAGGACGAGGAAACCGTCATCCAAGAAGCTGTCGCCGGTGGCTGCGAGGCGGCTCGATTCCTGCCGCCGCTCCGCTCTTACGACGTCGGACGCGACCACGAGGTCAACAACGCGGCCGTGGTCGCCATCCGCCCCGCCACCGGCGAAATCCTGGCCATGGTCGGCAGCCTCGATTATTGGGACGAGGAGATTGACGGTCACTTTAACGTCGCCGCCGACGGGTTCCGCCAACCCGGTTCATCGTTCAAACCTTTCACCTACCTCACCCTGCTCGCCCAGGGGGATAACGCCGCCCACATGTTCCTCGACGTGCGGCGCGCTTTCCAGCAGCCCACCGGCGTCCCCTACGTGCCGGAGAACTATGACCGCAAGTACCACGGTCCGCAGCGCATGCGGCTGGCCCTGGCCCGCTCCTACAACATTCCCGCCGTCGAGGCCCTGTACCTGGCAGGCGTGGACAATGTGATCCGCACCGCCCACCGTATGGGCATCAATACCCTCGACCGGGGGCTGGATTATTACGGCCTCAGCCTGACGCTGGGCGGTGGCGAGGTGCACCTGCTGGATATGGTCTATGCCTTCAGCGTCTTTGCCAACAGCGGGCGTATGTACGGCGAGCCCGTGCCAGGAGACCAACAGCGCGTCGGCTACCGCGAACTCAACCCGGTCGCCATCCTGCGCGTCGAGAACCGCAACGGGGACGTGCTCTACGAGTACAGCCAGCCCGAAAGCCGCGAGATCCTCTCGCCCCAACTGGCCTATTTGATGAACTCTATTCTCTCCGACCGGCAGGCCCGCTGGGCTGGGATGGGTATGAACAACGCACTGGAACTCGCCAACGATCGGCCTGCCGCCGCCAAGACCGGCACCACCAACGACTTCCGAGACGCCTGGACGGTCGGCTACACGCCTCAGTTGGCCGCCGGCGTGTGGGTAGGTAACTCGGACAACGGAGAGATGAAGAATCTGCCCGGCCTGCGCGGCGCTGCGCCCATCTGGCACGCGGTGATGGAGTACGCACTGCAAGATGAGGAGATCGTTCCCTTCACGCGGCCCGACGGATTGATCGAAAAGACAGTCTGCGCCGTCTCCGGCAAGCTGCCCAATGGACATTGTCCCACGGTCAACGAACTATTCATCCCCGGCACCGAACCGACCGAAATAGACGACATCCACCAGGTCTTTCGCGTCAACCGGGAAACCGGACGGCTGTGCACCGTCTACACGCCGCCAGAGTTGTGCGAGGAACACGTCTACGAGGTCTACCCGCCGGAGGCCGCCGATTGGATCGCCAGCCTGGACGAGGATCGTCGCCCGCCCGTCCCTCCCACCGAGTACGACACCATCTATGGCCCCTCGCGCGCCGACGCCGACGTCGCCATCATCAGCCCCGGACCCTACTCTTACATCGGGGGCACCGTCCCTATCACCGGCAACGCCAAGGGGGGCGACTTTGCTTATTACCGCATCCTGTTTGGCGAGGGGATGAACCCTACCGAGTGGATCCAGATCGGCCCCGAGCACGGCAACCAGGTGGATCACAACCTGCTCGAGTTCTGGGACGCCGGCGCGCTGGACGGTCTCTACAGTCTGCGGGTCAGCGTCGTGGATCACTCGACCGCGCTGCGCGAGACCACCATACAGGTGACGGTGGACAACATCTCCCCCACGCTCGACCTGACCTACCCGGAGGATGGTTCCGTGTACGAACTGGGATACGACGAGTGGGCCAATGTCAACGCCGAGGTGCAGGATTACTCTATAGCGCGGGTCGAGTTCTACGAGTACCCTGGCGGCAAGCAAGATAATCCGCCAGAGGGGCTGGAACCCTTCGCCGTGCGCACCGTCGCCCCCTTCAACGTCAACTGGCCGACCGGATCGGTGGGCAGCCACACCTTCTACGTCGTGGCCGTGGACGCGGCCGGCAACTCGAACACCAGCGACCGGGTGACCATCAGGGTCGTGCCACGCGCGGAGTGATCACAGGTGCGGCGCACTTGTACAATCAGAGCGGCGCAAAGCGACAAGTGCGTCGCACCTTTGATGCTTTTTGACATTCCAAATCCGGCTAAAGCCTCCAATCCACTTGCCCACGACATTATGATGAGAATTGCTGATTTGCAATCTCCAACCCCCCTGCTATAATTCCCCCCGCGCGCGGAACCCAGGCGCCCCGCGCATCGTCTATATTTGCAGAGAGCAAACGCATGCCCCAGGATAACCATTCAGACAAGGCCAACGGCTCGCGGCCCGAGATTGGGAATCAAACTCGGCGCATCCCGCCCGCCTACACGCGGCCCGTGCCGCCTCTCTCCCCAGACGACATCGAGACCGGCGAGTTGCCGGGCGCGCTGGGCGAGCCGACCGTCGCCAGAGCCAAAACTCCCACCGGCGCGACGCCCACCGCCAGACTGCCCCGCACTGTGCCGCCGCCGCAGCGGCCCGGCTACGTTCCTCCCCATCCTGTTGCAGCCCCGACGAGCGGCCCCAGGGTGAGGGCGACCAGCCGACCGCGCAATTGGGGCAGAATCCTGATACGTTCCTTCTTTGCCATCGTTGTCATCGTCGTGCTGACCTTTTTTCTGGCCGTCGGAGCCGCCGTCGTCGGCTACGTCTACATTGCCAACCAACTCCCTCCGCCCGAAGAGTTGCGCACGCGCCAGACCGCTTTTGTCAGCAGCAAGATCTATGACCGCGAGGGCAACCCGCTCTACGAGGTGATGGACCCTCACGGCGGGCGGCGCACCAAAGTCACTCTCCCCAACATCTCCCCCTACCTGACCCAGGCGACCATCGCTACCGAGGATCGCGAGTTCTACAAACACATCGGCTTTGACCCCATCGCCATCGCGCGCGCCTTCTACTACGTCTTTACCGAAGGGGAGGTCGTCTCCGGCGCCAGCACCATCACCCAGCAAGTAGCCCGCAACATCCTGCTCTCCCCCGAGGAGCGCATCCAGCAGACCGCCTGGCGCAAGATCAAGGAAATCGTCCTGGCGACCGAACTGACCCGAACTTACCCCAAGGACACCATCCTGGAGATCTATCTCAACGAGAACAATTATGGCAACCTGGCCTACGGGGTGCAGGCTGCCGCCGAGACCTATTTTGGCGTGGACGCGGCCGACCTCACGCTGGCGCAGGCCTCCTTCCTCGCCGGTCTGCCCCAGGCCCCTGCCATGTACGACCCCTTCGCCGGCGGGCGCGACCTGGCCCTGGCCCGCCAGGAGGACGTGCTGGCGCTGATGGTCGAGGCCGGCTATATCAGCCACGCAGAGTCCGAGGCAGCCGCGGCCGAGATGCGGGCCTACCAGTTCAAAGCTCCTCAACTCGACATCGCCGCCGCGCCCCATTTCGTAGTCTACGTGCAGCAGACACTGGAGGCCACTTATGGCCCGGAGGCGCTCTACCGCGGCGAGGGGCTGCGCATCTATACCACGCTCGACCCCCGCCTGCAACGGCTTGCAGAGGAGGCCGTGCGCGAAGGTGTGGCCGACCTGGCCGATCGCAACGCGACCAACGGCGCACTGGTCGCGCTCGATCCAGTCAGCGGCCACATCCTGGCCATGGTCGGCTCGGTGGACTTTCACGACGAGACGATTGACGGTCAGGTCAACGTCGCGCTGCGCTGCCGCCAGCCCGGCTCGTCCATCAAACCTCTCACCTACGTCGCCGCCTTCGAGCAGGGCTGGACCCCGGCCACGCTTCTCTGGGACGTGGAAACCGAGTTCCCCGATGGGGCCAACCCGCCCTACGTCCCGGTCAACTATGACGAAAAGTATCACGGGCCGATGCTTCTGCGCGACGCGCTCGCCAACTCGTACAACGTCCCTGCCGTGAGCGCGCTCCAGTTCGTGGGGGTTGACGGCCTGCTAGAGATGAGCGGGCGGCTGGGGGTAGAGTCGCTGCTATATCCCGAGCTCCACTGCGCCGATTACCCCTACGACCAGCCTCCCGCCTACGGACTGGCGCTCACCCTGGGGGGAGGCGAGGCCAAGTTGCTAGAGATGACGGGAGCCTTTGCCGTTTTTGCCAACGGTGGCGTGCGTGTGCAACCCAGTCCTATCTTGCGCATCGAAAACAGCGCGGGCGAGGTGTTGGTGGACAACGCGCAGCCAAGCAGCGTAGCGCAGC
>CAYMWP010000035.1:0-24345 GCA_964393895.1 uncultured Anaerolineales bacterium | reverse complement strand
GCGCAGCCAAGCAGCGTAGCGCAGCAGACAGCGTCACCCGCTGGCGAGCAGGTCGTCTCACCGCAGCACGCCTATCTCATCACCAGCATCCTCTCGGATAACCAGGCCCGCTGCCGCGCCTTTCATTGCCCCAGCATCCTCGAACTCGGCCGGCCGGCGGCTGTCAAAACCGGCACCACCAACGACTTTCGCGACGCCTGGACGGTCGGGTACACGCCCCAGTTGGCCGTCGGCGTGTGGGTGGGCAACTCGGACAACTCCTCAATGATCAACCTGCCCGGCGCGGCCGGCGCCGGCCCTGTGTGGCGCAACTTTATGGAGGCGGCCCACGCCGACTGGCCTGTGCGCGAGTTTGCCCGCCCGCCCGGCATCGTCGAGCTCGAGATCTGTGCTGTCTCCGGCGCTCTTCCCTCGGAATACTGCCCGCAACGCCGGATAGAGGTCTTTGCCGAGGATCAGCCGCCGCTGGACGAGGAGCACGACTGGTACCAAATGGTGGAAATTGACGGCTTTACCGGGTTGCTGGCGAATGATTCTTGCCGTGATCAAGTCGTCGAAAAACTGATGATTGTCATCACCGATGAGCGCGGACGCGAGTGGGCCCAGGCCCACCCGGAGTACTTTGACGCAATACCGCTGGCGCCACTCGAATACTGCACCGAGAGCGCCGACCGGCCGCAACTCTTTATCAACCAACCGGCCGATGGGAGCACCGTTCACGGCCTCGTGTCGGTGGTGGGCGCCATCCAACTGCCCAACTTTGATCGCTACGAGGCGCAGTACGGCGTCGGCGATAATCCTCGGGGCTGGGGTTGGATCAGCGGGCCTCACCTAGCCCAGGTGAACGATGGGTTGCTGACTGAATGGGATACCACGCACCTGGCTCCCGGCCCTTACACCCTGCGCATCACCGCCTTCGACCGGGAGCAACGTTCCTTCGAAACGCGGGTGCTAGTCTACGTCGCCGCCCCAATGGACACGCCCACGCCGGTACCATCCCCTACACCTACTCCCGCGCCCTTGCCGACCGCGACTCATGCGCCGACTTTGCCGCCCACCATCCCCCCGACGCCACTACCCACAGCCCAACCGACGGTCGAGCCTACGCCTACCCCAACCGACACTCCCACGCCGACGGAGGAGCCAACCCCCATGCCCACCGCCGAATCAACCGCTACTCCAACGGAGGAACCTGTCCCCACGGTCGAACCTTCTCCTACGGACGTGCCCTCCCCCACACCAGAGGCAACTCCGCTCAGGTAACCACCTTCCACCCCGTAGGCAGCGGGTGAGGAACCCGCCCTACGGGTCGAGTCTTCATGGAGCACCCATTCCCGCCAACTCGATCACGGCCGGAGTCCAATCCTCGTGGTAACGCAGCGCCGCCTCAAAGTCGGCTCGCGCGCCGACAATGTCCCCTTGCGCCAGCCGGGCCTTGCCGCGCCAGTAGTAGGATTCTTCCAGGTTGCCGGTCGTCGCCAGCGTTGCGTCGGCCAGCGCGACTATGTCGCCATGCCGGCCCACGCTATAGTAACTCTCGTAGGGGCCGAACTGGTACCACAGCATACGATAGTGCAACCCTAACTGTCGCGCCTGGTCGTAGGCTGCCGCAGCCTCGGCGTGCCGCCCCAGCGAGGTCAGGCTAGAGCCGGCGCTGAACCAGGAGAACGTCACCCAGTCGGCGCAGTCGGCGTAGGCCACGCAGGATTCGAGAGGGAGCGCTGCCTCGGCGCGGGCCGTCTCCAATGCCCACTCGTACATCGCCGCGTCGTCCAGATACGGGCCGAGGTTCGCCGCCAGCACATCCCATTGCTCCATTGCATAGATCACCAGGTAGACCCGGTTAAAGACGCGCCACAGCTCGTCCAACTCCCGGTAGCCGATGGTCACGTCGGGGCCGTGGAGCGAGTCGTAGGTGATGAACTGCGCGGCTGCGTCGTCATAGCCGACGATGAGCCGGTAGTGGCCCAGTTGATCGCGGGCGTCGCGCACGTACCAGGTCTCGACGATAACGGGAAAGCCGGCCCGCACCAGCCCTTTGAGCCGCTCCAGGTCGCCGCCCACGCGCACGATGGCGCCCAACCCCAGGCCGCGCACGTAGGCCTCCATCTCCCACGGGCTGACGTTCTTGTCCTCCGGGTCGGGCTTGAGCGCAGGGGCGACCTCACGCTGAGTCTCGTCGCGCCCCCAGTAGGAGAGGGCCATGGCCAGCGTGGTCGGCCCGCAGTTGTTCCAGCCCTGGTGCTCGTGGCGCAGGCCGGTGAGGGTAAAGCTGGCGGGCAAGGTGGGGCTGGGCGACGGGGTTGGGGTTGCTGTGGGACTGGGAGGCAGGGTGGGCGTCCAGGTGGGAGGGGGCGTGAGCGATGGCGGCTGCGTGGTGTGTATGATCGCCGGCGTGGGAAGAATGTCTGGGTGAGGGTCGTGACGTAGCTCCTGGAGCGGCCGTGGCAAGTAATAAGCATAGCGGCCAGGCAGCGCGCGGATGAGGGCCGGGCAGGCCAGTAAGCTGACACCCAGCAACGTCAACAGGGCGACCAGGACCAGGATGGAGCGTGATTTTGCCATACCCCCATCATACCAGAGGTAGGTTCAGGATACAAGTAGTGGGAACGAGCGATCCTCAATTTTGATTGCTGTCTGGAAACTGGCAAACTATTCCTTATCCGGACAGTAAGGTGGGTTGACAATTACGATAACTATGGTAAAAAGAAAAGGGAACAAGACTTGGACAATCCGGAGGGGGACGATGTCCGCTTGTTGCGCCGGGCGCGACTGGAGGTTTCGGGTATGCGCCACCACGTCTTGCCCTCTACGTCCTGAATTCTGGTTTCTGGGGAGCTGGGAACGAATGCCCCCCAGGCTATGAATACAAGCGCTTTTGGCCTGTACCGGCCTGGAAGAGCCGGTGCTGGATTGCCTGTTTTACGGCCGAACTGCTGGACGAGAGCTACCAACCTGGCCCGTATCGTCAGAAACCAGGTTTTTCGGAAAAACCTGGTTTCTGGCAGTCTTTCAACCTACTATGGAAAATCGGCCCCTGCCCTCGTTGGCCTGGAACGAGCCGCTGGTCACGCTCCTGGGGCTGGCGCTGGCGCTCCTCGCCGGTCTGCTGCTGATCCGCCTCACGCCGCTGGGGGGCGTGCTCTTTGTCGGGCTGGCGGTCGTCGGCGTGGCGACGGTGATCGAGCCGCTGGTGGGGCTGGCGGCCGCGCTCTTCCTCGGCCCACTGTGGGCCTACCTGCGGGCCGAGGTGCCGCAGGCGCCGGCTCAGATCGCCCAATTCTTTGTCGCGCTGGCGCTGGTCGCCTGGCTGGCGCGGGGGTTGGTGCGCCGAGAGATTCGTATCCCCAACCCTCTGGGCAACCCCGAGGGGGAAGAAACCAGGTTTTTCTGTAAGCGGAGCGACAAAAACCTGGTTTCTCATCTGCCCCTATTGCTGCCCCTGCTCATCTTTATCGGCGCGGCGCTGCTTTCTCTGTGGGACGCGGTCGAACTGCCCATCTACGGACTGCCCGAACTTATCAAGTGGGTGCAGATCCTGCTGTTGTTCCTCTTTGTCTACGACCATCTCACTTCCCGACGCCTGCCGTGGCTGCTGGGCGCGCTGCTCGTGACGGGGCTATTCCAGGCCGGAGTGGGAGTGTACCAGTTTGCGCTGCGCGGCGAGGGGCCGGATCACTTTGCCATCACCGTGCTGGGCGACCGTTTCTACCGCGCCTACGGCACGTTCGAGCAGCCGAATCCGTACGCGGGATACCTGGGGCTGACGCTGCCGTTGGCTGTGGGAGTGCTGTGGGGTGCGCTTACAGACCGCAAGACGCGCAGGCGCGCCCCCTTCCTGCTCGTCATCGTCGCTGCTATGGGAGCCGCGCTGGGCATGTCCTGGAGCCGCGGGGCGTGGCTGGGGTTCGGAGCGGCGCTGGCGGTGATGGCGCTCGCCCTGCCGCGCCAGGCCCGCTGGGGGCTGCTGTTGATTGTCCTGCTCGCCGGCGGGGAGCTGGGGCTGTACCAGGCGGGATTGATACCAGAATCCATCCTGGCCCGCCTGACCGACTTTGCCCAGGACGTGCGATTCGAGGACGTGCGCGGGGTGGGCATCAATGACGCCAACTTTGCCGTCATCGAACGGTTGGCCCACTGGCAGGCGGCGTTGGAGATGTTCCGCTACAACCTGTGGGCCGGGGTCGGCTTTGGCTGCTACGAGCCGGCCTACTCCCGATTTGCGCTCATAAACTGGCCCATCGCGCTGGGCCACGCCCACAACTTTTATCTGAACATCGCTGCCGAGACAGGTCTCATCGGCCTGGTCGCCTACCTGATTCTCTGGGGCGTGGTATTTTGGCAGACCTGGCGGGCCACCCGCCGCGCCGAGGGACTCTTGCGCGGGGTCGCCATCGGCCTGCTGGGAACCTGGACCCACTTGAGTGTCCATCACCTTTTGGACAATCTCTACGTCAACAACGTCCACCTGCACATCGGCGCTATGTTGGGTCTTTTGGCCTGGGTCGTCCGTTCTTGTCCCATTGCTCAATCAGAGTTATAATTGTAATCAGTAACCCGGTACGACGCACCTTCAACGGCGGTTGCCGTTGCCCGACGAAGCGGCGAGACGGAGGAGTGGAGAGATGCCCAACGTGCAAGATATACAGACTGTTCAGACGCCCGAAATGGCCGCTTGGGTACAAACCATCGTGGCCCCAATGATCCAGGAACAAATGGAAGCAACGCGCCAAGCTATCCGCAAGGATGAGCTAGGGCGTCTGGAGCGCACGATCTCTGAGGCCCAAAAACGCACCGACAGCCGGCTCGACCGCCTAGAAGCTGTCGTGGTCGAACTGGCCGAAGCGCAAAAGCGCACCGAGGCGCGCGTCGAGGAGCTGGCCGAGGCGCAAAAGCGCACCGAGGAGCAGGTGGCTAAACTGGCTGCCACTCAGTTGGGAATGCTAGAGCGGTTGTATAGCCTCGACCATCGGGTTGGGCTGATCAGCAACGTGTTGGGTATCGAGGCGGAGGGCGAGGCGGAAGAAATACTGGCGTACACTTTGGAACAGAAAGGCTGCCGTCTGCTAGAAGCGCCCTATGCCCTGGCTGTGGACGGGGAAGTGGATGTCGTGACGCGTGTCGAGACGCCAGATGGAGAACAGGTCTATGTCCTGGTTGACGTCAAGGCCCGCGCCCGGCTCAAAGAACTGCGCCGCTGGTCGAGTCGCCTGAACGATCCAGACTTCCAGCAGCAGTTAGCAGTCGCCGGTGTAACGAAACCGTTCTTGCCCTACTTTTTCGGATTGCGCGTGTACCAGGTAGTGGATGACGAGGCCCGCAGGTTGGGCATCGGAGTTCTGGACCCCAATGGAGAGCGAGTGACACCGGCTCTGCTTGCGTAACGATTTGGGTGTGTTTCATTTCAGTAGAGACCCTAGACCTCGGAGGTCTTGCCCAACTCATTTGAAACACACCCTAACGATTTAACGATTTTTATGAAAGACCCCACGTTGACCGCCCGCCTCCTCGGCGCCACGCGCGCCAACCACAAGGAGATTGGGCGGTTTCTCAAATTCTCCGTCGTCGGCATCATCGGCGCGGTGGTGGACTTTGGAACCCTCTACCTGCTGCACGCCGTACTGGGGCTTCCCATCGTTCTCTCCAACACATGCTCCTTCACCGCCGCCGTGTTGAGCAACTTTACCTGGAACCGGTACTGGACCTATCCCGACTCGCGCTCCAAACCCATTCGAACGCAACTGCTGCAATTCTTCGTCGTCAACGTCGTGGGCTGGGGGATAAACACCGGCATACTGCTGCTCCTGCGCTTTCCCTGCGCCTCGCTGGTCGGCGGCCTACCGCTGGCGCTGGAATACGAGGCGGTCTACAAACTGGGATACAATCTGGCCAAGGCCATCGCGACGGGGATCGTTCTGTTCTGGAACTTTATCATCAACCGGGTCTGGACCTACTCGGACGTAGACTGATGCGCATCGGCATGGACTACACCGCCGCGGCCCGCCAGCGCGCCGGCATCGGTCGCTACACGCGCGAGTTGGTCGGCGCGCTCCTGGCGCTCGCAGGACAAGATGCCACGTTGCCCCACCAGTACGTCCTCTTCGCCGCAGTCGGCGGGTTGCCCCGCGCCCACTGGCAACGCGAGATCGTCCGGCTGCGCTCTATTTCCGATTCGCAATTCACCACTCGCACCCTCCCCCTCAGCGACGACTGGCTGGCCCGCCTGTGGCACCGCTTGCACTTGCCCGTCCCGGTCGAGAGCATCACCGGCCCGCTCAATGTTTTCTACTCCCCCGACTTTGTCCTCCCTCCCACCCGCCGCGCCACCCGCACCCTGCTCACCGTCCACGATCTCTCGTTCCTGCACTACCCCGAGCACTTTGTGCCCAAGCTGGTGCAATACCTGACCCAGGTGGTGACTCGCTCCGTGGCCCGCGCCGACCGGGTGCTGGCCGATTCGGAGGCCACCCGCGCCGATCTGATCGCTCACCTGGGCACAGAGCCGGAGAAGGTGGACGTGCTCTATAGCGGCGTGGATCCCCGTTTCTGCCCCCAGCCCGAACGGGGTGAAGCCGAGCGCACCCGCGCCCGCTACTCCATCGGCGGCCGGCCCTACGTCCTCAGCGTCGGCACCCTCCAGCCGCGCAAGAACTATGTCCGCCTGATAAGGGCTTTCGCCAAGTTGTCTGGCGGCACTCAACTCGTCATCGCGGGAGGAAAGGGCTGGCTCTACGAGGAAATTCTGGCCGAGGCGGGCAGTCACCCCGACCGCGTGCGCGTGTTGGGCTTTGTGGAGGACGCTGACCTGCCGGCCCTGTATCGCGGCGCGAGCCTCTTTGCCTTCCCGTCGCTGTACGAGGGCTTTGGGTTGCCGGTGCTGGAAGCTATGGCCTGCGGCGCGCCCGTCGTCTGTTCCGACGTTTCCTCGCTCCCAGAGGTCGCGGGCCAGGCCGCACTATTGGTTGATCCGCTCAACACTGACGGTCTGACCGCAGCGATGGCCCGCGCGTTGGAGGACGCCGCTCTACGCCAGGGGATGATCGCCAGGGGACTTGCTCAAGCGGCCCAGTTCAGTTGGGAAAAGGCCGCCCGCCAACTTTTGGCCGTGCTTGATCTCTGGGACTAGCCAGACAGCGGGTAAGAAACTTGCCCCACATCCTGCCCCTTGCCTCCTGCATCCTTCCAGGCTATAATTCTAGCATCACATCGGAGGTCTGGTCGTGATGCAGCCTATCTACTCCACGAATGGCGAATGGGTCGCCCTGCTCCACGAGGGCCGTCTCTACGACACCCTGGGAGAATGGATCGCCTGGCTCGACGGGAAGGACGTTTACAATCGCGACGGCCAGTACGTCGGCTTTCTCTCGGACGAAGCGCGCGGGGCGTGCGGGCGCATCCTGCGGCAGCGCATCCGCAAAAACCGGCCGCTCCGTCCCGCGCCTCCGGGCCCCACCAAGCTCAGGCCCCCCTCCGGCGTGCCCCTGGCGCCCCTCTTTGCCGAACTGCCCTGGAGCGTGGTGGACGTCTTTGAGGAGGAACCAGACATCTTTAGATACATCTCCGAGCTGCGGCCCGATTGGGAAGACTGATCTATGCTTGAGTTTAGGGATTGGAGATTGGAGAT
Organism: uncultured Anaerolineales bacterium; assembly: GCA_964393895.1. GTDB lineage: Bacteria > Chloroflexota > Anaerolineae > B4-G1 > B4-G1 > B4-G1. Next base: position 16,721 of record CAYMWP010000035.1, on the reverse strand, counting down.
CAGGTTATTGGGTATCGCCCTGGTCGTCGTGGGCTACTTTGGCCCCTGGATACCCCACGAGACGGCCGCCCTCACCGTGACGGGGTTCGAACTGGCCGAGTTCGCCAAATTCTTTCCCCAGGTGCAGGGCGGCGTGACGCCCGTGATTCGCTGGTTATTTCTCACCCCCGCGACCGCTGCCGCTATCCTGCTGGGTCTTGCGGTCTCGGTGCTCGCCGTTCGTCCCGTTATTCGCTTCGTCGGCCTCGCCCTCGCCCTCCTGCTTGCCCTCGTCGCATTGCCCCCCTACGGATTCTACCTCGCTGCGGAGTACCGCGGGCACCTGAGCCTGGCTCTCGGCGGTGCGGCGTTAGTTCTTCTGAGCCTCCTGGCCCACCGGCTCCCCCAGCGCGCCTGGGGGGCCCTGGTGACGGTACTGGCGCTTGCCGGCGCCATCCCCGCGCTGCACCAATTCGGCCTGCTCCGCCCTCTCGTCGTCGCGCTGTACGGCGAGACCCTTGGCCTGGGCTGGGGATTGGTCGCTTGTACGACCGGGTTCGCGTTGCTCCTGCTTTCCGGCATACTGGCGGCCATAAGAGGTCCATCTGTTGGTTGAGGGAGCGCTACCCTCACATCTCAATGGCCGGGCTTGGGCAAGAAGAATATGAGCGGGAGCCCCAAAAGCGCGACCGCCCCACTAAAGATAAAGGCCAGACGTAGCCCGAACAGATCGCCCAATCCCCCTATCGCCACTACGACCCCTGAATGAAGGATAAAGTTCAGCGCCATGTAGATGCCGTTGGTCAGCGCCCGGTTTTCGGGAAAGCTCTCCTGCACCAGCGCCATCACGACGGGAGAGACCGAGAGCGAGATAAAGCCCAACATCAAAAGGAGAGGGAATTGAATCCATCCGCCGATGGTCAGAAAGATAAACATCAACAGCGGCGTAGTAAGCATAGAGACAAAGAGAACCCACCGGCGTTCAATCCGATCGCTGATCGAGCCACCCAGCAATGCGCCCACCACGCCCGCAGCTTCCAGGATCGAAAGAGCAGCCCCGGCGAGCCAGAGTTCGGCCCCCTCCTCGCTCAGAAAAGTGGGTAGAAAGGTAGTCAGCGCCGCGTTCATAAAGGCGCGCGCTACGATGACGCCGCATAGCGGGATCAGAAGTGGTCTCATCGCCCGCAGCGCCCGTCGCCAGGGACGGGGTTGTCCGGCTTCCAGGGGGCGGCCCGGCACATCCTTGAGTCGGGTGTAGAGGATGGCCGAGGCCAGGAACCCGCCCAGCATCAGCCAGGGCGTACCTTCCAGCGCCAGCAGGCGGACGGCGGTTACGATCACGAGCGGTCCCAGCGTGCGGCCCAATTCGCCGCCCACCATCCAAAAGCCCATCCCCCGGCCCAGGTTACGGCCCGATAGTCGCCCGGCCATCACCGGCCCCACGGCGTGCATACTGGCGGAACTGGCGCCGGCCACCAGCAAGAACATCGCCAGCACTCCATAACTGGGCGCTATGCCCAACAAGCTCATCGCCATAGACGTCACCAGGGGAGCCAGGATGACAAAATAGCGCAAACTTACCCGGTCGGCCAGGTGGCCGATGAAGGGCTGCGAGAGGGATGGCCACTGCATAAAGACCGTCAGCAGTCCGGCCTCGGTCTTGGATAGAGATAGATTGGTGATAAAGGCCGGCAGCAGGGGGGCCAGGAAAGCGGTATAGGTATCGTGCACCGCGTGCCCGGCGCTGATGGCGAGCACGTGGCCTGTTTGGAATCGTTGGGTTGGGATCGCCAGGTTTGATGGGGGATTTTTGGACATTGTAACGATGAGAACGTCTGTTCCTAGGGTGGTGCACTCGCGAGAAAAAAACCAAGAAGCCACCGGCCTGCTCGGTGCTGCCTCTTGGTCACTAACACAAAGAGCGGGCGACGAGACTCGAACTCGTGACCTTCTCCTTGGCAAGGAGGTGTTCTACCAACTGAACTACGCCCGCTTAAAGCGACGACATTATACCAGAAAGCAGGCAAGTTGCAAGTGTAGCAAGTGTTAGTTTGTTCACTTGTGCGGGTTGTAAAGTTGGGGTATACTGAGTTTGCTTGGGTCATCAAATCTTGAGGAGGGCCACACTATGAAGATCTCTTGTTTGCAGGAAAACTTGGCTAAAGGACTTGGCATCGTCGGGCGCGCGGTTTCGCCTCGCTCCACGCTTCCGGTGCTCGGCAACGTGCTCCTGGCGACCGATGCCGGACGGCTCAAACTATCCGCCACCAATCTGGAGGTTGGAATCAGTTGTTGGATTGGGGCCAGGGTGGAGGAGGAGGGAGCGACCACTGTTCCGGCTCGCACTCTCATAGACCTGATCAACGCTCTGCCGCCGGAGCAGGTGGATATGGAATTGGTGGAGCGTACCCAGACGCTCAACCTGCGTGCCGGCCGCAGCGAGTCTAATATCAAGGGCATTGACGCGCAAGAGTTCCCCATCGTGCCAAAGCCGGAGGGGGAAGGCGGCATCCTCATCGAGCCTGACGTGCTGCGCACGGCGATTCAGCAGGTCGCCTTTGCCGCCGCCACCGACGAGAGCCGCCCTATCCTCACCGGCGTGCTAGCCAAGTTCGAGGACTCACAGCTCACGCTGGCCGCGGCCGACGGCTTTCGCCTCTCGGTGCGCACCGTCTCATTGTCCCAATCCGTCGCTGACCCTTTTAGCATCATCGTCCCCGCCCGCGCGTTGACCGAACTGGGCCGCATCAGCGGCGAGCAGAAAGAGCCTGTCGTCATTACCGTCACCCCCACCCGCAACCAGGTGCTCTTTCAACTCACCGACGTCGTGCTGGTTTCGCAGTTGATTGACGGCAATTTTCCGGATTATAACCAGATCATTCCCAAAGAGCGCACCACGCATACGGTGGTGGATACGGCCTCGTTCGTAAAAGCGTGCAAGACGGCCCTCATCTTTGCCCGCGACGCGGCCCACATTGGCCGTTTGCACGTCAAGCCCGGCAGCGAGTTGTCCCCCGGTCACATAGTCGTCTCGGCCACCTCGGCCGAGACCGGCGACGACGTGAGCGAACTGGATGCCAGCATCGAGGGAGATGAGATCGAGATCGCTTTCAACGTCAGATATCTGATCGAGGTGCTCTCGGTGGCCGGCAGTCCCCAGGTGGCGCTGGATACGACCACTTCCTCCAGCCCCGGCGTCATCCGGCCCGTGGGTGAGGCGGATTTTACCCACGTGATCATGCCGATGCATCTGGGGCGCTGACCCCGCCCGCTCAAAAGACGAACGCCCCCGGGGCCGCGGCCCTGGGGGCGTTTCTCGTTGGGACATGGGGGGGCAAGTTCCCAACTTGCCCCGTTATCTCTCTTCGACGCGCACGTCTACGTAGGCTGGCCGAGGTTTCTGCGCGCCGAGTCTGGGTCTCCTTCTGGTACCGCTGCCCACCTGTCGTCGCCGGCGGCGATTGCGGCGGTAGATGTGCCGCCAGATCTGTATCCGCTGTTTCAGCGAGTCGGTATCCAGCCCCAGCCAGAGTCGCAGCCAGGCCAGCGTCGCCACGCCGAGCGCGATCCCGCTGAGCGCCAGCGCCGATTGCCACAACACGCCTATCCCGGCCCCGCGCAGCATCACGCCGCGCAAGATCACCATATAGTGCTGCACCGACGAGATGTGTGAGAGCAGGCGCATCGTCTCGGGCAGGCTGCTCGCTGGCACCAGAAAGCCAGAGCAGGCTATCTCTAGCATCGCCAGCGCAAAGACGAACAGCATCGCCTGCTGCTGAGTGCGGGAGACGAGCGAGATGAGCGTCCCCCAGCCGATCTGCGTCAGGATGAATGGAACCGTGAGCAGCATCAGGAGCAATAGCGAGCCGCGCACCGGAATGTCGAACCAGGCGACGGCCACCCCCGTCATCAGCAGACAGTCCACCAGGCCCACGAGCAGGGTGGGGATAGCTTTGCCCGCTATCAACTCCAGGCGGCCGAGCGGTGTGACGCGCAGTTGCTCCATCGTGCCCAGTTCTCGCTCGCGGGTAAAGCTCTGCGCGGCGATGATCAGAGTCACCTGGTAGACGATCAGGCCCAGCATCATGGTGATAGCGCCGGGCTGACCGTCGAGGGTGGCGTTGAAGCGGGCTGCAAAGCGCATCTCCACCGGCCCCCCGCTGGCGACCCCGTAGCGGGCGGTGAGGTCCTGTACGATCTCGGCGGCCACGTTCTCGACCGTGCCGATGGCGGCGCTGGACACCACGTGATTGGAGCCGTCGGCGATGACCTGCACCTCGGCGGGCTGTTGAGGATCGGTCAGTGCTTCTCCGTAGCCGGGAGGCGCCACGACGATGACGCCGATCTGCCCGCTCTGCATCTGCTCCTGGGCCTGAGCGACGCTGTCCTCATAAGTCTTTATCAAGAGTTCGTCCGTCTGATCCAGGCGGGTGATCAGCTCGCGGCTGGCCCGGCTGCGGTCCAGGTCTACTACGGCCAGCGGCAAGTTCTGCACGCCTCCTCCGGTCAGGCCGCCCATCAGTGTCAGTTCTAGCAATGGCGCTACGAGCACGAACGCGAGCAGCAGCTTGTCACGGCTCAGTTGTAACAATTCTTTTTTGACCAGACCCCAAATACGATTAAAAATGACTTGCATCAGCGCATCCGTTTCTTAAAAGTCAGTGTGCCCAGCCCCATCCAGATGATAGAGAGGATCAGCAGTGCCAGGGCCGGACGGTACATCTCGCTCAGAGTGGCTCCTTTGAGAAAGATGGCGCGGCAGATGGACACAAAGTGGGTGCTGGGCAGTGCGTAGGAGAAGGCGGCGCCCAGCAGATCGGTAGTGTCTATGGGATCAATCATGCCGGTCAGAAAGAACCCGGGCACGAAAAAGATGAACAGGGCGACCACGGTGGCGGTCTGCTGGCTGCGCACCAGGTTGCCGATGAAGAGAGCCATCCCCACGCTGGCGAGCAAAAAGTCGGTCGCCAGTAACAGGAGCAGCAACAGATTGCCCCGGAAGGGGACGTGGAACAGCAGGGTGGTCGTCAACCACACCGGCAGCAGCCCGACCAGCGCCGCAGTGACGTAGGCGATCAACTTGCCTCCCAGGTACTCTAGCCCGCGGACGGGGGTGGCGATGAGCGATTCCAGCGATCCGGTCTCGCGTTCGCGGGCCAGGGCCAGGGCGGCCGCCATTACCGGCAGGGAGAAGACGATGGGGATGAGACCGGGGATCATGCTCTCGCGCTCGGCCGCGTCGGGCAGGTAGGCGGATTGGGAGTGGACCTTGAGCGGCAACGTGGATAGAGAGAGCTGGCGGCTCAACGTCACTCCGAAATCGGCGGCGTGACCCAGCAGGCTGCCGGTCGCCTGCCCGGCGACGAGGGTATCCACCCCATCCAGGATGACCTGCACGGGGGCAGTGTCGTCGTTCTGGATCGTGTCGGCAAAGCCGGGCGGGATGATCAGCGCCGCGTCAATGTCTCGTTTCACCAGCAGCGTTTCGATCTCTTTGTAATCGGACGCATAGCTGACGGAGAAATCGTCGTCGCCGGAGAGGGTGGCGGCGAACTGGCGCGACAGGGGGGTGCGATCCTCGTCCCACAGCGCCAGGTTGATGCGGCCGTTGCCGCTGGTAAAGATCATGGAAAGGGCGATCAGGACAAAGGCGGGGGAGAGGAACACCATCCACAGGGTACGCGGCTCGCGCAGGATGTGACGGTACTCTTTGACGAGCACGCTTGTAAACCGAAGGATAGACATAAGCGACACAGTATAAAGCAAAACGGGGTGTTAGTCAATGGGACATTGGAGCTATGCGACGCTCTCGCCAATTGCCTTCGGGCCGTCGTTGTGCTATACTGACCCTGTGCTGTGGCGACATATTAGAGGAGGATCGAGATGAAGATAGTCATTGGTGTGGCTCTGGTCGTTTTGGGGCTGGTCGTTGGGTTCATCGTCGCCTGGGCCTTTGGCGCCGGCGCCACGCTGAACCTGTTCGTGGGCCTGCTGCTGGTGGTCGCCGGTGGCATCGTTGGATTTGTCACTGAGTGGCTCATTGACGAAGCATATCGCAAGAACCGGGAACTGCGACGCCAATTGGAGCAACGAGGAAGCGCGGCGCTCGCTCTGGGAGGGCAGGAGGGTGAACCTGCCTCGGAGACCCTGGTCGGGTTCCTGAGCCAGCGGGACGAGGAGGTGGGCCAGCTCCGCTCGCGACTCTCGGCGCTGGACGCTCAGTTGGACGGCCTGCGCGACGAGTTCGAGGCTTACCAGCGCACCCACCCGGACGATCTGACGGTCATCAAGGGGATTGGGCCGGTCTACCAGTGGAAGCTGCGGGATGCCGGAGTGAATACGTACCAGCAACTGGTCGCGTCAGACCCCGACCAACTGCGCCGCATGCTCGATATCAAAGAGTGGCAGCGGGTGAACGTCGCGTCCTGGATCGAACAGGCCCGCGACTGGGCGCAAAGAGAGCCGTGATGTTCGAGGAGAGCCTGCTGGACGAGGAGGTCAAGAAGAAAAAACGGCGCGTCCTCGTCGGGTTGTTCCTTATCCTGTTGGGAATAGCAACAGCGGCGCTGTCACTGGTTGAGCTATTGCCCTCCGCGCCGGCGGTTGTATCCGAGGCGGCGCTAGAGACCCCGTCCCCCACACCCACCGGCGCGCCTGTCCCGGCTACAGCTACTGGTCTCCCCACGGTCATGCTCCGGCCAACGGCGACTTTTACCCCTGCTACAAAAGTCGCCGGAGGGAGCGGCGGGGGAATGGATACAACGTCCACTCCCTCTCCCACGCCGACCCTCACGCCGGTCGCTCCTGCCGAATTGCCCGTCACCGGAGGCGGCCCCATCCGGGGAATGGGGGCGCTGGCGTTGGGGCTGGCGGCGATCCTGCTGGGACTGCGTATGTTGAGGACGGGGTACGCTGCGTTACGTTGATTGGCAGAGGGCTGGGGGCGCGCTTTGCACGCAGCTTTATCTCAGGCTGGTCGGTGTCGGCGCTGTGTGAGGACTCCCTGAATCCCCGGATTAGGGGGGCCTCTCGTTGTGACGTTATGCGCCGCAGTGGGTGATGATGTGCACTTGTCCCGGTAGAATGTCTGTGCTACAGTGGTGGCTACGTTCAATGCCGCTGGGGAGAGAGTGTGTCGTTGACTCGACAAAGGTGGGTAGAACTGGTGATCACCCCATCTCACCGCAGAGACGCGGAGGACACAGAGAATGAGATATAACGTTCCCTACAGCAAGTCAACGCTCGAGTTCGATCTGTCGCCGGGTATGCGCGGCACGGTGGTCACGTCCAAACCGGCGGAGCCGTTGGCCGACGTGGAGGCCGCCATCGCCGAGGCGCTGTCCAGTCCCATTGGTTCGCCGCCGTTGGGGGAACTGGTCGAGCCGGGCGCAACCGTCTGTATCGCCTTCACCGACATCACCCGCGCCAGCCCCGACCATCTGCTGGTTCCGGCGCTGCTGCGGGAGTTGGAGACGGCCGGCGTGCGCGACGAGGACGTCACCCTGCTGTGTGGCATCGGTATGCACCGCCCCTCGACGCCAGAGGAAAAGGTCGCCAAGCTGGGCCAGACGGTGGTGGAGCGCTACCGCGTGATTGACAACGAGCCGCAGAACCCTGACGCGCTGGTGGATTTAGGCGTCACGCCCGGTGGAACGCCAGTCTCGGCTCACCGGGCGGCGGTCGAGGCGGATTTACTGATCGCCACGGGGATCGTCGAGCCGCACCAGTACGCCGGCTACTCTGGCGGGCGCAAGACTCTGGCGGTGGGGGCGGCGGGCGAAGCGCTCATCGCCCACACCCACGGCCCGGCTTTTGTGGATCACCCCGGCACCCGCCTGGGCCGCATCAAGGGCAATCCCTTCCACGAGGCGATCACCGAGGCGGCCCGCCGCGCGGGGCTCCGCTTCATCCTCAACGTGGTGCTGGACGACGAGAAGCGCGTCGTCTGCGTCGAGGCCGGCGAGCCGGTGGAGACGCACGCCCAATTGGTCGCTTTTGCCCGCTCCATCTACGAGGTGAACATTCCCCACCAGTACGACGTCGCCATCGGCGGGGTGGGCTTTCCCAAGGACGCCAATCTTTACCAGGCCAGCCGCGCTGCCTCCTACCTCTTCTTCGCGCCGACGCCGGTGGTCAAGCCGGGTGGATTTCTCATCATCCCGGCCCGTTGCGAGGAGGGGGCGGGGGATGGGGTGGGCGAGCAGCGCTTCCTGGCCGCCATGCGAGACGCGCCCGACGTTCAATTTATCCTGGACGACGCCCGCCAGCACGGCTACCCGCCCGGTCAGCAGCGAGCGTTTGTGATGGCCAAGGTGCTGGAGGGAGCGCGCGTCATCATCGTCGGCAGCGAGACGCCAGAGGTGGTGACGGCCTGCAAGATGACGGCTGTTGCGACGATGGAGGAGGCGCTGGCGCTGGCCGCCCGCGAATTGGGAAAAGATCTGGACGTGTTGATCGTGCCCCACGCGCTGCTGACACTGCCGGTCGTTTCCGACGCCAAGCGCGGACTGTTCCAGTCCGACTGAATCTGGAGGATTGAATGACGACGAACAAAATCGAAACCTTTACGTTGAACATCGGCGCCCTCGCCGAAGAGTTGTATCTCAAGTGCATCCGCTGTGGAGAATGTCTGTCGGTCTGCCCGGTCTATCGCGAGACGCGCATTGAGACGCTATCTCCGCGCGGCAAGGTGGCCCTCTATCGCGCCGTCGGCGAGGATACTCTGAAAGTCGGCGATGTCTATGCTGGCAAGTTCTACACCTGTTTGATGTGCGAGGCCTGCCGGGAAGTCTGTCCCAGCGGAGTCGAGTTGGACGTGATCCTGAACCGGGTCCGCGCTGACCTGGCCCACAGCGGCCTGATGCCCGACTCTCTGCAGCGATTGAGCGAGACCATCGTCGCTGCGGGCAATATCTCTGACGAGGATAACGAACAACGGTTGGGTTGGACTGGCAATATGAAGTCAACGCCCGTCGGCTTCGACCACGGCGGGCAGGCAGAGGTGGCCTACTTTGTGGGCTGCGTATCGTCACTCTTCCCAGCCAGCTATCGTATTCCCCAGTCATTGGTCGAGACCTTTGAAAAGGCGGGCGTGAATTACGCTCTCATAGGCGGCGACGAGCGCTGCTGCGGCTATCCCCTTTTCCTCAACGGAGAGAGCGAGCGCGCTCTGGAGATGGCGCGGCACAACGTCGAGGCGGTGAGGGCCACCGGCGCGACAAAGGTCGTGATGGCCTGTCCATCCTGCTACCACATGTGGAAGCACGTCTATCCAGAGTTGCTCGACGACGGATCTGCGGACGGGCTTGAGATTCTCCACGAGACCGAGATGCTGGCCGAGCTGGCCCGCACGGGCCGGCTGCGCTTCAAGCCCTGGCCGGTCACCGTGACTTATCACGATTCGTGCGACCTGGGTCGCAAGAGCGGCGTCTACGAGGCGCCGCGCCAGGTGCTGCGCGCCATCCCGGAACTGGAGTTGGTGGAGATGGCCGACCATCACGAGAACTCGCTGTGCTGCGGGGGCGGCGGCAACCTGGAGACCTACGATCGGGAGTTGGTCCAGGCGCTTCCCCGACGGAGATTGAAACAGGCCCAGGATGCAGAGGCTCAGCACATCATCGTTTCGTGCCAGCAGTGCAAGCGCACCCTGCTCGGGGCTGCCCAGCGCGAGAAGATTCGCATCCGCACGCTGGACCTGGCCGAGGTGGTGGCGGGGCAACTTGAAGGAGGCGACGATGTTTGACCCAAAGATCATTGATGAGCTGAAATCCATTGTCGGCGAGCGGCACGTGCTGACCTCGCCGGAGGATCTGGTGGCGTATTCGTACGACGCTACGTTCACCTCTGCCAGGCCCAACCTGGTCGTGTTGCCGGCCAACACCGCAGAGGTCTCGGAGATTCTCAAGATGGCCAATCGAGAGGTGATTCCTGTGGTGACTCGCGGGATGGGAACCGGTCTATCAGCGGGATCCATTCCTTTCGGCGGGGGCATGGTTCTCTCGCTGACCCGTATGGATCGCCTGCTGGACCTCGATCTCGACAACATGATGGCTACGGCCGAGGCAGGGATCATCACGTCGGAGTTGGCGGACGCCGTGGCCCGAGCGGGTTACTTTTATCCACCAGACCCTACCAGCGATCACTACTCCACGCTTGGCGGCAACGTCGCCTGTAACGCGGGCGGCGCGCACTGTCTCAAGTATGGCATCACCGGCCATTACGTCATGGCGCTAGAAGTGGTGTTGGCCGACGGGCGGATCATGCGGGTGGGCGGCAAGGCGACCAAGAACGTCACCGGCTACGATCTGGTGCACTTGTTGGTCGGCTCCGAGGGCACGCTGGCCGTCATCACCGAGGTGACGGTCAGGTTCATCGCTGCGCCGGAGACTGAACGCACGGCCCAGGCGATCTTTCCTAAATTGACCGATGCCGGCCGAGCCATCAACGGTGTGCTGGCCAGCGGCGCCAATCCCTCCCTGGTGGAGATCATGGACGAGACGGCCATCAAGAGCGTCGAGGAGTATCTCCACATTGGGTTGCCCCTCGACGTCGAGGCGATCCTGCTCATGCAGACCGACGGCGACGCTGCGGACGCGGCGAGCGGCATCGAAACCGCCGCCGAGATCTGTCGCCAGAACGGAGCCAGCGAAGTGCGCGTAGCTGACACGCCACAGGAAAGCACAGAGATGTGGAGAGCGCGCAAAGCCATATCCGGTTCGCTGGGGCGCATCCGACCCAACAAACTGGGCGAGGACGTCACCGTGCCGCACAGCGCCGTCCCGGAAATGATTGTCAGGATCAAGGAGATTTCGACCAAGTGGGATCTGCCCATCGTCATCTTTGGTCACGCTGGCGACGGCAATCTGCATCCCAACATCCTCTTCGACAAGCGCGACGAAGAGGAGTTCAAGCGGGTGAAAGGGGCGGTAGGCGATCTGTTCCGCGCAGCGGTCGAGGTAGGCGGCTCTCTCTCCGGCGAGCATGGAGTAGGCGTGCTCAAGCTCCCCTATCTGGAGATGGCGCTGGGGCCGGTGGCCGTCGAGATGCAAAAGCGCATCAAGCAGGCCTGGGATCCGAACAACATCCTCAATCCAGGCAAGATGCTGCCGGAGCCTTGATTTGACAGGTGAATTTGAATGTAGTATAGTTAATGCATTGTGTTGCATTCATCCTGTTAAATGTAAAGGGGTGAGCAATGACCGTGTTGAAGAAACCGGTACAGGTCTATTTAGGCCGGAGACATCTCAATCTCTTGAGCCAATTGGTGGAAAAGTTGAGTGTTTCGCAGGCAGAGGTGTTGCGGCGCGGGTTGGAATCGCTGGCGCGAGAGATCATCCCTGCGGAGGAGGACCCCGCCTGGCAACTCATCGGGCTGGCAGGGGATGACGCCGATCTTCCAACGGATTGGTCTGTCAATCACGATCGCTATCTGGTAGAAGAACTCCAAAATGAGTAAACCAATATTTGTGGATACTTCGGCCTGGATTGCGATTATCAACCCCAGAGACAAATACCACCTTGCAGCCAAAGCGTTCTACAGCGACGCTCTAACTCGGAAGAGACGGCTTCTGATTTCCAATCTCATCGTTTCCGAAACGTACACCAATCTGCTCTGGAAACTGGGGCATCACAAGGCCACATCCTTTTTGAACATCATCGAACGGTCATCTTCCGTTCAGTGCATCTGGTCTAGCCGGGAGTTGGAGGTCCAGGCGCGCGACGTCCTGCGCCGCTACGACGACCAGGATTTCAGCTACACCGACGCGGTTAGTTTCGCCCTGATGCAGCAACGGGAACTCTCGGAGGCATTCGCTTTCGATCACCATTTCTCCGTCGTGGGGTTTGTCCAGCTTCCTCGGGGGCAGTAAAGCATTTGCTATCAAATCGTTGACAAGGAGGACAGCATGTTGGAATTAAAAAAGGGCACGGATATCCTGGCCGCAATCGGCGGGATCAATACCCTGGACGAAGCAAGGGCCTTGTTCGAGACCCGCTGTGACCAGGAGACCGTCGCAAAACTGGGCCAGATTGCCAACCAAGAGGCGCTTTTGAAAATTGCGAACTCGATCTCGATGATGGATCCCGACGCGGTCTTTGTGAACACCGGGTCGGAGGAGGACGTTCGACGGGTCAGGGAGATGAGTGTTGAAAAAGGCGAAGAGCGCCCCCTGGCGATGAAAGACCACACGATTCACTTCGACCTGGCCCAGGAACAGGCGCGGATCATTGATCGAACGTACTATATCGTGAACGAGGGCGAGAAAACCAGTGTATTGGCCAAGAGTATCCTTCGGGACGAGGCATACGACTATATCAAAACCTACATGACGGGTATTGCCCGGGGGATGACGTTGCTCGTGGGTTTCTTCAGCCGGGGGCCGATCGGCGCCAAAGCCGCGATTCCCGCGCTGGAGATCACCACGTCCACCTACGTGATGCACTCGGCCAACATCCTATATCGGCACGTCTACGATCAATTTGACGCCGAGGTTGAACGCGTGGGATTGTTCTTGAACAACGTCCACAGCGAAGGGCCAAATCGGCCAGAGGATCTGCCGAATGCCCGGGTCTTTATGGACCGGAGTTGGCTGACGACGTTCTCCATGTTCTGCACCTACGCCGGCAACACGCTGCTGCTGAAGAAAGGGAACCACCGCTTTGCAGTTGACCTGGCGACCTATTATCAAAAGGAAGACAAACTCTCGGAGCACATGTTCATCACGGGTCTGGCGGGAGACGGGAGGACGACCTACTTTGCCGGAGCTGCGCCCTCCGGTTGTGGCAAGACCACGACGGCCATGACCGGCACGGACTTTGTCGGCGACGACCTGGCGCAGTTGTGGATCGCCCAGGATGGAACGCTGCGGGCCATCAATCCAGAAAAGGGCATCTTTGGCATCGTCCGAGACGTGAACCGTAAGGACGACCCGTACCTGATGAAAGCCCTGCGAGAAGAAGGGGCGGAGGTGATCTGGACGAACGTGTTGATTGACGAGAACGATGTGCCGCACTGGGTCGGTAACGGCGAGGAACATCCCAAGCGAGGCTTCAACTTTCAGGGTGAATGGTGGGAGGGCAAGACGGACGAAAACGGCAATCCCATTCCACTCTCTAACCCCAACGCCCGCTGCACGGTGGACAACACGTTCATCGGCAACTATAACGAGGCCGCGGCCGAGGACCCGCGCGGGGTTGAGATCAAGGTCATCACCTACAGCGGACGGGATAGCGACACCATGCCCCCGGTCTGGGTCGCCAAGAATCCCGACCAGGGCGTCGTCATCGGGGCCTCGGTGCTTTCGGCGGCGACGGCGACGGAGGTGGGAGCCAAGGGCGTCCGGCGGCAGCCCTGGGCCAACGAGCCGTTCATCCCCGGCCCGCTGGCCGATTATATGGACGCGCAATTTCTCTTTTTTAATTCTGACAAGTTAAAGAGCAAACCCATCATGGCCGGGCTGAACTATTTCCTGGCGCACGAGGCGCGCGGTGGAGAGGGGAACGGACTGCTCGGTGAGAAGCGGGACGTAAAAGTGTGGTTGGGCTGGCTCGAACTGGTGGCGCACGGGGACGTCGAAGCGATTGAGACACCCATCGGGTTCATCCCCCAATATGATGACCTCGCCAGGTTGTTTGCCGGGATCGGCAAAGAGTACCCGCGAGAGCTCTACGACAGACAGTTCGCGTTCTACGTGGACAATATCCTGGCGCGAATTGACCTACAGGAAGAGGCTTACGGAAAAGAGAACATCCCAGCCAAGTTGTTCCAAGTCTATGCCGAGCAGAGAAAGGGCCTGGAAGCGTTGAAAGCGAAATACGGCCCGGTCGTCTCGGTCGAGCAACTCGTCGAGGAAGCAAACTAGGATTTACGGATCCGAGATTTGGAGATCGCAACTGGCAACCAGGAAGAGAGCGGGAGAGTCAAGTTCTCCGTCCGACGGGACCTTGGTCTTCAGTTGCTGGCGCTGTATCTGCTGCTCGTAGTTCCCGTACTCGCGGGCGCGCTAGTTTTCGATTCTTTTGCTCAAGCGCGGTTGGAGCGGGACGTCAAAGCCGCCGATCTCGCGCTGGCGCGCGCCATCGCCCTGGAGACGGACGCCGCGCTGAACAACGCCCTCCGAACTGTAGCCGAACTGGCCCGGCATCCGGCCGTGATCGCCGTCGCCAGAGAGGACATGGTCGAGCTCTTTGCCGACGTGACCCGCGCCCGCTCAGACGTCAGCCTGATCTCCCGCCTGGGGCCGGGCGGCGTGATGCTCTACCACTATCCAACCGGCCCCGGCTCTATGCTGGGCCTCAAGTCGGACTTTCGCGATTACTTCCAGGCCGCTCTCCGCACCGACCGTCCGGTCGTCTCCAAAGGCTTCGTCTCCCCGCCGACGAGGCAGCCCGTGGCGACCACGGCCGTAGCCGTCCGCAGTCCTGCGGGGGAGTTCCTCGGCGTCGTGGCCACGGACATCCGCCTGCAAAGCCTGTCGGACACCCTGGCGGCCATCTCTAGCGAACATCGGCCCGAAGAGCAGTTCCAGGTATTGATCGTGGATTCGTCGGGTCGTGTGATCGCGCACCCCGATACCTCTTTCCTTCTCAGCGAAATGACCCCCGTTCTGCCGCACGTGATCCAATCCGTCCTCTCTGGTCATTCAGGCAACCTCATCTGTCCTTCCAAAGATGGCGTGGAAACCCTGTATAGCTACGTCCCCGTGCCCAGCGTGGGTTGGGGCGTCATCGTCAGCCGTCCCACGGCGGCCGCCTTTGCCACCTCGCGCACTTTTCACCGGGCCGTGCTGGCGGCTACCGTCGTATTCTTGGTCGTCGGCCTGCTATTCTGGCTGGCCCTCTCCCGCCAAGTCATCCGCCCCCTGGAGCGTTTGGCAGAATTCAGCCGGCTGGTGGGGCGGCGCCAGGGTCGGTTGTGCCTGGAGGAGGGGATGCGCCTCGCCCCGCTATCCGGGCGGCAGGATCAGATCGGACACCTGGCCCGCTCTCTCACCGGCATGGCTCAGAGCATCGAGGAGCGCCTGGCGGAACTGGCCACTTTGCTAGAGACCAGCCGGACGGTCGTCGCCTCGTTGGACGTGACCGAGGTGATCAACAACATCCTCGATCAGGTTCGGCGGCTGTTGAACGTCGAGCGTTGCGCGGTCGTGGCTCTGGACGAGCAGGCCGGAGAGTTTCGCATCCGGGCCAGTCGCGGGTTGTCGGATCAATACGTCAACCGGCTGCGCATCGCGCCGTCCGAGCCCAACTCGCCCTCCATGCGTGCTCTGCGCAGCCGAACTCCGGTACAGGTATCGGATATCGAGAGCGATCATCTATACCCCGACTTTCGCCGGCGCGCTCGCGCGGAGGGGCATCGCTCTGTACTGGCGATCCCGCTGCTCACCAAACACGCGCCGCCGGCCGTTCTGCTGCTCTACAAGTCAGAACCATACCGGTACACCTCTTCCGAATTGGAGCTGGCTTCCAGCTTTGCCAACCACGCCGCCATGGCGCTGGAGAACGCCGCCCTCTTCAGCCTGACCGACGAGGAGCTGCGGAAGCAAGTACAATCATTGCGGGCGCTCAACCGGGTGTCGTTGACGATCAGCCAGTCGCTGGTGCTGGACGATGTGCTGAACAACGCCCTCGACGTCGTCGTACAGGTGATGGAGACCGATACTGCCTGGGTCTACCTGCTGGCCGAAGGGGAGACGACCCTGCGGCTGCGTGCACACAGGGGCTTTTCCGCCTGGTTTGTGCGTCAGGTGGCGAAACAGGAAGTGGGCGCCGGGCTGGATGGTTGGGTGGCCCAGAGCGGCGATCCTTTGCTGATCGAAGACGTGGGGCAGCACCCTCACCGGCCGCTGCCGGCCAGCATCGAGGAGGGGCTGCGCTCATTCGCCGCCGTGCCGCTGCGCGCCAAAGAGAGCGTCGTGGGCACTTTGGGCGTGGCCACCCGGGGCGACCGCTGCTTCACCGACGGCGAAGTGGATCTTCTTTCGGCCATCGGCGGACAAGTGGGGTTGGCGGTGGAGAACGCCCGCCTCTACCGGCGCAGCCGCCAGGCGGCTATTCTGGACGAGCGCAACCGCATGGCGCGCGAGATTCACGACTCGCTGGCTCAAGGGCTGACCGGCATCATCGTCCAACTGGAGGCCGTGGAACGGTTGGCCCGGCGCCGCCCGGAACAGGCGGTCAAGGCGCTGCAACGCGCCCGCGACCTGGCTCGCCACAGTCTGCAAGAGGCGCGGCGCTCGGTGTGGGGACTGCGCCCGCGTACGCTGGAGGGGGTGACGCTGGTTGGAGCGGTCGCCAGCTATGTTGTGGCGATACAAGAGCGGGAGGAAAATGACCTGGCCCTACATTTCTCCATCTCTGGCGAGGAGCGCGCTCTATCTCCCGACGTAGAATTGAACTTGTTCCGCATTACTCAGGAGGCCTTGAACAACGTACAGCGACACGCCCAGGCCCACAAGGTCAGTGTCCACCTCAGTTTTGAGGAAGAATGGGTGCGTCTGGTGGTGCAAGACGATGGCGCGGGACTTTTACCGGCTAACCTGCCAGACCCGTCCGGTGACGATGGCGGCTTTGGCCTCATCGGGATGAAAGAGCGGGCCTCGCTGTTGGGCGGCGAGATGCGCGTCTCCAGTGTCCCCGGCGAGGGTACGCAGGTAGAGGTCGTCGTGCCGGGCTAGTTATAACGCGTGACGGTATTTGTTTACCGGGGTTCCTCTCCTCATTATAGCCGAAGTGAACCTCCGATG
>CAYMWP010000034.1:16566-34081 GCA_964393895.1 uncultured Anaerolineales bacterium | reverse complement strand
AGTACAAAGGGCAACCTTATGGTTGGCAAATCTACCTCTTTGACATCCAGACAGGCGAGTTTCGTTTCCTGGTCGAGGGACGGGAGCCAGTGTGGTCGCCCGATGGCACTCGCATTGCCTATGTAGGCGGGGGTGCCGGACTGTGGGTTGTCGATGTGAAATCCGGTGAAACGAAAGAGATCTTCCCTGTTGAGGAGGGGTACTGGGTAAGAGATATGGCCTGGTCACCCGACGGCCATCGGATTGCCTTTCTGCACCAAGAGGCCAGTTTGGGGGGGATACCAGAGATGTTGGTAACCAAAGCTGATGAGAACGGGGAGTTGGTTCAGCTAATACCCTCAACAGTTTGGCCCTTCTGGGGCGCCGCATGGTCCTCTGAGGGAAAGAGAATTTTCTATGTTTATGCTGCAAAAGAGCCAACTGCGCTACATTTTTACGATCTATGGATGATTGATACCGAAAAGCGCACTCCAGTACAGTTGACTACCCACACCATTGTTCTATCGTTCATGCTCCGCCCCAAGGACAGAAGCTATATCGTTTTTGCTGGTACCCGTCCCTATGAACAATCCGAGTCTCCCTATGATCTCTGGTTGATTAGCGCTGATGGCGCCGGGCTGCATCGCCTCACCAGTGACCCGATCGATGACTTCGAGCCACATTGGTCGCCGGGTGGAACCGAAATCGTCTTCCGCCGGGGCAATGAAGGCATCTGGGTGCTCAACCTGATTGATGGCAGGCTAAGGCGGATTTATGTCGGTCCTGCCGATTTTGAGGTCACGAGGTAGGAGGTATACGATGAAAACGAGAACATCAGCCAGGTGCCGGCGGCAGGCAACTGTGGCATTGCTGTTTTTGCTGCTGCTGGCTACGGTGCTGCCTGCCATTGCAGCCTATCGCGTGCAACGACCGATCACCTACGATGGCGGGAGACTCAATCAAAGCTATCTGTATGGGGAAGTCTGGGGGACGAGCACCCACAAGGGGGTTGATTTCTCCTATGGCCTCGGCACGGACGTCTACGCTATCGCTGATGGAACAGTGGTAGATCTGGAAGAGAATATTGCGAATGGAACGGGAAACAGTTTTGGCAACTTCGTGTTGATCCGTCACGATGAACGTCACTGGGATCGCATCGAAGAACAGTGGGGCTATGTCTACTCGATCTACGCCCACCTGAGCGAAGATAGCGTTAGATATTCGGAAGGTGATTCTGTAACCGCCGGCACCTGGATCGCCGAGGTGGACGACACAGGGTGGTCGTCTGGTCACCACTTGCACCTACAGATATGCATCCATCCCCAATCCGACCGCACGTTGGTTCCTAACACTTTGAACTCGGAGAACACCTCGCGCAACCCAGAGTTGTGGCTGCAAGCGTTCAACTACGGTGGCACTAACACAGGCACCGTCGTCGGCAAGGTGACAGACGGCAATGGACAGCCAATTGGCGACCGGTACATCTGGGGTTTGAACAAACCCCAGGGTTCAAGCGGTACCACCTACCAGTGGTCTCGAACCTATGCCTATGCGTGGGCTAACCCCGATGATATCCTCGTGGAAAACTGGGGCACCACCGATGTCTTGCCGGGCCTCTATCACCTGTTCGTCAAGAACGAGAGCGGTTCATATACCTACGAGGACCTGGGCTGGCACACGGTGGAGGCCGGGAAGACCACCTACGTGGGGCTCTACCCGGTCTACCTGCCGGACGTTATGGAAAACTACTATGGCTGGAACTCGTCCATCGTAGTTCGTAATAACAGCGACACGAAGACGGCTCAAGTCAACACCACCTTCTTCTGGGAGGATGGTAGTGTGTGCACGCAGAAGACGGATTACATCGCCCCTCGTAACACCGTCGTGGTGGACTTTCCGGGCACCTGCTACTACTGCCGTGGCTCGGCCGTCGTCGTGTCCAGCGAGGACGTATCGGTGGTGGTGGAGACCAAGAGCAGCAGCCAGGCCTACGCTTATAACGGCATCACGCCCGCCAGCGGAGACCCCGCCTTCAGGACCGGCAGAACCATCTACACCCCCCTGAGCATCGCGCGCTACGGCAACTGGCACACCACCCTCGTCGTCCAGAACGCCGGTTCCTCACCGGCCGACGTCGCCATCACCTATCGCAATCCGTCGGGCAGCTCGCGCGGCACTTTTCACTCCTACGACATTCCCCCCAACGGTTCGCGCACCCTCGACGCCAACGCTCACCTCGGTTCCAGCTTTACCGGCTCTGCCGTCGTGACCTCCGACCAGGAAATCGCCGTCATAGTCCGCGAGAGCGACGGCAGCATGGTCGGGACCTACAACGGGGCCAGCGCGGGGGCTACCACGACATACGTCCCCCTGGTGCTGAAAGGGTACAGCGATTGGACGACCGGTTTCCAGATCCAGAACGTTGATTCCCAGGGAGCCACGGCCAGCATCACCTACTACAACTCTAACGGCGGCGTGGCGGGGACGCAGCCGATCTCTATCCCCGGCAACGGCAACCTGTGGGTCGTGCCGAGCGTCACCGGCCCCTGGAGCGGCGTGGCGGTGGTGACCAGCGACCGCGCCCTGGCGGTGGAGGTGGACGAGTACAACGCTGGCAGCGGCGACCTGGAGAGCTACAACGGCCTCTCGCTGGCGACTTCCACGGCCTACCTGCCGGACGTGCGGGACAGCGCGACCTGGTATACGGGACTGGTGCTCCAGAACACGAGCGGTTCGTGGTCGAACGTGCGGCTGCGGGTGAACGGGGTGACGTCGTGGCAGGGGTGGATCCAGGGTCACGGCTGGCGGAGTGTGAGACCGAACGGGACGGGGAGCGCGGTGGTGGAAAGCCTCAGCGGGCGGGGATTGGTGGTCCAGGTGGACAATTACTGGGCGACCGGCGGCGATATGTTGATGAGCTACATGGGTGACAATCGCTAGTCCGACCAGAGGAGCAACCAAAAAGGCCGGCGGATGATCCCGCCGGCCTTTTCTTTTCCTCCGGCCTGCCGCCAAACGGCTGCAACGCGACGGTGAGAAAACGGCGCTTACGTGCTTGCCTCCGTTCTGTGCGATGGTATAATCCCCCCTGCCTATGAAAACCCCTCGGACCTCGGACACCCGGCATTGGACACCGGCCCTGGCAGACAGCGTGACCTTTATCATTGCGCTGATCGCCTATGTCGTCACCGCCGTCCCCGGCCTCCTCCCTGCCGACGCTGGCGAGTTCCAGTTGGCCGCCGCGCTGCTGGGCGTGCCGCACCCGCCTGGCTATCCCCTCTACACCATGCTGGGCCACCTGTTCATCCGCTTGCTCCCGGTTGGCGCGCCAGCCTACCGTTTGAACCTGATGAGCGCTGTGCTGGCAGCGGGCACACTGGTGCTGTTGGCGCGGGCCACCCGCCTGTGGGCGCGAGGGCTGGGCGCTTCTCCCGTCGTGGCTATGGCCGGGGGACTGGCAGCCCCGTTGACCCTGGGCAGCGCCACCACCTTCTGGGCCCAGGCCACCATCGCCAACGTCCGCACCCTGGCCGTCTTTTTTGCCTCACTGGCGCTCTACGGCCTGGCCCGCTTTGCCACAGCCGCCGACCGTCGGGATGCCGACCGCACCCTCGTTCTCCTGGCGCTCGCTCTTGGCCTGGGAGGGAGCCATTATCCGCCGCTGGCTTTCGTCGGCGTCTTTTTTGCCATCTACCTGCTGCTGACCGACCCCCGCCTGCTCGCGCAGCCCCGCCGCTGGTGGCGACCGTTGCTGGTGGGACTGGTCAGCTTCTCGTTGCCCCTGGTCTACCTGCCCATTCGCGGCGCGATGGCCGCCCCTCTCGCGCCCGATAGCCTGGACACCCTGTCGGGCTTTCTACACCACTTTCTGGCGCGGGGCTTTAGCGGCGACATGTTCGCTTTTGCCAATTCCACCAACCTGCCCCATCGCCTGGCGCTGATTCCGACCCTGTTCCCCTTCCAGTTCAACATCGGCCTTCTGGCAGCGGCTCTGTTCGGCCTAGTCGGACTCATCCGGCGCGACTGGCGGCTCTTTGTCCTGCTGGCGGGCAGCCTGACTCTCCACACCTTTGTCACCATCACCTACCGCGCCCCCCAGACCGTCGAGTACCTGATGCCCGCCTACCTCCCCGTCGCCATCGCCGTCGGCCTCCTACCCACCCTCACACCCCCACACTCCCACACCTCCACACTCCTCTGCTCCCTCGTCCTCTGCGCCGCTCTCCTCAACGGCTATGCCCACGCGCCCAGTTTCATCGAGTTGGCCAACGACCACTCGACCCGCCAGACCGTCGAGCCGCTTCTGGAACAAGCGCCCGCCGACGCCCTCGTCCTGGCCGACTGGCGCTGGGCCACCCCGCTGTGGTACTTGCAACGAGTCGAGGGCCTCCGGCCCGACGTCGAGGTGCGCTACGTCTACAACGTCGCCGGAGAGGAATACTGGGATACCTGGGAGCGGGTCGTTCGGGAGGCTCCCCCGGAGCGCCCGCTGCTCCTGACCCACTTTTACGAATTCTCCGGCTACACCACCGAGCCGTGGGGGGCGGGCTTTTTGCTCCGTCCTCGTCCGGTGACAGAGCCCGCCGCGCCGCTCGTCTCACTTGACGCGGCCTTTGGTGACCAGGTGCGGCTGGTGGGATACAATCTCTGGCAAGAGCAATTCCGTCCCGGTCAGGCGGCCGAGTTCACCCTGGCCTGGCAAGCGACCGGCTCGCTGTCCCCTCCGCCCTCGCTGACCCTGCGGCTGGTGGACGCGGACGGACGCCGCGTGGCCCAGGCTGACCGCTCGTTGCCCGCCGACCTTGCCCCCGGCGAAGTACGCTTCGAGCGACTGTCTCTGCCTCTCTACCCGACTCTGCCGCCGGGCCGCTACCGGGTCACATTGGGCGCCTACACTGTGACCGATGCTGGCTTTGCTACTCTCCCGCCCGACGATGGGGCGGACGCCATCACTCTGACCGAACTGGAACTCGCGCCCCTCTCCCGCCCCCCTTTTACGCTTCACCCTCAAGCCGTCTCCTTCGACGGCGGCCCGACGCTGGTGGGCGTGGACTATGACCGCAGCCTGCCGGACGTCTTGCGCGTCTACCTGCGCTGGCGCGGCCCGGTCGGGGAGGGAAGCGAGGTGCTGGTGCAGGCTGGCGGAGGAGGAAAGACCGCCGCCTCGCTGCCGTCCATCCCGGAAGGAACGTACCAGACCATTGCGCTGGACTTGGCCGGTTACGCCGGAGAGCGACTGTCGCTCTCTTGGGCCGACGAGCAAGGACGAGTGCAGGCCGCGACCGGCCGGTGGGGCTGGCCTTTGCCACAGGTTCGGCTGCCCACGCCCGCGCCCGATGCCCGCTTTGTCCCCCTCGGCGACGAAATGGCCGTGATCGGCGCGGCCGCCCACCCAGTTCCGCCGGGAGAGATGATGGCGCTGGACGTGACGCTGGTCGCCCTGCGCCCGCTGACCGGCGACGACGCTGTCAGCGTGCGGCTGATGGACGCCGATGGTCGCTGGCTCGACCGGCACGACATACAGCCGGCCCTGGGCGCTATCCCCACCCTCAAGTGGATCCGCGGCAGCCGCGTGGTGGACCGGCACCTGCTGCGCGTCCCGGAGGACTTTGCCGGCGACCAGGTGCAGGCCGCGCTGGTGGCCTACGAGCGCTTCCGCATGACCTCGCTCGTCCCGATGGATGGGCGATTCAGCGAGGTTCCGTTGGGCGCTTGGACTATACCATAGAATGTGAGGCGTCAAACGTGAAACGTGAATTGCGCATTACGTATTACGCACTACGTGCCTTTACCTCCCGCCACCGCTGGCTGGCAATCCTGGCGACACTGGTGCTGTGCGCGGCGCTGGCCGCTGGCGCGGGCTACCTGCTGGCCGAGTTTGGCGCCCTCGTTGCCACGGCCGGGTTGGTGGGCCTGTTGCTCGGCCTGTGGATGCTGCGCGACATCGAAATCGCCTACTGGGGCGTCATCGGCGTCGTCTGCCTGCTCCCCTTCGCCTCTTTCCCTTTCAGCATTGGTTTCACTCCCACCTTCCTCGACGCTGCGCTGGGGGCCTTGTTCTTCGTCTGGGCGCTCCAGATCGCCAGCGGCGCGCAGCGGAATTTCGTCGGCACAGCCTTGGGGCTGCCCATCGCCTTGTTCATGCTGCTGGCCGTGGGCTCCTTCGTATTTGGATTATCTCACGCCCCGCTGACCTCCTACGTCCTGCGCCACTTTGGGGAAATCCTGCTCAGCGTGGGGCTGTTCTTCCTCGTCGTCAACACCGTGCGCGATGCGGCGCGGCTTGAGCGCGTGGCGCGGGCGCTGTTCCTGGGCGCCTTCGCGGCCGCCGCCCTGGGCATCCTGCTGTACGTCGTCGCCGCCTACATCTCCGACGACCTGGTCATCACTGCCCTCTCCCAACTGGCGCGGCTGGGCTATCCCGCCGGGCCGGGCGTCCTGCGCTACATCCGCGACGACCCCGAACTGCCCATGCGGGCCACATCCACCTCGGTGGACCCTAACGTGCTGGGCAGCCTCCTCAACCTGACTCTGGGCATGGCCGTGCCACTTTTATTCGCTCAGCAATCCCACCCACACTCACACACCCCCACACTCATCCCCCGCCGCTACCTGGTGCCGATGCTGGGCGTGATGGCCCTCTGCCTGGGACTGACCATCAGCCGCGGCTCGCTGGTGGGCGTGGGCGTCGCGCTTGCCGTCGTTGCCACTTTGCGCTATCGCAAACTGTGGTTGTTTCTGCTCGCGGCGCTGGCGCTCGTGCTGCTCTTGCCCCAGACCCAGGATTACGTCGCTCACCTGGTGGAGGGATTATGGGGCTTTGCAGGGTTGCGGGGCGGAGACCTGGCGACCCAAATGCGTTTTGGCGAGTACAAGGACGCCTTCATCCTGATCGGGCGCTATCCCTGGCTGGGCGTTGGGTTCGGCGGCTCGCCCGACATTGATACCTACGTCGGCGTCGCCAACGTCTACCTCCTCATCGCCGAGATGATGGGGCTGGTGGGTCTGACCGGTTTCCTCGTCGTGATAGTCACGCTCTTTGTCCGCTTCTGGCGCACGCGCACCCTGGCAGCGACCGTCCCAGAACTGGAACCGTTGTGGTGGGGGCTGCACGCCGCGTTGATCGGCGCGCTGGTGGGGGGCATCGTTGACCACTACTTTTTCAACCTGGACTTTCACCACTCTGTCACCCTCTTCTGGCTGGTGGTCGGGCTGGCGACGGCGGCGACAGAGATCATCCGACACCGGGCCACCGTGACTGCTGCAAACTCGCAAACTCGTTCACTCGTACAGGAGGACGCTGATGGATAAAACAGAACACACCGGTTGCTGGCAAGCGATTGTGATCGTGTCGTTGCTTCTATGGCTAGGCGTCGCGCCGTCCGGCGTGATGTTCGTGGTAGATAGCGCGTTGAGCGGAACAACCGCCCCAGGGGTGGTAGCCGCTGCCGCTGTCGTCGTCACCGCCGTGTTATTGCTGCCCCCTTTCGTCGGTGCGGCGCTGTTCACCCGCCGTCGGGCCGGCTGGGAAGCGGCCGCCGCCGTCGCCGCCGGACTCGTAGCCGTCGCCGGCTACCTCCTGCTCGAAGCGACGGTGCGGGCCCTGCTCCCCGCCAGCCCCAATTGGGCCGCCGCGCTGCGGCTGGGGCTCCTCGTGCCCTACGCGCTGCTGTCCGCCTGGCTGGCCCCACGCCTGGCGGGCGTGCTGCCGCGCCGCCGCAGAACAGGTGGCGCTGGGTCAGAAAGCGATCCGGCTCTTCAGGCCACCTCAGCGCCGGCTCTTCAGGCCGGCGCCTGGCTGGGGCTGATGCGCTTCGATTGGCCCACTGTGCTGCTCGCCCTGGCCGTATCTGCCGCAGTGACCCTTCCCTGGCCCGTGACCGGCGCTCTGGGCGACAGCCTCACCAGCCTGGGCCTGGTCTTTCAGACCCTGGCGGCCGTGATCCCGCAAGTGCTGCTTTTCTGGGGAGTGGTCTTTTACTTGCTGACCTCGACCTTCAAACGGGCGTGGGCGGCGGCGCTGACGCTGATCCTGCTCTACGGGCTGGCTATGCTGGGCGGCATCCTTCCCGCCGCAGATTGGGGCGCGTTAAGTGATGCTTTCTTGTTGTTGCCGCTGGCGCTCCTGCTCACTGAATTGCGCGCCCGCAAAGGCGGCGTCTATCCACTGCTGCCGGTGGCTTTATGTTACCGCGTCGCGCCGCTGCTCTTCGTGGATCCCCGTGACGCTCTCGCCCAGGGCATCCCCGAGCCTCAACACATACTCAGCCACTCCATCGTCATCGTGACTGTGGCCGCGATAGGCCCACTGCTGTGGGGCGGGCGGCGGTTGCTGTTGGCGCTCCGCGACTCTGTGCGGCTGCCTGCCTGGGTGTGGACTGCTGCCGCAGCACTGGCGGCGCTGGTGTTGTGGGGAACCTGGGGCGGGCTGTACGTCTTTGCCGGCGAGCCGGGATTCGCCAACGATGGCTTTCTCATTATCCTGGAGGAACAGGCCGATTTGAGCGCGGCTCGCTCCATTCTCGACCGGGAAGAGCGATTGCAGTATGTCTACGACACGCTGGTCGAGACCGCTGGGCGCACGCAGGCCCCGCTGCGGGCCGAGCTGGACGAACTGGGCGTGTCCTATCGTCCCTATTACATCATCAACATGATCCGCGTGGACGAGCGTCGCTGGCTGATGCGCCGCTTCGAGGGCCGGGCGGGAGTGGCCCAGGTGATCCTCAATCCCAACGTGCGCGAGTACCCCGCTCGCATTCCGTTGCCCTACGGTGAGGACACCGGACCGTTTGAGGATGTGCAACCGAACCTGGAGGCCATCCACGCCGACGACGCCTGGGAATCGGGGGTGACGGGCGAGGGCATCGTCGTCGCTGGGCAGGATACGGGCTACGATTGGACTCACCCGGCGCTCAAACCTCACTACCGGGGTTGGGATGGTCAGAGCGCCGTCCACGACTATAACTGGCACGACGCCTGGGGCGATGCCGTCGTGCCTTTCGACGATGACGCCCACGGTACGCACACGATGGGCACCGTGCTGGGGGACGACGGCGCGCGCAACCGTACCGGGGTCGCGCCGGGCGCGCGCTGGATCGGCTGCCGCAATATGCGGCGTGGTTTTGGCAACCCAGGCGCCTATGCCGAGTGTATCGAGTTCTTCCTGGCCCCCTATCCGCACGGGGGCGACCCCTTCAGCGATAGCGACGTGAGCCGCGCTCCCCACGTGATCAACAACTCTTGGGGCTGCCCTGACTTTGAGGGCTGTTTTCCCGATACACTGGAACTGGCGGTCGAAGCGCTGCGGGCGGCGGGTATCATGATGGTCGTCAGTGCGGGCAACGACGGTCCCGCCTGCGCCACGGCGACCACCTCCCCCGCCAACTATGATGCCGTCTTTTCCGTCGGCGCGACGAACAATGGTGGGACCATCGTCAGTTTCAGCAGCCGGGGGCCGGTGGGGAATCTGCTCAAGCCGGATGTCTCCGCGCCAGGGGAGAACGTGCGCTCAAGCACGCCCGGCGGTGGCTATGGCTATGCCGGTGGAACCTCGATGGCCGGACCGCACGTGGCGGGGCTGGTGGCGCTCCTCTGGGCGGCAGACCCGGCCCTGGTGGGCGATATTGATGCGACCGAGGCGCTCATCTGCCGGACGGCCATGCCCAAACCGGTGGAAAACGTCTGTACCGTCGAGGACGAGGTGCCAGAGGGCCCGTTTTCGTCGTTACTTTCCGATTCCGTCTGCGCCTGCGGCGCTGTGCTCGGCGTGCCCAACAACGTCTACGGCTGCGGCTTTATTGACGCGGGAGCCGCCGTGCAAGAGGCGTTGAGACCCTAAGGGTTTTCTGAAACCCTTAGGGTCTTGGCGTTTATGTGTAAAAAGCGATGCCTACAGTCCCCGGCCCGACGTGGGCGCCGATGGCGGGACTAACTTCGGTGCGGTAGACCGTGGAAAGGCCGAAGCGTGCCTTTGCTTGATCGGCGATAGCGTCTCCCTCGCCGGGTGCTTTTACGTCGAGGACGGCCGCTTCTGCCATTGGCTTTCCATCCAGCCGCTCCTCGGCGATTTCCAACATCCGCACAACCGCCTTGCGCTTGGTGCGCACCTGGGTCAGCGGTTCGACGCGCCCCTCCTCCAGGTGCAGCAGGGGCTTGATGTTGAGCGCGGTCCCCAGGAGTCGCTTGGCCCCGCCGATGCGCCCGCCGCGGTGCAGATACT
The DNA here is from genome assembly GCA_964393895.1 of uncultured Anaerolineales bacterium. Classification (GTDB taxonomy): domain Bacteria; phylum Chloroflexota; class Anaerolineae; order B4-G1; family B4-G1; genus B4-G1. Next base: position 23,883 of record CAYMWP010000034.1, on the reverse strand, counting down.
CGAGCGTGTCCACGGTGAACAGGATGTGCACCTGATCACGCACCTGCTCGGCCGCAGCTATGACCTCGTCGAGGGATTGGCCAGCGGCGGCAGCCCGGGCGGCGGCCAGCACGATGAACCCCAGGCTCATCGAGGTCGCGAGCGAATCCACGACTCGGATGTTTAGGTCGGGCAGTTGCGCCTGCGCTGCCTGCGCGTTTGGGACGGTGCCGCTGAGTTTGGAGGAGATAAAGATGCCGACTACCCCGTCAACTCCGTCGCCCGCCTGCTGGAAAAAATTCACAAATTCCCCAGCCGAGGGCTGAGAGGTGGTGGGGAAAATCTTGGACTTTTGCAAGCGGCGGTAGAAGGTGGGGGGATCAATGTCCACGCCGTCTCGGAATTTTTCCTCGCCCCAGTGGAGCCACAGAGGGATCACTGGAATGTCCAAGTCGCCCAGGGCCTCCTGGGGGATGTAGGCCGAACTGTCCGTCACTACTGCGATCTTTTGATTGTTCATAATTGCCTCCCTTCTCGTGATAGTTTTTACACCGTAACTACAGCCTGTCATTGCGAGCCGCGCTTTTTGCGGCGAAGCAATCTCGGATTTCCGAGGTGGGGATTGTGCGGACGCTGTTTGTCCGCCGTCGCTCCGCTCCTCGCAATGATGGGGGAAAGCCGCCTTGGCTGAACAGTTACTTTACACCAACAACTATAACACTCTAGTTACGGGAGGGATACGGAAATGAGCGGGTTGTGTTTCAGGTGAGTAGTCGCTCTTTCCATAGCGCGCGGTACGGAAACCGCGACTACCTCCAGCTAGTGGGTCTTTATCACTGCGCCGCAGTAGATGCACTCGGCGGTGTGGGCGTCGTGCCACTCCACCTCATCGGGGAGGAGCGGGGCGCCGCACCCTGAGCAGTTGGCTGGCAGGGAGCCGCGCCTCTCGGTCGCCTGAGGAGCTTGTCGCCTTGCTTCGTCGAGCGAAAGACCTACCGCCTCGAGTTCCTGTGCGATCTCTTGTTCCAATTGGTCGGCCTGGGCGTGGTACCCTTTCTCGCGCAACGCGCTGGTCATCTTGGAGAGGACGCGGGGTGCGCGCCCGGTGTGTCCCTCGCGGACGAGCAATCGCAGCCCGTTCTCGGCATACTCCAGTGCAGCATCTACGTCTTCGGCGGCAAAGTGGGCGCGAGATGCCTGGAGGGATAGATTGGCGGCGCGGACGAGCAGGCCGCGTCGTGTGGCTTCTTTGGCCAACCGGCCAAAGAGCGTGGCGGCTTGGGCGAACCGCCCGCTGTCCATCAATCTGTTGGCGCGGATCAGCGCCCGGCGCGCCCGAGGCGTTAGCGGACGGCGGGGTGAGGGAGCGCCGGGAAGGGGCCGTGGTCGGCGGCGCATCAATGGTCGGTGGAATGGACGTCTATGCGGCATGCGATACCTCCTTTAGAGCTGACATCGCTGTTGCTAATGTTTTCCGCACCTTACGAAAAGTTCGTAGTCAGGCACGAAACGGAGTGGAGTGCCGTTTCTTGCGACCAGACGCTACTCCGCTCCACTGCGTAGCTTACTACGAACCCCTCTCACATGGAAAACCAAAGGGTGCGAAATATAGGCTAAGGTGATATTGGCAGCAACGCATTGATGGCGATGGCTACAATGCCCGCTACAATGGTGCGTAATCCGTAGCCGACGAGGCTGCGCCCGGATATGTGCCCCAGGAACATCCCCAATCCAAACAAGCCGATCAATCCCACGATCAGAGAGAGCGCGTAACTGATCAGGATGTTGCCGAGCAGCGGCGCAAAGAAGAAGGGAATGAGCACGATCAGCGAAGATACGAGGGGCGAGGCGCCGTCTACTAAGGATACGACGATCACTGCCGCGCGCGAGGCACGGCCGATCTTGGTTTCGCTCAGGTCCGTCAGCGATATTCTCTCCAGTTCGGCCAGCTCGCGCCCGCGCTCGGCCGACTCGGCTAGGTAAGCGCCCCACAACCCAGAAATTCCTATCGAGACGGAGGTGGCGATGCCGATGCGGATCACGGTGACGGCATTACTGATGCCGCCCAGGTAGTTGCCCATCAACACGCCGATCATGGTCAGCACGCCGTCGAAGGCGTTATTAGCCAGCGCGCGGCGGGCGATCTTGGAGAAACCGGCGATGCGCTCGTATTCGCGCATGCTGTTTATTCTTTGGGCTAGAGGCCCGGCGGAGTTGTTCGAGTTTCCCACGATCAATCTTGGGGTGTGATGACGTCCTCGATGAGCACCCGGCCGGCCGCCACTTCGTCAATGGAGTGGACCGAGCCGCCGTTTTCCTCGATGATGTGCGTGATCTCGTCGTAGCGCAGGTCGTGCCCCTCGATGGTGACCTTGGCGTTCTCCACGCGGCGGTCAATCTCATAGATCGAGATATTGGCTCCGTCCACCCCTTCCAGCTCGGCCAACATTTGCACCAGTTCCACGATGCTGGGGTCGAGGGGCTTTAGCACGTCCAGTACCAGCCGTCGTAATTTTCCCATAGTTCTTTGTCACTCCTCCAATGATATGAGGGCCCGCGCGAATATCAGATAGCCGGTGTGGGCCACCATGCGGTCCATAGGTCGCAGGCGGGCGGGCACCGCCTTGTATTGTCGCAGTAACAGTTCTTCTACTTCGATCATGCCAAAGTTTGCCTCTTCCAGCGCGCCGATCAAGCGGCTGACTTGATTGGTGGTGGGCAGAATAGAGCCCAAGAAGCCGCCGCCGCCGAGAGCAGCGTGGGCCTGCTCCAGATAATCCCATGGAGTGGGTACGTCCAGGAATAGAGCATCGGCGTTACGCTCGTCGAAACCCGCGGAGATGTCTCGTAGCTTGAATTCCACGAATTCGGCCAGGCCGAGTTGCTCCAGGTTGATGCGGGCCAGTTGTTGTATCTCTGGGCGAACCTCGTAGGAGTAAACGCGCCCTGTCGGGCTGACTGCCTGGGCAAAAATCAGCGCGAGTCCGCCGCTGCCGCTGCCAGCTTCGACCACGCGGCAACCGGGAGCGATGCGCATCTTCATCAGGATATAGCCCGCGTCTTTGGGATAGATGATCTGGGTAGTGCGCTTGAGGTTGCGCACGAGGTCGTCCGTAGAGGGCCTGAGCAGCAGAAATGGGTACTTTAGGTGAGTGGATAGCTGCGTTCCCCAGGGCGCTCCAATCAGGTCGTCGTGGGCCACGACGCCACGATGGGTGTGCAACTGCGAGCCAGCCGCCAGCCGGATGATGAACGTTTTGCGGTCGCGGCCAACCAGGAGAGCCAGGTCATTATGTTGTGCGATCCGTACAGTTTTCTCGACGCTCAATTTATCTCCACAGTCAGGTGTTACTTTTTCAATTATAACGCACTCTCCCCGCAGCGCAACTTTTGAGATGCCACCTGGTGTAAAAATTAGTGGTCTTTTCCAACTGTGTTGGTGGCTTTGGGACACCCTGTTTCACCGCCGAGAACGCTGAGAAGTCAACATGTTCCTTGTCACACCACCAAGGACGAAAATGGTCAATGTAAGTTTATTTTCTAGGTAGATTATAGAAAACCTCTGCGCCTCCCCCGCGTGCTCTGTGGTGAGAAAAAGCGCCAGCACAAAATGGGGAGACCACCTGAAAATCGGATTTGACAATAAACCCATTTTGGATACAATTACAAAGGTTTTTCCATCGTGTGGGCAGGTATCCCAGAAATCCATATTTCCTCAGAACACTCAAATATGGGTTAACACTCTACTTGACTCTTTTACACACAACCAGGTTTCTGCGCGTTGTTCACGCAAGACTCGAAGACATGGCTGACGCGCAGGTTTGCGTAAGTCAGGCGAAAGGGGGTGGTAGGCGCTCGTGTTTTTGCTTTCTTGGGACAAACTCTTCACCGGGGGTGGCATCCCCATTGCATAGTAAGAGAGCTTGTCTGGCGTGAACGTCTTAGCAATTTCACAGGAGGAGAAAAGGAGTGTTATGAGAAAGTTAACGATTATTAGTCTCGTGCTGTTCATCAGCATGATGGCGACCGCTTGCGGTCCCAAAGTGGAGCCGTTCGAATGCACCGACGCGATCGGTTGCGTGACCATTGCCCCGGGCGATCCAGTTCGCATCGGCTACGCCCTGGTTATCAGTGGCGCGAACGAATCGCTGGGCGTGGACTCGCGGCGCGGCGTCGAGATCGCCATTGGGGACCACGACACAGAAGTCCTCGGACACCCCATCGAACTGGTGGGTGAGGATTCCATGTGCAGCGCCGAGGGCGGCCAGACGGCCCTCACCAAGTTGGTCTCCGATCCCAGCCTGATCGGCATCATCGGCACCAACTGCTCCAGCGCGGGCGAGCCGGCATCCAGGATCGCCTCCGACGCCGGCATGGTCTTGATCTCGCCTTCCAACACGGCCCCGTCGCTGACGAACCCGGACATGTCGTGGAACCCCGGCTACCTGCGCTCCTGCCATAACGACAAGATCCAGGGCGCGGCCATGGCCAAGTACGTCTACGAGGAGTTGGGCTTCCGCACGGCCGCCACGATCCACGATGGCAGCCCCTACGCCGACCAGTTGCAGCAAGTGTTTGCCGAGACGTTCGCGGAGATGGGCGGCACCATCACGGCTCAGGGGGCGGTCAACGTGGGCGACACCGACATGCGCCCCATCCTGACGACCATCGCCGCGGACTCGCCCGAGTTCCTCTACTATCCGATCTTTATCGCCGAGGGTGGCTTTATCACCGTGCAGGCGAAGGAGGTCCCTGGTCTGGAGAACACGGTCCTGGCGGGCGCGGATGGGATGTATTCGCCAGACTTTATCGAGGCCGCCGGCGATGCAGCCGAGGGCATGTACATCTCTGGCCCGAACCTGGCCTTCGAGAACCCAATCTACGACCACTTCTTGGAGGTGCACACGGAAAAGTACGGCGAGGATCCGATGAGTGTCTTCCACGCCCACGCCTACGACGGGACGATGATGCTTCTGGCCGCCGTCGAGAAGGTCGCGGTGCAGGATGAGGATGGCACGCTGCATATCGGACGGCAGGCGCTGCGCGACGCGCTGTACGGCACCAGTAACTTTGATGGCGTCACTGGCAATCTGAACTGCGACCAGTACGGCGACTGCGCCGACCCAGAGATCGCCGTCAACCAGATCCAGGGCGGTGAGTACGTACCGCTTTGGACGTTCAAGGAGTAAAGTGTTTTTACGCCTGGCACCTAGGTGCCTGGCTTAGAGCCGATGGCTCAGGGGGTGGATCCAGGTGAACTCTTGGCCTGGATTCATCCCCACCCTTGCGTTAAATGGAGAGTAATCATGCAAAGTAATATACGCCAGTGGTTTGAGAGGCTTGATTATTTAGACATTGTTCTGTGGTTGTTCCGCGTCGTGCTCGTCGTGGCCATTATCTGGGGAACTGTGGCTACCATTCGTGAAGGCAAGTATGGTATGGAGACGTGGATAAACTTTTTGTTATTCGGTCTGGCTCAGGGTAGCCTCTATGCGTTGATCGCCCTGGGTTACACGCTGGTGTACGGCGTATTGCTCATGATCAATTTCGCTCACGGTGAGTTCTTCATGTCGGGGATCTTTACCGCCACTGTCTTTGTCGCCATCCCCTTGGGTGCTTCTGGCTTTACCGACCGCCATCCCATCTGGGCCTTGCTCGCTATCTCGGTCGTGGCTATAGCTGTCTCGACGGGCATCGCCGTGCTGACCGAGCGCGTGGCCTACCGCCCGCTCCGGCGCGCCCCACGCCTGGTGCCGTTGATCACGGCCATCGGCGCCTCGTTCTTCTGGCAGTATTTCTTCCGCGGCCTGTATGGTTCCGGCATCACGGCCTTTCCCGACGTCACTCTGCTAAAGGGATCGTGGTTCATTGGAAGCCTGGAAGTCCTCAAGGTTCAGGTCGTCGTGGTCGTGGCATCCATTCTGATCCTGATCGGCCTGTACATCTTTGTGATGCGCACCAAGACCGGCAAGGCAATGCGCGCCGTCTCGGAGGACAAGGACATCGCTGCCCTGATGGGGATTGACGTAGACCGCGTGATCGTGATTACCTTTGCCGTCGGCGCAGCCATGGCCGGCGTGGCGGGAGTGCTGTACGCTTTGATGTACCGACAGGTGTTTTTCATGATGGGATTCTTCCCAGGCATCAAGGCTTTCACCGCCGCTGTGCTGGGAGGTATCGGTAGTGTCCAAGGTGCCGCGCTGGGAGGGTTGCTCCTGGGGATTTTTGAAGCGGTAGGGCCTAATTTGTTCCTGGAAGGGTTGGGTATAGCCGCGCCCTACCAGCTCAAGGACGTGATCGCCTTCACCATGCTGGTATTGATCCTGCTGGTCCGGCCTCAGGGCATCATGGGCGAGCCGTTGGCCGAGAAGAAGGCTTGAGGGAGATGATGACAATGGAAACCGAAACGCGCTTCGATTGGCGAGTGGTTGTCAGGCTGGGACTCCTGGCCGCGGTCATTGCTCTGTCGTTCAACTTGATCGGCCTGGTGGGAACGTTCGCCAAACGTGACATCATCGGCGGTGTGGTATCCGTGGGTCACATCTTTCTCTTCGGGGCGGCCGTGGGGGTTGGATATCTCGTAGCTCGACGGAATTCCGGCGGTCAGGTGGGCGTGACGATCCTGGGCGGGTTGGTGGTTGGCTTGATCTCTAGCCTGCCGTTGATTCTGCTGGTGATCGCAGGCGGCGTGGTAGACGCCGATGGCGAAATCATGCTGCGCCAGTTTTTGCCCAACGTCTCATTCACCCTGATGGAGTTACTGACTTTTGGCCAGGGTACGACGTTCGGGATCATCATCCTGGTGGCGCTGTCGGCTGTGATGGGGTTGGTTGGCGCCGGCAGCACGCTGATCTCCTCGCGCGTAAGCCGCCCGCTGCTCTGGGGCCTGATAGCCGTCTTTTTGGTCGGTCTGCTGGCCGAGGTCATTATCCTGGCCTGGGGCAACCAGGGGCTGGGCCTGGCGATTAGAAGGGTCGTGTTCGCGGCCCGAGGCCTATCTATACTGGGCGCTGCACTGGTTTTCCTGGTCGTCGCCGGGTTGAACGCCTGGTGGGGTAGCCAGGGCGAGGGGCTCAGGGCGCGCGTCAATACGCTCCCGCCTGGCCAGCAACGGAATCTGCGCTGGGGTGGGGTTGGGCTGGGAATCCTGATTGCACTGTTCCTACCCCTGATCCTGCGCACCTATCTGACCGAGGTGGTTGATAACATTGGCTTGTATGTCCTGATGGGCTTGGGCCTGAACATCGTGGTCGGCTTTGCCGGCCTCTTGGACCTAGGGTACGTCGCCTTCTTTGCCATTGGGGCTTACACCATGGCCGTGCTCACCTCCCAGGCTGA
>CAYMWP010000034.1:0-16466 GCA_964393895.1 uncultured Anaerolineales bacterium | reverse complement strand
CATGGCTCTCGTCAAACCGGAGCAACTGTATTATGTCATCCTGGTCGGTTGCTTGCTGGCTTTCTTTGTCTCCTGGCGGCTGCGCGATTCGCGCCTGGGACGGCAATGGCGGGCGTTGCGCGAGGATGAGGACGTGGCCGAAGCGATGGGTATTAATCTGGTCAAGACCAAACTGCTGGCCTTCGCCATCGGCGCCGCCTTCTCCGGGCTGTCTGGCGCCATCTTTTCCTGCAAGCTGAACTCGATCTTTCCCCACAGCTTTAACCTGATGATTTCCATCAACGTGTTGTGTCTGATCATCGTGGGTGGCATGGGTAGCCTCCCCGGTGTGGTGGTGGGAGCATTGCTCCTGGTGGGGCTGCCGGAACTGCTGCGCGAGTTCGCCGAGTATCGTATGCTGATGTATGGTGCGCTGTTGATCGTGATGATGCTCGTCCGGCCGGAAGGCTTTTGGCCGTCAGAGGTCATAAAGCGCGAATTACGCACCGGCTCGAAGGAAACTTTGCCTCTATCTGATGGGGGGCGTGAGGGCGAGCCGGTATAGCCCGCGAGAGGATAAAGCCCATGACTACTATTCTTACTTCCACACAAGTTACTAAACGCTTCGGCGGCCTGACAGCGGTCAACACGTTTGACTTTCAGGTGCCCGAGCACTCTATCGTCAGCATCATTGGGCCAAACGGCGCGGGTAAGACCACTTTCTTCAACTGTGTGACCGGTTTCTATGGCTTTGACGAAGGCGAGATTTGGTTCAACGGCCACATGTTGAACGGGCGGTCGCCGGACCGGATCGCTCGCCTGGGCATCACGCGCACCTACCAGAACATCCGCCTCTTTGCCAATATGACGGCTATCGAGAACATTCTGGTCGGTATGGAGCCGCAACTGAGACGCGGTTGGGTCGGAGCCGTCATCGGTACAAAGGGCACGCGAGAGGAAGAGGAACACGCGGTGGAGGAAGCTCTCGATCTGCTCCGGTTCGTCGGCCTGGTGGGCAAAGGAGACCTCCTGGCAAAGAATCTGCCCTACGGCGACCAGCGCCGTTTGGAGATCGGGCGTGCTCTGGCCGGCAAGCCCACGCTGTTGTTGCTCGACGAGCCGACGGCGGGTATGAACCCCCAAGAATCCAACGTGATGATGGGTTTCATCCGCCGGCTACGGGACGAGCTTGGACTCACCGTTCTGTTGATTGAGCACGACATGCGCGTGGTGATGGGCATCTCTGAGCGGGTGACGGTGATTGATTTTGGAAGCAAGATCGCCGAAGGCACCCCGGAGGAGATCCAGCGCAACCCGCGCGTGATCGAAGCCTACCTCGGACGTGGCGCTGCCACTGGTTTTGCCACTGGCCAGGAGTAACTACACACAAACCCTAAAGGTTTTCTGAAACCTTTAGGGTCTCCAAGGAGTAACTTTTATGCCAATGCTAGAAGTTGATAACGTACACACCTACTATGGCAATATCCACGCCTTGAAAGGGGTCTCACTCACCGTCGAGGAAGGCGAAATCGTGACCCTGATCGGCGCCAACGGCGCCGGCAAGACGACGACTCTGCGCACGATCTGTGGGTTACTCAGCCCAAGCCAGGGCCGGGTCACTCTCGAAGGGGAAGACCTGGCCACTTACAAAGCCCACAACGTCGTCTACAAGGGCGTGGCCATGGTGCCGGAGGGGCGAGGCATCTTTGCCAAGCTGACCGTCGCCGAAAACCTGGATCTGGGCGCTTACTCCCGTAGTGACCACGCTGCCATTGCCGATGATCTGGAACGCGTCTTTATGCTCTTTCCCCGTCTCAAAGAGCGGAGAAGCCAGGTGGGAGGAACTCTGAGTGGGGGCGAGCAGCAGATGTTGGCCACCGCCCGCGCTCTGATGGCGCGCCCACGCCTTTTGCTGATGGACGAGCCTTCGATGGGACTGGCGCCTGTCTTGGTGGAAGACGTTTTCGATACGATCGTAGAGATCAATCGTGAGGGGACGACGATCCTGCTTGTCGAACAGAACGCCAATATGGCGCTTCAGGTTGCCGGCCGGGGCTATGTGCTCCAGACGGGCGAGATCGTCCTACACGACACGGCCGATGGACTGCGGCAGAACTCGATGGTGCAGAAGGCTTACCTGGGGATGGAGTAGCGAGTCAACGAGTAGAAGCCTCCCGTCGGCTTGCGCCGATGGGAGGCTTTTTTGTTGGGGAGGGCTTCCGCCGCACCGCGTTAGAACCCCTCCAGTCGGCTCAGATCCACGATGCCCTCGGCCAGCGCGGCTATGTGCTGCAATTGGGCCAACCGGTTCTCCCGCAACGCCCGCTCCTCCGCCATCACCAGCACCCCCGATTCCCTGGCAAAGTAGCCGTCAATCACGTCCACCAGCGGCAGGAAGGCGGTGAGGAACTCGTCCACCGTGCTCTCTGGCGTGACTTGGGCCCGGGCCTCCTGGTAAGCCGCGTAAAGCTCCTCCTCGGCGGGTTGCGCGAAGCGAGCCGGGGCCAGCGGAAGCCGCTGCGGCAGGTCGCGGGTGATGCGCACGCAGCGAGCATAGTTATCCAGGATGCGGGGCCAGTCGGCGCGGGTTATCCAGCGGGAGAGTTCCTCTACCGCCTGGTGGGCGCGGAAGGGATCGTCGCCCCGCGCCGCCAGCACGCTGTCTACCACGTCGAAGCGGAATCCCAACCCGCCGCTTGCGGTGGTCCCGCGCAGGGCGGCCCGCAGCCGCTCGACGACAAAGTCGAGCGCGGCCGCCAGCGTCTCCTCAGAGACCTCGACCGGCAGCAGGCGGGCTGCCGCCGCCAATCCCTCTCGCACCGAGAAGGGGAGCTGGTGGGCGAGCAGGTTCTGCACCAGGCCGAGCGCGTCCCGCCGCAGGTGGTAGGGATCGGACGAGCCGGTGGGGGCCAGCCCGACGGCGAAGAGGCCCGCCAGGCTGTCGAGCCGATTGGCCATCCCGGCGACCAGCCCAGCGCGACCCTGCGGCGACGCGTCGCCGGCGAAGCGGGGCAGATAGTGCTCAAAGATCGCCTCGGCCACGGCTGAGCTTTCCCCAGACTTGAGAGCGTACTCGCGCCCCATCACCCCTTGCAGGCTGGTCATCTCGACCACCATCTTGGTCGCCAGGTCGGCTTTGCAGAGGTGTGCCGCCCGTTGGGCGGTTTCCGTCTCTTGGGCGCTCAGTCCGACCATCTCGGCCAGTTGGGGAACCAGTTGCTCCAAGCGATGGGTCTTGTCCAGCATCGAGCCGAGTTGTTCCTGGAAGGTGAGCGTGCCCAGGCGGGGCAGGAATTCCTGGAGTGATTTCTTGGCGTCCTCGCGGTAAAAGTAGTCGGCGTCGGCAAAGCGGGCGCGGATGACCTCCTCGTTGCCGTGGCGCACCACGTCCACGTGCTCGCTCCCTCCGTTGCGCACGACGACAAAGTAGGGGAGCAGATTGCCCTCTTTGTCCACCACAGGAAAGTAGCGCTGGTGTTTTTTCATCACCGCGACGAGCACGTCGGCGGGCAGTTTGAGATATTCCTCCTCAAAACGGCCCAGGAGGGGGGTGGGCTGCTCGACCAGGTTTGCGACCTCGTTTAGCAGGGCCGGGTCGTCGGGGATGTGGCCGCCCACACTTTGGGCCAGCGCCTGGGCCTGCTCACCGATGGCGGCGCGCCGCTCTGCGGGGTCGGCCACGACGTGATGCTGAGACAGCAGCGCCAGGTAATTGTCCGCCCGCGCGATTTCGAATTCGGGGGAGCCTTGCGGGCGCACCCCCCGGCTGGTGCGGCCACTGGCGACGCCAGCGTATTCAAAGGGAATCACCCCGTCGCCCAGCAGTGCCACCAGCCAGCGGACGGGCCGGGAGAAGGCGACGCCGCTCGCGTTCCAGCGCATGCTCTTGCCAAAGCGCAGCCCGGCGATCAGCTCGGGCAGCAGTGTGATCAGCACCTCGGCGGCCGGTTGGCCCTCCTCGCGCCGGACGGCGACCACGTACTCGCCGCCCTCTATCTCTTGCGTCTGCAACTCGTCCACGCTCACGCCCTGCTTGTGGGCGAACCCCTGGGCGGCCCTGGTCGGCTGGCCTGCCGCGTCAAAGGCGACGCGCGCTGGCGGCCCTTTTACCAGTTCCTCGACCGGTCGCTGGCGCGGGGCCAGCCCTTCGACGATCACCGCCAGCCGGCGGGGAGTGCCCAGCACGCGCAGGTCGTCGTGGTCGAGCCGCGCTGCCGCCAGATGGGCCGGGGCCAGGTCGCGTAACTGAGCAATAGCATCGTCCAAATCACCAGCAGGCAACTCTTCGGTCCCAATTTCCAGGAGCAGGGAGGCGGGTTCTTTGAGGGGCAAGAGGCTACTCCTCTGCTCCTCCGCTCCCTTGCTCCCTCGCTCCTCCGCCAGCCAGGGATACTCCATGCGCTGCCGTTGCTCGGCGTAGGCCACCGCCACTTGGCGAGAGAGATCGCGCATGCGGCGAAAGTAGGTGGCCCGCTCGGTCACGCCGATAGCGCCGCGCGTGTCGAGCAGGTTAAAGGTGTGGGAGCAGCGCAGGACGTAATCGTGGGCAGGGGTGACCAGCCCGGCCTCCAGGCAACTGCGCGCCTCGGCCTCGAAGAGGTCGTACATCTGGGCCAGCCGCTCCACGTCGGCCAGCTCAAAATCGTAGCGGCAGTGCTCTATCTCGGGCTGGAGCAGGACGTCGCCGTAGGTGTGCGCGCCGTCCCAGTCAATCTCCCAGACCGAGCGTGTACCCTGGAGTGCCATCACGATCCGCTCCAGCCCATAGGTGATCTCGACCGAGACCGGGTCGAGGGGAAAGCCGCCCGCCTGCTGAAAGTAGGTGAACTGGGTGATTTCCAGCCCGTCCAGCCAGACCTCCCAGCCCAGCCCCCAGGCCCCCAGGGCGGGGCTTTCCCAGTTGTCCTCGACAAAGCGGATGTCGTGCTCTGCGCGGTTGATGCCCAGCGCGTACAGGCTCTCCAGGTACAGCTCCTGCGGATTGCCGGGGTCGGGCTTGAGGATGATCTGGAACTGGGTGTGCATCTGCATGCGGTTGGGGTTATCGCCAAAACGGCCGTCGTCGGGCCGGTAGGATGGCTCAACATAGCCCACGTTCCAGGGCTCTGGCCCCAGCACGCGCAGAACGGTGGCGGGGTTCATCGTCCCCGCGCCGACCTTTTCGCTGTAGGGCTGCCAGATCAGGCAGCCGTTCTCCGCCCAGAACTGTTGCAGGCGGAGGATGACTTGTTGGAAGGATAGTGGTTGGGTCAATTGTTTTCTCCTGCTCATGCTTTTTTGATGTACTTTACTCCTGGAATGGTTTCGAAATCCGCGCCCTCTGTTTCTCTCTCGACGGACGTATCAACGCCCTTGAGGAATCCGCGTGATTCCCGAACGGGGCGCACGGGGATTATCTCAATGCGGTTGTTGTAGAGGATGACTTGGACCTTCTGACCAGGCTCGACGCCCAAGTGCATGCCGCACCAGGGACAGGTTACCATACCGACCTCGTCAAAGCTCCCCTGTGTGGCTGGTCGAGCCTGCCAGCGCCTGGAAGTCCGCCCCCGTCGGTTGCTGGAACACCCGCAGGTCGAATTGGGGTACCGCCGCCACCAGGTGATCAAAGATGTTGGCCTGGATGGCCTCGTATTCCGTCCACACCACCGTCTTGGTGAACACATATATCTCTAGCGGCAGGCCGCTCGGGCCAGGGGCAAGCTGACGCACTAGCAGGGTCATTCCCTCGTGGTGAACGTCCGCCCGGCTTTTCAGATAATTGATCACATATTCCTGGAATACGCCCATATTGGTGATCTGTTGCCCGTTGGATGAATCGTCCTGGCTCCCGTCAAAGTCGGCCAGGCAGTCATCCATATACTCTCTGGTAAGATCGATCTTTCTGAAGCACTCGATCATCTCCCGGTCGCAGAATTTGATGCTGTTCAGGTCAATGTAGATGGCGCGCTTGATGCGCCGCCCGCCGCTCTCCTGCATACCTCGCCAGTTCTTGTAGGGGGTCTCCAGCAGCTTGTGCGTCGGGATCATTGTGATGGTCTTGTCCCAGTTCTGGACCTTTACCGTGTACAACGTGATGTTGACTATGTCGCCGTCCGCCTCGTAGGATGGCACCTCGATCCAGTCGCCCTCCTTCACCAGGTCGTTGGATTGGATCTGCACGCTGGCCACGAACGAGAGCAGCGTGTCGCGGAAAATGAGCAGCAGTACGGCCGTCAGGGCGCCCAGCCCACTCAACAACACCACCGGCGACTGGCCCGTGAACAGCGAGACCGTTATGACGATGCCCACTACGATCAGGATAACCTTTGCCAGGTCCAGGTAGTCCTGGATGGACTGGCCGCGGTAAAAGCTGCTGGCTTCGTAAATAGAGTTCACCGCGTTGAGCAACGAGTTGATGGTGAGCACCACCAGCCAGAGGATCAGGAACAATGCGACCTGCCGGATGATCTCGGCGGCCTCCGGTAGCAGGGCGGCAAAGTAGTAGATCACCAGCAGCGGCGCGATCCAGGCAAAGCGGAACGGCCGCAACTCTTCCACCACGATGTCGTCATATTTGTTTTCAGTGCGCTTGGCCAGGTATACCAGGGCGCGGGCGATAAGGTAGCGGGTGATCAAGAACATCACCAGGCTCACGATCACCGCCGCGCCGCTCAACATCCAAGGCGACAGCGCCGGGTTCAGATCCATCCAGGTTGTGACGTTATCAATTATAGCTATATTTCTCTCAGTCGGCGCAGGAACGCGCCCGACCTCACGCCCCGCTCCAGGTGGTAGGTGATATAGTGCTGCATCACCCGCTCCGCCTCGGCGTGCAGCGCCGCCGCGACGGGCTGCGCCCGCAACCGAGAATACGGCCCGCGCTGGCACTCTTGCAGAAACCACAATCCATTGGGCGAAATGGGCGCGATCTTTTGCGGGGCCGCGCGTTCGGCGTAACACTCGCGGCACAGCGCCCCGCCGCGCTCAGGGTCAAAGCCGTAGGGCCGGTTCTCCTCTATCGGTATTGTTTCCAAGGGCCGCAGCGGGACCTGGCCCTGATGCTCGCCCACGCATTGGAACAGCTCTGGACGAAAGCCCGCCAGCCCCAGCAGGTGCTGCTCGTAGAAGCGGACGCTCAGATCGGGGTCGTCGTCCTTGCACAGCCAGGTGAGCGTGTGGTCGAGCAGGTCGAAGAGTGCCTGCCCGCCCTCTCCCTCGGTGAAGAAACGGTCGAGCAACTCGACAGAGTAGCGAGCGTAGGCTCCGCGCAGCAGATCGTCGCGCAATGGGGCGTGCGGTTCGACCGTCTCGGCCTGGCTGATGATGTCCCAGTAGTGGGGCACCTGCGAGAGCACAAAGTTGGAGTGGGCGAAGAGTTCAATGTGCCCCGCTTTGCGGCTGCGCAACTTGCGCGCTCCTTTGGCGAGGACGTCTATTTTGCCCTGCGGGGTGCACAGGGTCAGGACGCGGTCAGCGTCGCCTTGTTCGCGGCGGCGCAGCACTATGCCTGCGGTGCGGTAGAGTCTGCTCACATTTCCTCTCCTGGTGCGCCATTATACCATTGGGATGATGGGGCGCAACCAGAGAGAAAGTAAGCGGCCAGAGTTGTCACGGATTGGGAGATCAGCCTCCCAAAGGCCCGGTAGGGTAATCGCTTTTATCCAGACCTCCGAGGTTTTGGCCGTACATTCGTCTCAAAGACGCGTTTCATACGCACAGAGCATGCTCAGAGAGACATTATTTCGTAAACCTCGGAGGTCTAGCACTCGAAAATTTATAAAGGCGATTGCCCTAGGCCCGGCAATGAATGATCTGGCGGTGCCTTCGGGAGGGGCGGCTCAGTCGCTCATTCCTGTGGTGGGAAAAAGAATAGGCTGTTGATCATGTCCACAAACGTGGGGCGAAAAGCGTCCCACTGATCGGGTGGGGCTATGGCCTCGGCGAGGAAAATCCGATCCTCCACCAGGATCATGATCATGTTGCCTTTATAGGGCGAATCCATCACAGTACCAGAGGTGGCGGCGACCGCGCCCGGATAGCCGGCGATCTGAACGTTCTCCATCTCTGCTACCTCCGCCTCGACTCTCCCGGTCATCACCTGGAGGAACTCGGCTGGGGCGGCAGTCTCTGCCAGACCAAAGTTCTGGGCCGTTTGGGCCAGTGGCATGGCGAGCAGCGTGACCAACGGCGATTCTAGAGAGGACGCCTCGTAGGCTTTCTGGCTCTCGGCGAGGCCGACTCGTGTTCCGTCCTCGGAATAGTACCAGTCCTTGGGATAGTACAGGCCATAGCCGCCACTGGCGTTGACGTATTCGGTGCCCTGGCCTTCCAATTCGGCGATCCACCCTTCCACCTTTTCCCTGTCTGGGGCATTGGGCCGCAGTTGAAGGTAGGTCTCGAATTCGATTATGGCCTCGTCTGCCATGTCTTGCTGAGCGTAAACTAGCCCCAGGTTGAAGTGGGCCAGGGCGTAATTGGGATCAAGCTCGATGGCCTTCTTGTATGCGGCGATAGCCATGTCGAACTCGCCCTGCTGCCTGTAGACGATCCCGAGGTTGTTGTGCGGCATAGGATCGCTGGGGTCGAGCTCGATGGCTTGCTCCCACTCGGCAATAGCTGCCTCCAGATCGCCTTGATTGGCATACACGGCTCCCAAATTGTTGTGCGCCGTGGCATAATCGGGGGCCAGTTCGACGGCTTTCTCGCCGGCCTCGAGCGCCTCTGGGATTCTATCCAGGTAAAAATAAGCGCCTACCAGATCGCCGTAGGCCTCGCCAAAGTCGGGGTCAAGTTCGATGGCTTTTTCGTAAGCGGCGGCGGCTTCTTCCCACTGGGTTAGCTCTATGTAGACGGTGCCCAGGTTGCGACGGGCGCCCGGGTTGTCCGGTTCGAGCTCGATGGCTCTTTCGAACTCGGCGATAGCTTCCTCGTATGCGCCTTGTTCGACGTACTCCATTCCCTGATCCATATGATCGTCAGCCGATGGAGTAGGAGTGGCGACAGGTTTAGGTGTCGCCGGTACCGGTGTTGGGACTGGTGGTTCCTCGCCCTTGCCGCAGGCGCTCAATATCGCCAGTGTCAGAGCCAGGACGATCCATAGGTGCTTGTTGTTCTTCATCTTTTTTCTCCTTGTTTTGTTGTTGTTACCAGCCACTCCCGCCGGATCTGGCAAGCCGGCGGGCGGATGGCTCAGAAACACCAGTTTATAGCCGAGAATCGTCGGGAATTGGTAACTGCCTCAGGTGCTTTCAATTAGGCTAGTCGGAGCAATCAACGGCGGGTACGAAGAGCCCCTTTTCGACGACTTGACCATCCCCCGAAACAACCTTGCCGGTGCCGGGGGTTGCTCCTCCCCGGCTTATCACCTCGAAGGTGCAATCTCCGCTGGTCGTCGGCCCGCACCTTACCACATTGTCCCAGTAGTAGGTGAATACGCCGTTGCCGCCCCGCGCCCCCATGTAGACTCTCCTGTGTGATGCTCCACCCTCGCAGTAGCCGTCTAGCGCCCAAATGTCCAATTCCAATGGGCCTCCTGAGGGGGCGGGGGGTGGAGGAGCGGCCGGTTCAGAAGTAGGAACGGCGGCGGCGGACTCTTTGACGGGCAGCGACTCGAAATCTCCCTCCCACTCGAAGCGCGGGGCGTAGGAAAAGCCCTCCGCTCCTTGCTCGTCCTGGACGTAGAACCAGTCACCGTAGGAGGAGCGTCCCAGCACCAGCACTCGATCCCCCTCTGAGACCCCGCCCACCACTTGCGAGTTCGAGTTGGGGGCGGCAAAGATGCCGGCTCCCTGGAGCGCAGTGGCCCGGTTATCCGGGGTCGGGGTGAGTGTTGGGGTGGGGGTGCGGGTCCCGGTTGGACGCGGCGTGGGGGTAGAAGTCGAGGTGGGCGGCAGCGGCGATGGAGTTGGGCTGGGAGTGGATGTCGTGCTAGGCGTGGCCGTCGGCGCCGTCGTGGCCGTGACCGTCGGCGTCGGCAGCAGGAGAGCGACCAGCGGCCCTCGCCCTTGCTGGGCCATCATCCACAACCCTCCTCCTCCGCCCAGCAGCAACGCCAGCAGGAGCAGCAGGCCGAGCACCCAGCCCCACGCGCGCTTGCGACGGCGCGGCGCGGGTGGCTGCGCTCCCGGCATCAATTTGGTATGCTTGCGCCTGGGGGGAGCGGCGACCGCTTGCCCTGCGAGCGCGGCAATCATTTCCTGGGCGTTCTGGAAGCGTTGATCTCGTTGCAGTTCCATAGCCCGCAGTATGGCCGCTTCGGTCTGGGAACTGACGTGGGAGCGCCACCGCTGCAGCGGCACAAAGTGTTCCGGGTCTGCCATCCGGTCTGTGGCAGTGAGCGGCGCATGTCCCGTCAGGGCGTGGTACATCGTCGCGCCCAGGCTGTACAGGTCGCTGCGGGCGTCGGTGCTCCACGCTTGGGCGCTGTATTGCTCTGGAGGGGCGTACTCCGGCGTGCCCATCCCCCGCATGGCCGTCTTGGTGCGCGGGTCGTGGGGGTCCCACAGCTTGACCAGGCCAAAGTCGACCAACACAGCCTGCCCGTTGGGGTTGACGATGACGTTTTGCGGCTTCAAGTCGCGGTGGAACACTCCCTGGCTGTGACAGTAGGCCAGCGCGTGCAGCAATTGATTGGCCCAGTTCAATACATCGTCTTCCGGCAGCGCGCCTCTCTGTTCGATGATCTTGTGCAGGTTCTCGCCCTCGACAAAGTCCATCACCAGATAGGCGTTATCGCCCTGCTCGAAAAAGTCGGTCACGCGCACCAGATTGGGATGGGTCAGGCGGGCCAGAATCTTGGCTTCCTGGTGGAACTGCTGGCGCAGTTGGGCCAGGACGTGAGGGGCCAAACCGGGCTGGGGGATCATCTCCTTGAGGGCCACAGAGACTTCCAAGCGGGTGTCCCAGGCCCGGTAGACGGCCCCCATCCCTCCCTGGCCCAGCAGAGAGCCGATGCGGTAGCGGTTCTGAAGCATAGTACCGGGGGTTAACATTTCACCCTCCTGCCTGCAAACTCGAGACTACTCCAGGTATTTGCCCACGATAGGCGCGAGTTTCTTTCTGGTGTCCTCCGGGATCAGGTCTCGCTGGGTGATGAGCGCCGTCGCCAGCGTGGAGCCGCATTCACATTCTCGTTCCAATGTAGCCAGTTTGCCTACCAGCCCGCGGATGGCCTGCTGCGCCAGCTCGGCGTTGGCATGCAGCGTTTCTAGCAACATCTCCACGTTGACCGCCTCCTCGGTCTCGTGCCACACGTCATAGTCGGTGACGTGGGCCATCACCGCGTAACACATCTCTGCCTCGCGGGCCAAGAATGCCTCCGGCGAAGTGGTCATACCGATGATGTCCATGCCCCAGGCGCGGTAGGCGTGGCTCTCTCCCTTGGTGGAAAAGCGCGGCCCTTCGATGGTGATAAAGCGCCCGCCCCGGTGTACCGTGCCGCCGGCCTCCTCCACCGCGTCCCCCACCAGGACCGAGAGCCGCGGGCAGAATGGGTCGGCCACGCCGACGTGGGCTACCAGCCCGTCGCCGAAGAATGTATAATCCCGTCTCTTGGTAAAGTCAAAGAGTTGGTTGGGCACCACGACCTCGCCGGGGTGCAGGTGCTCGCGCAACGAGCCGCAGGCCGAGATGGAGATGACCTGCTCCACACCTAGGCTCTTGAGGGCGTAGACGTTGGCCCGGTAGTTGACCTCGCTGGGCGTGATGCGATGGCCGCGCCCGTGGCGGGCGACGAAAGCGACGCGCACGCCCGAAAGCCGGCCGATGACGAGCGCATCGGACGGGTCGCCGAAGGGAGTGGTGACGGTGCGTTCCTCGACGTCGCTCAGCCCCTCCATGTGGTAGAGGCCGCTGCCGCCGATGACGCCGATGCGGATAGGGGAATTGGGAAATTGGGAAATTGGGGTGTTGGTCATTCGTTGTCTCCTTGTTATCTTTTCTGAACGCCTTTGGCTGCCTCGCCGATGCTCTCGAATTTCCTGATACTGCGCTTCACGCATCACGTTTTGCGCATTGCGTTTTACTCCATTGCGCCTTTATTTTACCCCATTCGTCCTATCTTTGCCAGTGGGCGGGCCGGCGTCAGCGACGGAGCCGGTAAACGACCATCGTCTCCCCGCCGGCGATGGTTCTCTGCTCCAGCGTCACCCGCTGCACTTCTTCCAGAACGTCGTCGCGGGCGGCCAGGCCGGGGAACCAATTGGGAAAGATGATGGCGTAATCCACGCCTCGCTCGACCAGAAAATCGGCCAGCAGCACGTCACGGTTGGGGTTGCGCAGGAGGGGGACGATCTCCGGCGTGATCAGGCCCGCCAGGTCCACCACCGGTCGCTCAGAGATGTAGGTGATGGCGCCAATGTCGTTCAGGGCCAGCACCGCGTCCGGAGGGGTGTGCTCCACTGCCCAGTGGCCCAACGCGACGTGCATACGGTTGATCTCGGCCACGTTCAGGCTGTAGTGGCGCGCCATTGTGGGCAGCCGCCAACCGCTCCCCGCGAGGATGAGCAGCACAGAAACCAGGTTTTTTCCGCAAAACCTGGTTTCTCTTGTACACCACCCGCGCCGCCGCGCCAGCCGTCGCGCTTCCAGCAGCCCCGCGACAGCGATGGCCGCGTTGACCGGGATGAGGGGCATCAGGTAGCGCCCGTGCTGGTAGAGGGGGGCGTGGAGAAAGGCATAGGCCAGCGGCAGCCCCACGCTCCATAGGCTCAAGAGAGGGGCGCGCCGGAGCAGTACCCCAATCCCTAGAACGTAAAAGGGCAGCAAGAGCGGATTGTCCAGAATCAGATATTGGGCCGCCACGCTCAGAAAATCGAGATCGAGGCTGAAACTGGTGACGGCCTTGGCGTGGTAAGTGTTGGGCAAAAGGTGACCGCTGGTGTGCAGCGAAAAGACGAGGTAAGGAAGAACGACAGCGGCAAAGAGAAGAACAGGCAGCGCAAGGTGCAGGACGCAGGATGCAAGAGGCAGCCGCCGTTGCGTTTGTTTGCTTGCAGGCTTGCAGACTTGCACGCCAAAATCAATCATCGCCACCACAAAGAGTAGGTAGCCTTCGGGGCGTGCTAGCGCGGCCAGTCCGAAGAGAGCCGCCGTGCCCAGCCGGTAGCGACGCGCTTCGCGGTCGTGCAGGTGGGCGCTGATCGCCAGCAGGCTCAGCGCGGCAAAGAGGCACGTCTCCAGCGCCGAAAGGCCCGCCCACACCATTCTCCCGTTGAGGGCCACGACCGCGCCGGCCAGCCACGCCGCCCCGCGTTCGTGCGTGAGTCGCCCGGTCAGCGCGTATGTCGCCGCCAACGCAGCCAGAAAAGATGCTCCACTGAGCAGTTGCCCGGCGAGGGGAAAGCGGCCGCCGACAAAGTAAACGGCGGTCAGCAGCAGCGTCCACAGCGGCGCGGTGGAGCCAGACGTCGGCTCGCCGGGGTTGAAGGATAGGCCATCGCCCCGGGCCAGGTTGCGGGCGAACTGGAAGTGGATCCAGGCATCGTCCAGCGGTACGCCTCCCTCGCCAGCGGTGGCGCGGTCGGCCGTAGCGTAAAAAATGCCAAGCGTTAAACAGCCAACGAGCAACAAACCCGCCAGGCTTGCCCATTTGCCGACTCGCCGATTCGCCGACTCGCCGACTCGCCGACTCAAGACACCCCCCGGTACATTCCTCCATCCACTAGCAGGCTGACGCCGGTGATGTAGGAAGCCGCGTCGGAGACGAGGAACGCAGCGGCCGCGGCGAACTCTTCCGGCCGGCCCATCCTGCCCAGCGGGATGGCGCCCGCGATCTTGGCGGCCTCTTTGTCCGGCGTGGTAGAGTTTCGCTCGGCCCGGTCGCGCAAGAGTTGGTCCACCCGCGTGGTGCGCGTCCAGCCGGGGCAGATAGAGTTGACGCGGATGCCGTAAGGAGCCAGTTCGTCGGCCAGCGTCTTGACCAGCCCAACCACGCCCAGCCGCAGGCTGTTGGAGAGGATCAGGTTGGGCAGCGGCTGCTTGACGGTGAGCGAGGTCATCGCCAGGATGGCGCCGTTGCCCTGCTCCTTCATCACCGGCGCGGCTTCGTAGCAGAGGCGAACCGCGCTCATCAGCGTCAATTGTGTTGCGGACTCCCAATCCTGAGGGGTCAGGTCGAGGAATTGTCCCGGCGGCGGCCCCCCGGCGTTGGTGACGAGTACGTCAATGCGGCCGAATTGCTCGAGCACGCCCTCGATCAGTATCTCTGCGGCCTCCGGGTCGGAGACGTCGGCCGGGAGGGCCAATGGTTGGCGCCCCGTTTGCGCCTCGATCTCGGCGGCTGCTTGGCGTAGTGATTCGCGGCTCCTGGCGCAGATGGCGACGCGAGCTCCTTCCTGGGCCAGCCGCAGCGCGACCGCTTTGCCCAACCCCTTGCTGGCGGCTGTCACCAGCGCAACCTTGTCGTTTAATCCCAGGTCCATCGCTTGGCCTCCTTACTTTCACGTTTCACTCCGACTCTAACTATGTGCGCCGTGCAGCGGGGCGAACGTCTAGGGGAATGCCGGCGCACTCGCTCACCGTCTTTTGCTTTTCCTGTCGCCCAACACGGCCGGTATTTTGTCCATAAACATGGTCGGGGGCAGATCAAAGCCATGCCTGATCAATAGATCTGTAAAGTTTGGGCGGATGCCGGTGGGTTTCAGTCGCCCGATCACCTTGCCATCTTGTTCGCCCTCTTCTTCAAAGACGAAAATATGCTGCATGACGATGGTATCTCCCTCTATCCCCTGTATCTCGGTGATGTGGGTGATCTTGCGCGAGCCGTCGCGCAGGCGAGATTGCTGCACGATCAGGTCTATGGCCGAGACGATTTGCTTTCGCACGACGCTCACCGGCAGATCCATCCCGGCCATCAGCACCAACGTCTCCAGGCGGGATATGGTATCGCGCGGTGTGTTGGCGTGGATGGTCGTCAGGCTGCCGTCGTGCCCCGTGTTCATCGCCTGAAGCATGTCCAGCGCCTCGCCGCCCCGGCACTCGCCGACGATGATGCGCTCCGGACGCATGCGCAGCGAGTTGATGACCAGCTCTCGGATCGCCACTTTGCCCGTGCCGTCCGGTTCTGGCGTCGCCGTCTCCAGGCGCACCACGTGCTCTTGGTTGAGTTGCAGCTCGGCCGCATCCTCGATGGTCACGATACGCTCGTCGCTGGGGATGTAGCCGGAAAGCACGTTGAGCGTCGTAGTTTTGCCGGAACCGGTGCCGCCGGCAATGATGATGTTGAGGCGGGAGACGACGCAGGCTTCCAGGAAATTGGCCATATTCTCCGTCAGCGTGCCGAAACTGACCAGGTCATTCACCGTGAGGCGCTCCTGGCTGAATTTGCGGATCGTGATGGATGGGCCGTCTATGGCGCAAGGAGGGATGATGGCGTTGACGCGCGACCCGTCCGGCAGCCGGGCGTCCACCATAGGCTGGCTGCGGTTCACTTGGCGTCCCAGGGGCTCGATGATCTTGTTGATGATCTTCATCACGTGCTCGTCGTTGAGGAAGCGAACGTCCGCTAGAGTGACTTTGCCCGCTCGTTCGACGTAGACCTGCTTCGACCCGTTGACCATCACCTCCGTGATGGAATCGTCCTTCAGCAACGGATCCAGGGGGCCAAAGCCCACCAGTTCGCTCAACACGTGCTCGTAGAGCTGCTTTTGCTGCGTTTCTGGCAGGCTGATGTTGGCGTGCTGGCACAGTAGCCCGAACCGTTCCTTAACGAGTTGCAGCGTGTCTGGCGTAGGCTCCAAGCGGATTTTGCCCTTGAGCGAATCGAGGAGCTTGTCCGCGACCCACAACGTCAGGTGTTGCATCTCTTCCCACGTCATCTGCCTGGCAGACTGAATTGCTTGGTTTGGCATTTTGCTTTCTCCCTTACCTCTGCTGCTTACGCTCTGGCTCGGAGGGCGCGCCGTGCTCTAGCAAGTTTCTCAATAACTGCCCCGTATAACTGGTCTTTGACTGCGCAACTTGCTCTGGCGTCCCCTCGGCCACGACCTCGCCTCCGGCGTCGCCCCCTTCCGGCCCCAGGTCAATCACCCAATCGGCAACCTTGATGATGTCGGGGTGGTGCTCGATGATGACGACGGTGTTGCCCGCGTCCACCAGCCGGTTGAGCACCGCGACGAGTTTGTCCACGTCGGCGGCGTGCAGACCCACGCTCGGTTCGTCGAGCACGTAGAGCGTCTGGCCGGTCGCCCGCTTGCTCAACTCGCGCGAGAGCTTGATCCGTTGGGCCTCGCCGCCGGAGAGGGTGGGCGCGGGCTGCCCCAGCCGGATGTACCCCAGGCCCACCTCCTGGAGAGTTTCGAGTTTACTCTTGATCCTGGGGATGTTGGCAAATAACTCGGTCGCCTCACTCACCGTCAGGTCGAGCACCTGGGCGATGGTGTGGCCCTTGTAGCGCACCTGTAGCGTCTCCCGGTTGTAGCGCCGGCTGTGGCACACGTCGCAGGGGACATAGATATCGGGCAGGAATTGCATCTCGATGCGCAGCGTCCCGTGCCCCTGGCAGGCCTCGC